>NZ_JAATTW010000001.1:0-405789 GCF_013414205.1 Pseudoalteromonas sp. MIP2626
AGATGAACCGCCCATTGCGGACCCGCATGATGGGTGGTGTGGGGGCTGGAGGTTAGAGACCTCCGGCTACCCGATTATGTTTTTGCTTAGCCAAACCATTGTTTTAGAGTTTCTTTTGCTTTGACTGCATGCTCATTTTTAATATAAGCCGCTACAGCGGCAGTTGCTGCAACTAAAACACCAAGATCATCAGAATAGCCAACGATAGGTGTAATATCAGGGATAGCATCTATTGGCGAAATAAAATATCCAAGAGCACCATAAACAGTAGTTTTAGCCCAAGTCGGTGTGTCAGAGTCTTGAGCTGAATAATAAAGCTTCAATGCTGGCTCTAGAACGGTTTCTCCTGCAGTTTTTGCAAAGTTCTTAGTTTTATCCCAAAAACTATCTTCGGTAAATTCTTTTTCAAATTGATTATCTGACAATTTTATTACTCCATTTTTGATTGAAAAACATAACAGCTTATTGAACACCACTTTGGGGGTTTATAACACCCCAAAACGGCGTATATTACATGGCTCAATAGTTCCACTAAATAACTACAATGTAAACAAGTAATTACGTATGTTATAAAATCACCGTTGTTAAAATACCCCAAAACGACTTTTAATAATGTTATTGGACAAAATACAAACAACTGTCTATATACACAGTATCAGACTTAAATAATTGAATATCATTTATGAAATCTCTCTTTCTAACCATGATTAAAGATCATATGTATAGCAAGCGTTATGCAAAGAGCACTATTGAAGCTTATTTGTTTTGGATAGCTGCCTATATCCGCTTTAATAATATGCAACACCCAAGCTCTATGGGGGATACTCAAGTGGAATTATATTTAAATCATTTAGTAAACTCGCAAAATGTAGCGCAAGGCACACAAGCCCAGGCATTGAATGCGCTAAGTTTTCTATATAAAGAAATAATTAAAAGTCCTCTCTCATTATCATTAGATTCTTATAAAAAGTGAACGCCCTAGGAAATTACCCGTTGTGCTTACACAAACAGAAGTTTCAGCGTTATTTAAACACTGTATTACAAAGCATTATTTAGCGTGTGCACTACTTTATGGTAGCGGTATGCGGTTAATGGAGGTACTACGTTTGCGGATACAAGATATTGACTTTGATTATAACTGTGTTCGAATTTGGGATGGTAAAGGGGGCAAAAATCGTGTTGTAACGCTTGCAGGAGAACTGATACCACAAATACGAACACAAATTCAATTAGTCGATAATTATTTACAATTAGACCTAAATAACCCGCTGTTTTGTGGCGTGTATATGCCGCATTTATTACGTAAAAAATATCCAAATCATAACAAACAGCTGGGTTGGCAATATTTATTTCCATCTTATAAACTCAGTATTGATCCTGAGAGTAAACAGCTAAGGCGCCATCATATTGATGAAAAGCAATTACAGCGCGCTGTAAAAAAAGCGGCTTTTAATGCACACATTAATAAACACGTTACGCCACATACTTTGCGCCACTCATTCGCTACGCACTTACTGCAAAGCGGCGCTGATATACGCACAGTACAAACACAACTTGGGCACAGCGATATTCGTACAACACAAATTTATACCCATGTTTTACAGCAAGGCGCTAATGGTGTTATTAGCCCTTTTTCAAGGTTGTAACTACTCTATTAAAAACAAAAAAGCACAACCCACACGAGTTATGCTTTTTTAATTAATCTTAAACCAATTCATTTTACAAACGAATGCCGCCGTCTATTTCTACTACGCGACCGGTAAAAAAGTCGTTTTCGATAATATATTGTGCGGTATGGGCTATTTCTGCAGTTTCACCTAAACGCCCTACTGGGGTTACGCTAAGCATGCGCTCTTTAGCTTCTGGTTTCATTACGTCGGTCATTGCGGTGCTTATAACACCTGGTGCAATTGCGCCTACGCGAATACCAAAACGGCCAAGCTCTTTAGCCCATGTAGTAGTAAGCGCTACAACGCCTGCTTTTGAAGCAGCGTAGTTTGTTTGCCCTATGTTTCCGGCGCGCGCTACGCTCGACATATTTACAATAACGCCACCTTTGCCCGACTCAATCATATGGCTGGCGGCTTCGCGGCCTGCCAAAAACACGCCAGTAAGGTTTACGTCTATTACTGATTGAAATTGCTCAAGCGACATTTTTTTAACTACTTTGCCGTCTTTAGCTTTAATAAACATGCCATCGCGTAAAATACCGGCGTTGTTGATCAATACACCAATATGGCCAAAGTCGCTATTAATGGTGTTAAATACCGCTTCCATTTCGCTCTCGTTGGTAACGTTGGCAGCGTAGCCTTGAATACGCGTAGTTACGCCGTCAAGTTGACTTAATTGCTCGGTTGCTGTGTTAAGTGCATCTTGCGCCATATCGATTAGGGCAATGTTTGCGCCCATTTTTGCAAACTTTTGCGCCATAGCAAAACCTAAGCCTTGTGCGCCACCGGTTATTACTACCGTGTTATTTTTAATTTCCACGCGTTACCCCTACTTCGAAAATAATTTAAATATGGCACTAAAATCTTCAGTACCCGCACCTTGGTGCTGCAATGTAGCGTATAAGTCGTTGGCCATTGAACCCATTGGCGTGGCTGATTTACTTTGCTTTGCTGCTTCCATTGCCAAGCCTAGATCTTTCGCCATTAGATCGACCATAAAGCCTGGTTTGTATTCGTTACTTGCAGGAGCCGACTCCATTACACCCGGACACGGGTTATATAACTCTAACGTCCAGTTACGCCCTGAGCTTGCGGTCATTATGTCGCTAAGTACTTTAGGATCTAGGCCATTATTTATGCCCATTTGTAGTGCTTCGCTGGTGCCTGCCATTAAAATGCTCAACAGCATGTTATTACATATTTTTGCAACTTGCCCTGCGCCAATGTCGCCTGCATGAAAAATATTTTTGCCCATATCAACCAGCACAGTATTGGCTTTGTCGAACGCGGCTTTATCGCCACCTACTATAAAGGTAAGTGTGCCGGCGGTTGCGCCTGCAACGCCACCCGATACCGGTGCATCTACAAAGCTAATACCTTGCTGTGCTAACTCTTTACCAACCACGCGCGCCGATTCGGCATCTATGGTTGAGCAATCAATAACTAAGGTGGTTTTGCTTAAGCTGTTAATTAGCCCGTTTTCGCCCAAATAAAGCGCTTTAACATGCTTGCCAGCAGGTAACATGCTAATAAGTATGTCTACGTTGTTGGCACATTGCGTGGCATCTGCGGCTGCGTTTGCACCTTTGCTTTTTAGCTCGTTAACTGTATTTTGATTTAAGTCGAACACACTTACCGTGTGCCCTGCTTTTATAAGGTTTGCCGCCATGGGCCCACCCATATTGCCTAAACCAATAAATCCTATATTGAGTTTGCTCATAGCTTTAGCCTTGTTGTAATTGTTTAAGTGGGTGGTTATTGCCATAGCGATCTTCAAAAAAGCTATCTACCACTGAGCTTGGCACGTCGCTGAGTGTTTTGTATTGCCAGTTTGGCGCACCGTCTTTGTCGATTAACAATGCACGTACACCTTCTTGAAACTCACCCACTTCGCCAGCACGTACCGACATACCTAGCTCCATTCTAAAACACTCAGCAAGGCTTTTGCCTTTACTGGTTTTTAATTGGCGGCTTACTAACGCACAGCTTAGCGGACAACCATGCTTAAGCGATTTTTGCGCTTTTAGTAGCCATTTGTCGTCTGTGTTTAAGTTTAAAATATAGTCAACCTGTTGTTGTAGCGTAGTAAACTCAGCAAGTTCTTGAATAGTTGCCAAATTTGCTTTGATATTACCTTTAGGCAAACGCCCTGATTGCTGATCTAAATCAGTTAACAGCGTAGTAAGTTTTTCGTGATTTAAACTGGCCGTTTTACCCCATTTAATGCTGAGTAAACCCGCTAAAAGTGCATCGTATTTGTCTGCTTTTACATAGTGATCGGCAAGGGCAACAAAACGGGCATCGTCGCAATTTATAGACGCTGACGTAAGCCCTAAAAACAACCCAACACTGTGAGGCATTTTATGTAAAAAATAACTGCCGCCAACATCTGGGTATAAGCCAATAGTTTGCTCAGGCATTGCTATACGCGATGTTTCGGTTACTACGCGGTGGCTTGCACCAGCCATTAAGCCTAAACCGCCGCCCATTACAATACCGTTACCCCACACTAATAATGGCTTTTCGTAACAGTGAATTAAATAGTCAAGGCGATACTCTTGCGTAAAAAAATCCTCTACTAAGTCGCTTGCGCTGCCTTGAGCCATAGCGTGGTGCAAACTTACAACATCGCCGCCAGCACAAAAGGCTTTGTCGCCTGCGCCTTTTAATACCACCATGGCAATACTGCTGTCTTGCGCCCAAGCTTTTAGTTGCGGCTCTAATAGTTTGATCATTTCAAAATTAAGGGCGTTTAACGACTTTGGTGCATTTAGCGTAGCAAACGCTATTAAAGCACCGTTTGACGCGGTTGCCGTTTCGAATACGACTGCGTCATCTGCATGATTTAATAATGTTAAGCCGCTCATTAGCCGTTCACCCAATTTGCACGACGCTTTTCTAAAAAGGCACTTACACCTTCTTGCTGATCTTCGGTGTCAAATAAGGCCACAAACAATTCACGTTCTAGCGGTAAAATGCTCGCCATAGGCTGATGACGCCCTTTTTGAATCAATGTTTTACATGCTGCAACCGAAGACGGACTTTGATCGGCCACTTGGTTAGCTAGTTTAAGTGCTGCAGCAAAGCTTTCGCCTTGTGGAACAACTTCTTCAATTAAGCCAATTTGCAGTGCTTTGTCGGCTTTTAAGCGCTCGCCACATAAAATCATGCGTTTTGCCCAGCCTTCCCCTACTAGCCATGCTAGATTTTGTGTACCACCAGCGCACGGTAGTAAACCTACTTTAGCTTCAGGAAGCGCCATTTGTGCTTGCTCTTCGGCAATACGAATATCACACGCGAGTGCTACTTCTAAACCACCGCCCATGGCATAGCCATTAATAGCCGCAACCGACACGCCTCTAAAGTTACTAAGTGCTTCAAATGCTTCGCCAAATACGCGTGACATTTCAGCGGCTACGCCTTTATCGCCACCGGCAAATAAGTTTAAGTCGGCACCGGCACTAAAAAACTTTTCGCCTTCGCCAGTAAGCACTAATGCATAAATATTTTTATTTTTGTTTAACTTATTAACGGTGTTTTTTAAGGCAATTAATGTGTCTTTGGTCCAGGTATTTGCTGGCGGGTTTGACATAGTTAATATGGCTACATGACCTTCGGTCGTTAATTCAATGCTAGGTTTAGACTTAGTATTTGACTCTGACATAAATAACTCCTTATAAAACTTCGCTGGCTGACTCTGCTAAAATACGACGCGCTATAATAACGCGCATTATTTCGTTAGTGCCTTCTAAAATTTGGTGTACACGTACATCACGTACATGGCGCTCTAATGGGTATTCTTTAATATAACCGTAGCCACCATGAATTTGCAGGGCGTCGTTACACACTGTAAAGCCTACATCTGTGGCAAAACGTTTTGCCATGGCGCAATACGTGGTTTTTTCGCTGTCGTTATTATCAAGCTTAAACGCAGCCAGCCTTACCATTTGGCGCGCGGCTACAAGCTCGGTGTTCATATCGGCAATTTTAAACTGCAGCGCTTGAAACGCGGCCAGTGGTTTACCAAACTGAGTACGTTCTTTTAAATATTCGCGAGCCGTATTAAGCGCCGCTTGTGCTGTGCCAATTGAACAGGTTGCAATATTTATGCGCCCGCCATCAAGGCCTTGCATAGCAAATTTAAAACCTTCGCCTTCTGCACCTAATAAGTTATGCGCCGGAATACGTACATCTTCAAAACTAATTAAGCGTGTAGGTTGTGCGTTCCAGCCCATTTTTTCTTCGGCTTTACCGTATTCAACACCTTTAGCGTCGGCAGGTACTATAAAGGCCGAAATACCTTTAGGGCCATCGCATCCGGTGCGCGCCATAACGACTAATACTTCGGTTTCGCCCGCGCCCGAAATAAACATTTTTGAGCCGTTAATTACGTATTCGTCGCCATCGCGTACTGCTTTGGTTTTTAGCGATGCGGCGTCTGAACCAGAGCCCGGCTCGGTTAAACAATACGATGCCAGTAAATCGCCAGTAACCAGTTGTTCGCAGTATTTGTCTTTAGCGGCGTCAGTACCAAAGCTTGCTACCATCCAAGTGGCCATATTATGTATGGTTAACATGGCTGTTGTTGCGGTACAGCCCATAGCAAGTTGCTCAAAAATAATGCTTGAATCTAAGCGCGATAAGCCAAGGCCACCGGCTTCTTCTGGCGTGTAAAGGCCACAAAAACCTAGTTCGCCTGCAGCTTTAATCGTGTCTTTAGGGAAAATATGTTCGCGATCCCACTTAGCGGCGTACGGTGCGAGTTCTGAGTCAGCAAACTGACGTGCTGTTTGAGCAAATGCTTGCTGATCATCTGATAAATTAAAGTCCATATAGACCTCTTCAATTAGTTATGTGTTGTCTAGGTGATTAGTGAAGAGCAACGAAGGTAATAGGAGTTACCTTCGTGCCCTTCTTTATTATTAATTATGCTTTTTAAACTATTTATTATGAGTAATTACTTTAAGTTAATGCTCATATTTGGACCCGACGCTATGTCGTCTTCAAACCAACGTGAAGTAATGGTTTTAGTTTCGGTATAAAAACGAATACCTTGCTTACCGTAAGTGTGAGTGTCGCCATAAAACGAGCCTTTCCAACCAGTAAACGAAAAGAACGGCAGTGGCACCGGAATTGGCACGTTAATACCTACTTGGCCTACTTCAATTTCGTGTTGGAACTTACGCGCAACCGCGCCGCTTGAGGTAAACAGCGATGTGCCGTTACCGTATGGGCTGTCGTTTATTAGGGCAATGGCTTCATCTAATGTATCTACAAACATACACGCCAGTACGGGACCAAAAATTTCTTCTTTATATAAGTCCATGTCTTTAGTTACATCGGTAAACAACGTTGGGCCTACCCAGTTACCTTGCTCGTAGCCTTCAACCGTAAAGTTTGAGCCGTCAATTAAACACTTAGCGCCTTGCTCTTTACCACCGGCAATAAGCGATAAAATACGTGCTTTTGCAGCCGGTGATGTTTGCGGACCATACGCTGCGCCTGCATCATCCCATACGCCTGGGCGTACACCTTCAAAACCCGCTTTAATTTCATCAACCCAGTCTTTTGCTTGGCCAACAAATACCGCAACCGAAATACCCATACAACGCTGACCAGCGGCACCAACCGACGCGCCAACTAAGTTATTTACCACATGCGATTTGCTGGCATCAGGCATAATAACCATGTGGTTTTTAGCACCCACACACGCTTGTACGCGTTTAAGATTTGCTGTGCCTTTTGAATAAATATAAGCGCCAACGCCACACGAGCCAACAAACGAAATAGCGCGTACTGCTTTGTCCTCAAGTATGCGATCTACTTGTGGTTTTGTACCATGTACTACTTGTAACACGCCTTTTGGCGCGCCAGCTTCCATAAATAACTCAGCTAAGCGCATTGGCGTAAGTGGATCTTGCTCAGACGGTTTTAAAATAAAGGTGTTACCACACACAATTGCCAGCGGAAACATCCATAATGGGATCATTGCCGGAAAGTTAAACGGCGTAATACCCGCACACACACCTAAGGGTTGCATGTAAGAATAAGTATCGATTTTACGCGCTACGTTTTCCATGGTTTCGCCCATCATTAATGACGGTGCGTTAGCCGCTTGCTCAACTACTTCAATACCACGCCATACATCGCCTTTAGCGTCTTCAAATGTTTTACCAAGCTCATGACAAATAATAGTGGCAAGCTCGTCGTGGTGCTCTTTTAATAGCGCAGCGTATTTCATCATAATGCGCGCGCGCTCAGTAATTGGCACATCTTTCCACGTTTTAAACGTTTCTGAAGCCGAGGCAATAGCTGCATCCATTTCTGCGTCTGTGGTGCAAGGTACTTGGGCTAGCACTTCTTGGTTGGCTGGGTTTATTACGTCAATAAGTTCTTTTGAGCTTGATTGAATAAATTCGCCATTAATCAGTAGTGGTACTTGGTGCATAATTAAATCCTGTTTTATAAGAGTGTTAGTGCAGCTTTATTATTATAATTAGCGCTGCATTGATTATTGATTATTATTTTGTGATAAAAAATTAAAGTGCTTCTACTGCCATGGCAACGGCTTCACCGCCACCAATACATAAAGACGCTACGCCTTTTTTAAGGCCGCGATTTTTAAGTGCATGAATAAGCGTTACTAAAATACGTGCGCCGCTTGCACCAATTGGATGGCCCAATGCACAAGCACCGCCATTTACGTTTACTTTGCTTTCATCTAGTTTAAGCTCGTTAATAGCAAGCATAGTAACCATGGCAAACGCTTCGTTAATTTCCCACAGGTCAACATCGTCTGTAGTCCAACCGGCTTTTTCTAGTACCTTGTTCATTGCGCCCACTGGCGCTACTGTAAATTCGCTTGGTTTTTGAGAATGCGTGCTGTGCGCTACAATTTTACAAAGCGGGGTTAAGCCCTGCTCTTTGGCTTTTGACTCGCTCATTAAAATAAGTGCTGCGCCACCGTCTGAAATTGACGATGAGTTAGCGGCTGTAATAGTGCCGTCTTTTTTAAATGCAGCACGCAGGCTCGGAATTTTTTCTGGGCGGGCATTACCTGGCTGCTCGTCAATAGCAACGACAACGTCGCCTTTGCGTGTTTGCATAGTGTGCGGTGCAACTTCGTTATTAAAGCTGCCGTTTTCAATTGCGGCTTTTGCTTTGGTAAGCGAGCTTAGTGCAAAGTTATCCATTTGTTCACGGCCAATACCGTATTCATCAGCGGTGTCTTGTGCAAAACAACCCATAGCTTTGTTGTCGTAAGCATCTTCAAGGCCATCGCTCATCATGTGATCTTTAATTTCGCCATGCCCCATGCGCATACCACCGCGAGCTTTGGGAATAAAGTACGGTGCATTACTCATACTTTCCATGCCACCAGCAACTGCTGAGTTTATAGAGCCCGCTTTAATTAGATCATGTGCCAACATTGCCGCTTTTAAGCCAGAGCCACACACTTTATTTATAGTGGTAGCCCCCGTGCTAAGTGCTAGGCCTGCTTTTAACATTGCTTGACGAGCAGGCGCTTGGCCTACACCCGCAGGTAGTACACAGCCCATAATTACTTCATCAATAGCATCTGTGCTTAGGCCTGTTTCTGCCAATGCACTAGCAATAGCGGTTGCCCCCAGCTCAGTTGATTGCGCATCATTAAGTGCGCCCATAAATCCACCCATAGGGGTGCGTTTTGCTGCTACAATAACAACGGCTTCAGTAGTCATAAAAAGGCTCCATTTAGTAATTGGCACCGTGCAATTTAATGCGCTGAACCAAACAATTTATTTATAATCTGTTTACGAGCATACATAATATTTACGTTTACGCCAACGTAAATCTAAAATCAACTTTTAGTTGACTGTAAAAACTGTAAACTTATTTGTATTATGTTTCATTACACTTCAGTAAAAACGCCTACGCAGGCTTTAAAGCCTAACTTTAATGAAAGTTTACTCGCCATTTTCATTAGTCTAAAGTATTACACAAACATCTTGCTTTACCTTTACGTAAACTTCACTTATATTGGGGTTATTCGAATGAGGTAAAACACTATTATGAAACCAGATAATCAAACAAGCTTTGCAACGTCGGCCACTGTGCCTGCCAATAACGAACAAACTTTTAGTATTAGCGAACTCGCAAAGGAGTTTGACATTACCACCCGCTCTATCCGCTTTTATGAAGACCAAGGGCTTGTTACGCCAAGTAGAAATGGCCAAACCCGTATTTACTCTAAACGCGATAAAGTACGCTTAAAATTAATTTTACGTGGTAAACGCTTAGGTTTTACGCTGGCAGAAACAGGACGTTTGTTTGAACTTTACGACGCCGACAAATCAAGTGCTAAGCAGCTGGTAACTATGCTGGACCTTATTAGCGAGAAAAAAGCCGACCTATCACAACAAATGGACGACATTAAAGTTGTTCTTATGGAATTGGTAACAGCCGAGCGCCGTTGCCGCGACACACTTAATAAAATAGATGAGTAATACGCGGTATTAACTTAATCAATCACACAGGAATGAATCATGAGCACTATTTCACTATATAAAGAAATGAACTTTGGCCTTGGCGAAACCGCCGATATGATCCGCGGACATGTAAACAGCTTTGCCAGCCAAGAAATTGCCCCACTAGCCGAAAAAACTGACCTTGATAACGCTTTCCCAAATCAACTTTGGCCACAAATGGGCGAAATGGGTTTATTGGGAATGACAGTAGCTGAAGAATTTGGCGGTGCTGGTTTAGGTTATTTAGAGCATGTTATTGCCATGGAAGAAATTAGCCGTGCAAGTGCTTCTATTGGCCTAAGCTATGGTGCGCATTCAAACCTGTGTGTAAACCAAATTAATCGTAACGGCACGCAAGCCCAAAAAGAAAAATACTTGCCTAAGCTTATTAGCGGTGAGCACATTGGTGCCCTTGCTATGAGCGAGCCAAATGCGGGTTCAGACGTAGTTTCAATGAAACTTAAAGCCGAGAAAAAAGGCGATAAGTACATTTTAAACGGTAATAAAATGTGGATCACCAATGGTCCAGATGCGCATACTTTAGTTATTTACGCTAAAACCGATTTAACTGCGGGCGCAAAAGGTATTACTGCATTTATTGTAGAGAGCGACTTTCCTGGTTTTTCAACCGCGCAAAAGCTCGACAAACTCGGTATGCGTGGCTCAAATACCTGTGAACTGGTATTTGAAAACTGCGAAGTACCCGAAGAAAACATTTTAGGTAACTTAAACGAAGGCGTTAAGGTATTAATGAGCGGCCTAGACTACGAGCGCGTAGTACTTGCAGCAGGCCCACTGGGTATTATGCAAGCGTGTATGGATATTGTTGTACCTTATATTCATGAGCGCAAACAGTTTGATACGCCTATTGGTCAGTTTCAGTTAATTCAAGGCAAAGTAGCCGACATGTATACGCAAATGAACGCCGCACGCTCGTATGTATATACAGTGGCTCGCTCGTGTGATCGCGGTGAAACCACCCGTAAAGATGCTGCCGGTGCTATTTTATATGCAGCAGAGCTGGCAACTAAAATGGCGCTAGATGCCATTCAAATTTTAGGTGGCAATGGTTATATAAATGAATACGCAACGGGCCGCCTACTACGTGACGCCAAATTATATGAAATTGGTGCAGGTACCTCAGAAATACGCCGTATGCTAATTGGCCGCGAACTTTTCACTGAAAGCCGTTAAGGATTAAATAATGACGATTTTAACATCGAGCGTTAATCCTCACGATCCAACGTTTGTACAAAACCATAAAAATATGTCGGCGTTGGTAGATGATTTACGTAATAAAGTGGCAACCATTAGCCAAGGTGGCGGCGCTGCATTAAAAGAGCGCCACGAAGGCCGCGGTAAATTATTTGTACGCGACCGTATTAGCACTTTAATTGACGAAGGTTCGCCATTTTTAGAAATTTCGCAATTTGCCGCCTTTGGTGTTTACGAGCAAGAAATTGCGTGTGCCGGTGTAGTAGCAGGTATTGGCCGTGTTAAAGGTGTTGAATGCATGATTATTGCAAACGATGCCACGGTTAAAGGCGGTACTTACTTTCCGCTAACGGTTAAAAAGCATTTACGCGCGCAAGATATTGCTGAACGTTGCCATTTACCTTGCATTTATTTAGTTGATTCGGGCGGTGCAAACTTGCCAGAGCAAGATGATGTATTTCCAGATAAGCTGCATTTTGGCCGTATATTTTACAACCAAGCCCGTATGTCGGGTAAAGGTATTCCACAAATTGCTGTGGTTATGGGTTTATGTACCGCAGGCGGTGCCTATGTACCGGCCATGGCCGATGAAAGCATAATTGTAAAAGATCAAGGCACTATATTTTTAGCGGGTCCGCCTCTTGTTAAAGCTGCAACCGGTGAAGTAGTAACCGCCGAAGAGCTTGGTGGTGCCGACGTGCACTGTAAAACATCGGGGGTTGCCGATCATTACGCGCAAAATGACGAACATGCGTTGTCGATTGCGCGCCAATGTATAGCGCGTATTAATTACACCCGCCCTACTGCGCCGTTGCTAGAGGAAGTTAAAGCACCTCGTTATGATATTAACGAGCTTTACGGCATTGTTGGCACCGATCTTAAAAAGCCATTTGATGTACGCGAAGTAATAGCGCGCACAGTTGATGACTCATCGTTTGACGAATTTAAACGCTACTTTGGCGAAACCCTAGTAACGGGGTTTGCGAGTATTTATGGCCACCCAGTGGGCATAGTCGCTAACAACGGTATTTTGTTTAGTGAGTCGGCGCAAAAAGGCGCGCACTTTATTCAGCTATGTACGCAGCGCAACATTCCTTTAGTGTTTTTACAAAACGTAACCGGCTTTATGGTAGGTAAAAAATACGAAGCCGAAGGTATAGCTAAACACGGCGCTAAAATGGTTATGGCGGTATCGTGCGCCGATGTGCCTAAATTTACCGTACTGATTGGTGGCTCATATGGCGCAGGTAATTACGGCATGTGTGGCCGTGCATTTGAACCTACCATGATGTGGATGTGGCCCAATGCGCGTATTTCTGTAATGGGCGGCGAGCAAGCAGCCGGTGTAATGACGCAAGTTAAGCAAGACGGTTTAGCCCGTAAAGGCCAAAGCATGAGCGAGCAAGAAGTAAGTGACTTTAAACAGCCAATTATTGCTCAGTACGAAGAGCAAGGACATCCGTATTATGCCAGCGCCCGCTTATGGGATGACGGCATTATTGATCCTGCCGACACACGTAGCGTTTTAGGACTTGCCTTAAGTGCCGCTAGTAATGCACCAGTGCAAGAGTCGAAATTTGGCGTATTTAGAATGTAATCGGAGCGTAAAATGTCAGTTACTCTACAAATAACAAAATCAAATGTGGCGGTACTCGTTTTAAGCCGCCCCGAAAAACGCAATGCATTTAACAGCGAAGTCATTCAAGAGCTTATAAAATGTATTGAACATGCTAATACGCTCGATATTCGCGCCTTGGTGTTAAAAACTGAGGGCAAACATTTTTCAGCTGGTGCCGATTTAGCCTGGATGAAATCGATGGCAGATAACAATGTTAACGATAATTTAGCCGATTCAATGCAGTTAGCTAAATTAATGCAAGTGTTAGCAACAAGCCCGCACCCTACTATTTGTGCCGTGCAAGGCGCTGCGTTTGGCGGCGCTTTAGGTTTAATTGCCTGTTGCGACATTGCAATATGCCAAGACAATGCACAATTTTGCCTAAGCGAAGTAAAGCTGGGGCTTATTCCTGCGGTTATTAGCCCTTATGTAATTAAAGCCATTGGTGAGCGTGCAGCGCGTAGATACTTTTTAACTGCTGAGGTATTTGATGCGCATACCGCTAAGCAACTTGGGTTAATTCATCAAGTAACCGGTAATTTAGAATGTGCGCTCGACGCTATGCTGCAAACATTGATTGATAATGGCCCGGTTGCAGTAAAAGCGGCAAAAGCACTTATTAACGATGTAGCAAATAAAGAAATAACCGATGAGCTAATTGAGCTTACCGCTCATCGTATTGCCAAAATTCGTGTATCGGATGAAGGCCAAGAAGGCTTAAGCGCTTTTTTTGACAAACGTCCACCACAATGGCAACTGTAGGATTAATTATGAACGTAAATAAATTACAAAAAATACTCATTGCTAACCGTGGTGAAATAGCATGCAGAATAATGCGCAGTGCTAAATTAATGGGCTTAACCACAGTTGCTGTGTATTCCGACGCTGATAAACACGCGCAGCATGTAAAAATGGCTGACGAAGCCTACCACATTGGCCCAGCGCCAAGTAAAGACTCGTATTTAGTTGCCGATAAAATACTGCAAGTAGCAAAAGACAGCGGCGCAGATTGTATTCACCCTGGTTATGGGTTTTTGTCTGAAAACAGCACGTTTGCCAACGCATGTGAAGCAAATAATATTGTATTTGTTGGACCACCAGCAAGCAGCATTGAAGCTATGGGCTCTAAAACGCGTGCTAAAGAAATTATGGCCGCGGCTAATGTGCCATTAGTACCTGGTTATTATGGCGACAAGCAAGATCCTGCTTTTTTACAAGCAGAGGCCGAAAAAATTGGCTACCCGGTACTGATCAAAGCAGCATTTGGTGGCGGTGGTAAAGGCATGCGCGTGGTAAATAATGCTAATGAATTTATTAGCGCACTTGAAGGCGCACAGCGTGAGGCCGTTGCTGGCTTTGGTAACGACTTAGTATTACTAGAGCGCTACGTAAACCAACCACGCCACGTAGAAGTACAAGTGTTTGCCGATAACCACGGTAACTGTGTTTATTTAGGCGATCGTGACTGCTCGTTGCAACGTCGTCATCAAAAAGTAATTGAAGAAGCCCCTGCCCCGGGTTTATCAGACGAGTTGCGCAAAGAAATGGGTGAAGCCGCGGTGCGTTGTGCTCTTGCAATAAACTATCGCGGTGCAGGTACAGTTGAGTTTTTACTGTGTGGCGATGAGTTCTTCTTTATGGAAATGAACACGCGTCTGCAAGTAGAGCACCCGGTTACCGAAATGGTTACTGGTGTTGACTTAGTTACGTGGCAAATTAATATTGCCGGCGGGCAAACACTGCCACTCAAACAAGCTGATATTAAATTGCAAGGCCACAGCTTTGAAGCGCGTATTTACGCTGAAGACCCTGCTAATGAGTTTATTCCGTGCTCAGGCACAATTGAAGCACTTTATACTCCGCTAAACAGTGAGTTTGTGCGCATTGATACTGGCATTGCAGCCGGCGACGAAATTAGCCCATACTACGACCCTATGATAGCCAAGTTAATTGTGCATGATGATAATCGCGAACAAGCGCTGAGCCGTTTACAACACGCGCTTGAGCAATTTCACTTAGCGGGCTTTAGTACTAACATTGGCTTTTTACATAACTTAGCTGTGCACCCTAGCTTTAAACAAGGCGCGCCTAGCACTCACTTTATTGCCGAGCAAGGCGATTCGTTAGTGGCGGTTGATCAATCTCTGCTCCAAGCAAGCCAGCTTATTGCAGCCTTTACTTATTTAGAGCAGCTAGTTAGCACTCAAGAAGCGCCAAATACAAGCCCTTGGCAACAACTCAGTGGCTTTGCTCTAAATGCACCGCAAAGCGTTAAAATTGCGTTTGTTGATTTAACCCTTAATGCGGTTAAAACGAATAATGGCTACAGTATTACCCATAATGAGCACGTATTTAATGTTCAAGGCAGTTTAAATAATGGCCTTTGTAGTGTATTTATAAACGGCGAAAAACACACAGCCCACGTAAGTCGCGTTAATAACGTGATCACCGTAATGCACAAAGCACTGCAAACTCGCCTAGAGCTAGTAAATAAGCACTATATTAGCGATCACCAAAGTGATGCCCTGCCTTTAGCTGCGCCACTTAATGGTACGGTAGTAAAACACTTAGTTGAGCTTGGCAGTAGTATTACCAAAGGTGACCCTGTGGTTATTATTGAAGCGATGAAAATGGAATATACGCTCAACGCCCCGCACGATGGTATTTTACAAAGCTATTGTTTTGCCGAAGGTGAACTGGTAAGCCATGGCGCGTTACTGGCTATAGTTGAAGATACGACAGTTGCAAGTGACCCTGCTAAGGGAGGCGCATAATGAGCGTTTTTCCGCAAAAAGTGCGTATTGTTGAAGTAGGCGCGCGCGATGGCCTACAAAACGAAAAAGCAGTAACCACTGCCGACAAAGTAGCGCTTATTAACGCGCTTGCTGCTGCGGGTTTAAAAGACATTGAAGCCGGTGCGTTTGTATCCCCTAAATGGGTGCCGCAAATGGCAGACTCAGCTGATGTGATATCAGCTCTTGATTTGCCCGATGTAAACTTAAGTGCGTTAACCCCTAACTTAAAAGGCGCACAAGCTGCGCATGCCGCTGGAATTAAAGAATTTGCCATATTTACAGCGGCTAGCGAATCGTTTTGTCAAAAAAACATTAACTGCAGTATTGAGCAAAGTATTGAGCGTTTTAGCGACGTTATGGAGTTTGCCAAAGCGCATAACATTAAAGTACGCGGCTATGTAAGTTGTGTTTTAGGTTGCCCGTATGAAGGCGAAATAGACCCTCAAGCTGTACTTTATGTTAGCCAAAAGCTACTCGCACTAGGCTGTTATGAAATAAGCCTTGGCGATACCATAGGTGTAGGCACAGCTAAAAAGGTAACTGAGTTACTTACTTTGCTATTACAGCACATTGATAAGTCGCAGCTTGCAGTGCATTTTCATGACACTTACGGCCAAGCGCTCACAAATATTTACGCGGCACTAAACTTAGGTATAGCAACGGTTGACGCGGCAGTAGCAGGCCTTGGTGGTTGCCCTTACGCTAAAGGGGCGTCAGGAAATGTTGCCACCGAAGATGTAGTTTACTTACTGCAAGGGCTTGGCATTGAGCACGCAATTGATTTACAAAGGCTTAGTGATGCAGGATGGCAAATAACAAAAGCGCTTGGCAAACAACCCGTAAGTAAAGTGTCGATTGCATTGCATGCTAAATAACATCCCAAATAATTTTTATACAAAGTATTTATAAACTAACTATCATATAGTTAGTTAAACAATTTAAGCACACAATGAGGAGTGACTCATGGCCGGATTTGATAAGGTAGTTTCTAGTTACGAAGCTGCAATGGCAGGATTAAAAGACGGCGATACCGTAATTGCCGGTGGTTTTGGTTTATGTGGTATTCCTGAGGGCTTAATTAAACAAATTAAGCAAATGAAAACCAAAGAGCTAACTGTGGTGTCTAATAACTGCGGTGTTGATGACTTTGGTTTGGGCATTTTATTACAAGACAAACAAATTAAAAAAGTAATTGCCTCATACGTTGGCGAAAATGCCCTATTTGAGCAACAGTTACTCAGTGGCGAAATTGACGTAGAGCTTACACCACAAGGCACTTTGGCAGAAAAAATGCGTGCTGGTGGTGCAGGTATTCCGGCGTTTTACACCGCAACAGGTTACGGTACGCCCGTTGCCGAAGGTAAAGATGTAAAAGAATTTAATGGTCGCCCTTATATTTTAGAAGAGTCGATAACCGGTGAATTTGCTATTGTTAAAGCATGGAAAGCCGACCGTTACGGAAATTTAGTGTTTCGCCACACTGCAATGAACTTTAATCCACTTGCCGCAACCGCTGGTAAAATTACGGTAGCCGAAGTAGAAGAAATTGTAGAGCCGGGTGAACTTGAGCCAAGCCAAATTCATACCCCTGGCATTTATGTAAACCGCGTTATTAAAGGCAACTTTGAAAAACGCATTGAGCGTGTTACTACACGAGATTAAGCAGGAGCATTAATATTATGGCATTATCACGTGAACAAGTTGCAATGCGCGTTGCACAAGAGCTAAAAGATGGCTATTACGTTAATTTAGGCATAGGAATTCCGACACTCGTCGCAAACTATGTTCCAGACGATATTGAAGTTATGTTACAGTCCGAAAATGGCTTGTTAGGCATGGGACCATACCCAACTAAAGCAGAGCTAGACGCCGATATGATTAACGCGGGTAAAGAAACCGTGACAGCTGCGAAAGGTGCAGCCATATTTAATAGTGCAGATAGTTTTGCCATGATACGCGGTGGTCATGTAGACTTAACAGTTCTGGGTGCTTTTGAGGTAGATCAAAACGGTAGCATAGCATCGTGGATGATCCCTAAAAAGCTAATTAAAGGCATGGGCGGCGCAATGGACTTAGTTGCAGGCGCACAAAATATTATTGTAACCATGACCCACGCCAGTAAGCATGGCGACTCAAAGCTATTAGAGGCCTGCACATTACCGCTTACCGGCGTTAATTGCGTTAAAAAAATAGTTACAGATTTAGCCGTACTAGAAGTTAAAGACGGCGCATTTCATCTGTTAGAGCGCGCTCCGGGCGTATCTGTAGATGAAATTATTAGTAAAACAGCAGGTAAATTACTTGTTGACGGTGAAGTACCTGAAATGGTGTTTTAAGCCCTAGGTTTAAACTTTACCTTGTACCGACCTCATTCCCAGTGCCAATGGCGCTGAGTTACCCAAAATCCCTCTAACGAGGGATTTTTTTTGCCTATTTTTCTAAGTTTTATTATTATTTTAAGAAGCTGAAATTTTACGCTAACTTGTAACTGCCCTGCACCACCTTGTTACCTTGTTGCACCATTATTGTGAACTTAATGCAGTAAAACTTTCAACCTTCTGATATTATTGATTTTAATAATTGGTTCAGTTATTGCCTTATATAGGCGACTCAAACAACTTTATATTGGAAAACATGCAAACTCCTATACGTGGTCTTCGCTCATTTTGCTTCGCGGCACGAAGTTTAAGCTTTAAGCATGCAGCAAATGAGCTGTATTTAACGCCTTCGGCTGTAAGCCATCAAATTAAACAACTAGAAGAACAACTTGGCATTGAGCTTTTTGTGCGTAAAACCCGCTCGATTAGTTTAACTGCAGCTGGAAAGGACTTTTTTGAAGCTATATCGCCAATAGTTAGTACGCTTGAGAGCACAATTAATGAATTTAGCCAAATGCAGCAAAATACAAATTTAACGATTACCTTGCCTGAGTTTTTTGCAAGCGAGTTGCTAATGCCTAGATTGCGCGAATGGACGTCGGCGCACCCTAATATTAATTTACAAATGGATACGCTTAAAACCCGTAAAGAGCTAACCCGACATAGTGACTTATCAATAGTGCTGTCCTCGAATAAGCCAACCGAAGGTGTTGTAACAGAGCTGTTTAACTTAGAGTATATACCTGCTTGCAATAAAAATTTGTTAGCACAATGGAAGGATGACCATTGTAAAGCCCTTAATCAAGTGCCGCTTATATTACACAAAGCACGCCCTTGGGCATGGCATCAGTGGGCCGAGAAAGCTGGAATAGTTGACTTTTCACCAACCCAAATTATACAAATTGACAGCATGTTTGGTGTAGCACGAGCAGCGCAGCAAGGTATGGGTATTGCGCTTATTCCTCTGCCTATAAGCCAAAGCTGGCTAGACGAACTCTGGTTATATAAGCTATTCGAGCGCCCGCTAACCACTAAAGACAAGTACTATTTAGTGCAACACGAGCCAAGTAATGTAAATCATCCGCTTGATTTATTTGCTAAGTGGGTTATAGCTACTTTTAAAAATACACAAACCAAACCTATAGATTAATTTATTTCACTCATTGGGTGTATTTTTATCGTTTGTGATTAATGCTCAATAAATCTAAAGTTCACCTATCGAAAGTATCGCAGCTTAATTTAAGGTTTGATAATTAAGCTGGTAAAAGAATCTTATATTGTGTGTGTAAGATGTTGTCAGTGTAAAAAACGGTTCAAGTTAGGTGGTGACTTGGCTTGAACTGTTTTTATTTTTAGGCAATCCACATAATATTTACTAAAAATAAATTAGGCTTTAATACTGCTTTTTAGCTAAAGCCTTAATTAAAAAGCCCAGTAAAAGTTAAGTTTACTGGGCTTTTGTATATCTCACGTATTTTTAATCCCTTGGTATAAATTCAAGAACCGTAGCATTTATACAATAACGGTCTGTACCGCGTGGGCCTTCCCCGGGGAATAAACGCCCTAAGTGTATGCCAGTACTTTTAGAGCGCAGCTCAATACGAGTCATTCCCCAGCTACTGTCGTCATGTTCAGTAACGCTACTTTTTATTGGATGCGTAAACGATAACCACCCAGTTCCAGAGTTAAACCTATCGCGGGTATCAAATAGCGGCTCGCCACTTAGCTTATCGACAAAGGTGCCATCGGGTGTATTTTTAAAAATTTTGTATTCTTTACAATAAGCGCGATCGGTTTTTGAATTAAATGCAACTTTATAGGCTTCACTATCGCCTAGTTTAAATGCGCCAAGGGCTTTGTAAAACGCCTCTGGGCTTGCATAGCCTTGACGTCCGTATACTTCAGTGCCATTTTCTAAAAATAAAATAGTGGGGGTTGCCCAGGTTGCCGACTTAATGGTTAAACCTTGGAGTTGATCGGCGTGGCGAAAGCTCATAGCAATACTACCTTTGTAGTCGTTAGCTACAGCGCTTTTAAAT
The DNA here is from genome assembly GCF_013414205.1 of Pseudoalteromonas sp. MIP2626. NCBI lineage: Bacteria > Pseudomonadati > Pseudomonadota > Gammaproteobacteria > Alteromonadales > Pseudoalteromonadaceae > Pseudoalteromonas > Pseudoalteromonas sp. MIP2626. The sequence goes on from NZ_JAATTW010000001.1 coordinate 20,223, forward strand.
TTTTCACAGTATGGACAGTATTCGCGTGAGTCTAATACCACTATTTGTTTACCCATTAATAAAGCGGAGTTATCTACTTGTTCGGGCGGTTTTTTGTTAAACACCACGCCAGTTGAGTGATCGGGACAATAGCCATTTGGATTTTTTTCTAAATAATTTTGATGATATTCTTCAGCTGCATAAAAAGTGTCAAGTGGCTTAATAATAGTGGCTATAGTGCCGTACTCTGCTTGCGTAAGCAGTTGTTGATATTGCGATTTAACTTGCTTTGCTACTTTCGCTTGCTCAGTGGTGGTAGTTAAAATAATTGAGCGATACTGAGTGCCTACATCGTTACCTTGGCGATTTTTTTGTGTTGGGTCGTGGCTTTCAAAGTAGTTTTCGAGTAGCTCCTTTGCGCTAATAATATTGCTGTTATAGGTAACTTGCACAACTTCGGCGTAATTGTCCTCGTCAAAGCGACGTGATTGACTGGTTATATTGCTGTAAGTGGCTTTAAAGCCGTTTCCATCGGCATAACCTGACTCAGCATCAATAACACCATTAAGTGCTTCGTAGCGCTTTTCAGCGCCCCAAAAGCAACCTGAGCCAAGTACTAGTGTTTCTACGTGCATAGTCGCTTGAACATTACTTTGCACTACTTTTTCCATTGATAAAGCAACACTGCTTGCGCTAAATAAAATAGCAACGCTAGATAAATAAATTAAACCCTGATACGACATAAACTACCTCTTAAATAAATGCTAAGGCCGGTTACTGTTGCGAATGTATTTTTAACAAAAAATAGTAACAGGCTTTAATAAAGACCTTACCTGTTGAATTATTATTTCAACTTGGTAAGTAATTAAATACGAGTGAGCGGCTTATAAGGTTTATATTTTATCTCTTAATCCATTTTGCTGGTCGCAATGGTGTAAATAAATCAATAGAACTATGTTAGCTTTGAAACATGTTGTATTAACAGGTTTGTTTTATGAGTTCGGCTCCTATAATTTATGCACTTAGTAACAATAGCTTATTGATAGATGCAGCACATTTAGACGCAAACAATGTATTAACTATACAAAAAAAAATTTGGGCTTTAGCTGCGCACTGTAAAAACACCGCAGAGTTTACCGACTTAGTTGCAGGAATGAATTCCCTCACCTTGTATTTAAAGTCATCTGCGGGCTTAACTAAATGGCTAGAGGCATTACCATTATTATGGGATGAGCTTAAAAGCAGTACTTTTACTGGTAAACACCATTTAATAGAGACCCTATACGAGGGTGAAGATCTTGCTTATGTAGCCCGCTTTCATAATTTAAGTATTGATGAGGTAATTAGTATACATAGCAAAGCTCAGTATCACGTTTTATTTTTAGGCTTTCAGCCCGGATTTGCCTATTTACATGGTTTAGATACACGCCTACATACCCCAAGGCGCGCTGAGCCTCGCATTAAAGTACCTAAAGGTGCGGTGGCTATTGGCGCTGCCCAAACCGGTATTTACCCTAGCGACACTCCCGGTGGCTGGCATATTATTGGCCATACCAATACCACATTATTTAATAGCTCTCATTCTCAACCTTGCTTAATGCAACCAGGCGATACCCTTGAGTTTGTAGCGCTAAAAAACCAAGGAGCAGGCGCATGATAAAAGTACTAAAACCAGGCGTACAACTCACTATTCAAGATTTTGGCCGAATTGGCTATCGTCATTTAGGAGTAAGTAAAGCTGGCAGCTTAGACCCCTGTGCACAATTAATAGCTAATCGACTCCTTGGTAATAACGACAACGATGCGGTGCTTGAAGTAACTGTGGGCTTATGTGAGCTTGAATTTAACTGCGATACTGTCATTGCCATCCAAGGCGCTGATTTACAGGCAAAGCTTGATGAACAGCCGATTTACCCAGGTTGGACATACGCTATTAAAAATAAACAAGTATTAAGCTTTGCCACAGGACGAGCGGGGTTAAGAGCATATATTGCAGTAAAAGACGGCGTGCAGTGCCCACTAATAATGGGCTCTCGAGCAACTGATTTAAATGCATGCTTTGGTGGGCTCGATGGCAAAGCACTCAGCAGTGGTGACTGCATTCCAATTAAGCCTTTTAATGGCCCTTTTATAAAAATGGGGGCTATTGCTCCACCGCAACGTAAAATTATCCGCTTGCACCCTAGCCCGCACGCAAAGTTATTAGGTAAAACACTTTTGCATAGTTTTACTTCGGGTAAATTTAAAGCCAGCCCTAACAGTAATAGAATGGGCGTAAGGTTAGTAAATAATACAGATAATCTGATGCACACACATTCATTACCTTCTGTGGCTGTGAACCCAGGGAGCATACAATTGCCCCCCAACGGAGAGCCCATAGTATTACTTAATGATGGCCAAACTACCGGCGGCTATCCGCTACTAGGTACAGTGATCAGTGCTGACTTACATCAATTTGCACAGTTTAGAGCAGCCGATAATATAGAATTTGAATATGTAACCCTAGAGCAAGCACACAGAGCCCAACATAAACAAAATACTCATTTACATCAGCTCAGTTTGGCACTCAATAATAGCAATAATAAAAAATAGGACGGTTATGCTCGATTTAAATATAAATAGAAGCATAGTGTAATAAAAGTACAAACTCCTACGGCAGTAACCTTACTCGCCGTTAATATTGTTTTAATGTATAGCGTGGTGTTCAATGACTAAATCAACTTACCCTATGGCGTGCGTATTAATTACCGGTTTTACTCCTTTTGATGGCGAAACCATTAACCCCTCTTGGCAAGCAGTGCAAAAGCTCGACGACCATATAATAATGAAACATAGAGTATGTGCTATTGAGTTATCGTGTGAGTTTAATACCTCTATTGCGCAATTACACCAAGCGATAGAGGCCCATAACCCGGCGATAGTTTTATGTGTTGGCCAAGCTGGTGGACGTAGCGAAATATCTATAGAGCGTATTGCGATTAATATAGATGACGCGCGCATTAAAGATAATGCCGGTAAGCAACCTATTGATACCCCAATTGCAAAAAATGGCCCCGATGCTTATTTTAGCAATTTACCAATAAAACGTATGCTAAGCGCCTTACATGAAAGTGATATTCCTGCGGCCATTTCTAATACTGCCGGTACTTATGTGTGTAACCATGTGATGTATGGTTTGCTGCATTATATAAACGAAAACTATACAAAAATGAAAGGCGGCTTTATTCATATTCCTTATTTACCAAGCCAAGCAGTGCACCATAATGGCGCACCAAGCATGAGTGAAGAAGTGGTAATAAATGCGCTAAAGGTAATGATAGCTGAAGCTTTGAGCAATGAGCGCGATGTAAAAATAGCAGCCGGCACCACACATTAATCATTTTGGTGCAATACGAGCTATGTTGGTGCATAAATTATTCTTATTATTTTGTAAATGCGGTGTGACTTACGTTATTAATTCTGCTAAAACAAAGGTGAGTCGCAGAGTTTTTTTGCTCTGCAATACACATAAAAACAAGAATGAGGGGTAGTCTATGTGTTCAATTTTTGGGGTGTTAGATATAAAATCTGATCCCGTACAGTTGCGTACGCAAGCCATCGAAATGTCGAAGTTATTAAGGCACCGCGGCCCTGATTGGTCGGGTGTTTATGCATCGAAAAAAGCAATTTTAGTACATGAACGCCTAGCTATTGTAGGGGTTTCTAGCGGTGCACAGCCTTTATATAATCCAGAAAAAACACATATTTTAGCGGTAAACGGTGAAATTTATAATCATAAAGAATTAGCGGCAAATTTAACCACCGATTTTACCTTTCAAACAGAATCTGACTGCGAAGTTATTTTAGCGCTTTACAAACAAAAAGGTGCCGACTTTTTAGATGATTTAAATGGCATTTTTGCATTTTGTTTATACGATGAAGAAAATGACAGTTACCTTATTGGCCGCGATCATATTGGTATTATTCCGCTTTACACCGGTCACGATGAACACGGTAACTTTTACGTAGCTTCAGAGCTAAAAGCCCTTTCACCAATTTGTAAGCACATTGAAGAATTTCCGCCTGGGCATTACCTAAGCAGTAAAGATGGCGAGCTTAAAGCGTATTACAAACGCGATTGGCAAAGCTTTGACGCCGTTAAAAATAACAGCGCAAAGGCCGAAGATGTTAAAAGCGCACTAGAGGCTGCCGTTAAACGCCAGCTTATGTGCGACGTGCCTTATGGCGTATTACTCTCTGGTGGCTTAGATTCGTCGCTTATATCGGCTATAACCCAGCGTTTTGCGGCAAAACGAATTGAAGATAACGACGAAAGCGATGCATGGTGGCCTAAATTGCATTCTTTTTCTGTTGGCCTTGAGGGCTCACCTGATTTAGCCGCGGCTAAAAAAGTAGCCGATATGATAGGCACTATTCATCACCCTATTATATTTACTATTGAGCAAGGTATAGATGCCCTGCGCGAAGTGATTTACCACATAGAAACCTACGATGTAACCACTATTCGTGCCTCTACTCCTATGTATTTAATGGCCCGACAAATTAAAGCCATGGGTATTAAAATGGTGCTATCGGGCGAAGGGGCAGATGAACTGTTTGGTGGCTATTTGTATTTTCATAAAGCGCCGAATGCACAAGAGTTTCATGAAGAGCTTAACCGTAAAGTATCTAAACTGCATATGTTTGATTGCCTACGTGCCAATAAGTCGATGGCAGCATGGGGAGTTGAAGCTCGCGTACCATTTTTAGATAAAGAGTTTGTGGATGTGGCAATGCGTATTAACCCACAAGCTAAAATGTGTACAGAGGGAAAAATAGAAAAGCATATTTTACGCGAAGGCTTTGCAGATTATTTACCAGAGGAAGTATTATGGCGTCAAAAGGAGCAGTTTTCAGACGGTGTAGGTTATAACTGGATTGATACCTTAAAAGTGTTTGTAAACGAGCAAGTGAGCGATCAAGAGCTTGCCAATGCAAAGTTTAAATACCCTATAAATACCCCCGATTCTAAAGAAGCATATTATTACCGCGCTATTTTTGAATCTCACTTTCCTGGTGATGCCGCCGCTAAATGTGTGCCTTATGGCAAATCGGTAGCGTGCTCTACGCCCGAAGCGCTGGCATGGGATGCGTCGTTTCAAAATAATGCTGACCCTTCTGGACGTGCCGCGCTTATTCATAACGATGCGTATGCTAGCAAAAGCTAAGCGAATTTGCTTAGCGCCACACAAGCCAGCATGGCTTGTGTGGCGCTTTATAACACTCGCATCGTCCCAAGCTGTTTTTTATAACCACACAGCTAACTTAGCCGGTTCAAGTGCTTTAATTGTTATTTATAAAAAGGGCTTAACCTCTAAATTAATGCAATATATTGCGTCAAAATCGAATCATCCTGCGACTGTATTTTTAAATCAAAATGAGATAACTCAACCTTATTGTAAAATTCGCTGGTTTAACCAAACAAGTGAAATTAAGCGCTGTGGGCATGGCACTTTGGCTGCAGCTAACTTTTTACTTCATTATTTTTCTTATTGCCCACAGGTATTTATTACAAGCTGTAATGAGCGTTTTAAAATAAAAATTAACAGGCAACAGGCTCAGTTGGTATTAGCAAGTATTGAGTCGATAAAGTCCCCCTGCTACTGTAAATTACAGCGAGTATTTTCATTATCAATAAAAGCCGCGTACAGCAGTGCCAATAAAAACGGTTACACCTTGTTATTGTTCAATGCACAAGACGATTTAACACGCTTACAAGTTGATTCTAAAGCCCTAAGTCACCTGCATAAAAATGCGGTTATTGCGCTAACAGTACAAAATACTCAAGCACAAAATGCCATTGCACATTTTAGATACTTTGCCCCGCAGTTTGGTGTAAACGAAGATACCGCAACGGGTTCAGCAGTATCGGTTATTGCACCCTTATTATTTAGACTATACGGTTTAAATAAAGTTACGCTTATACAGCAATCGCCTAATGGCGCGTTGTTAAACTATGAACTTAACAACGGCCAAGTTGTTATTTACTAATAATTTATAGCGGCCTTAATAGGCATAAGGCAAAGTAATTATTATCGTCTTGCCATGTTTGCTCTAAACTTAAATTAGCTTGTGCCGCAAGCTGTTTAAACGATTCTAGGGTGTACTTATGAGAATTTTCGGTATGAATACTTTCACCTTGTTTAAAATTAATTTGTTGGTTATTAATTATCACTGTTTGCTCGCAAAGGCTCACTAAGTGCATTTCTATGCGGTTATGCTGCTCGTTATAACGTGATTCATGGTTAAAATTGGCTAAGTTAAATGATCCATTTAGTTCGTCATTGATTCGTTGTAATAAGTTTTTATTAAATGCAGCGGTTACACCGAGTTTATCGTCGTATGCATCTAACAGTACTTGGCGCTGTTTTACCAAGTCAATCCCGATTAAAACATAGCCATTTACACCACATAAATGCTGAAAGTTTCTCATTATTTCAATGGCTTTAAGCGTGTTAAAATTACCTAAGGTGGAGCCCGGGAAATACACTAAATTAGTTTGGCTATCGAGGGCGGTTTCTTTAATAAGCTGTTTAACCATTGCGCTATCGGTAAAGTCGCCTAATAACGGATCAATAACCAGTTCAGGGAATAATGGCGATAAATGCGCTAATGAATAGTTAAGCATTTCTGTAGATATTTCGAACGGTACAAACGTTTTTACTTTGCTCATATGAGCTAATAAGTGGGCAATTTTTTTGCCTGAACCACAACCGGGTTCTATTATTGATAAGCTTTCAGGTAGGATTTGTGCAATCTCTTTTGAGTACCTTTCTAAAATAGCCAGCTCAGTACGGGTTACGTAATACTCTTGCAGCCTTGTTATTTGCTCAAATAATGCAGCCCCCTTGTCGTCATAAAAATATTTACAGGGGAGTGATTTTTGTTGCTGGGTTAAGCCACTTATTACATCTGTTAAAAACTCACAGTTGCTTATAGAGGTATTTATACTGCACTGCTTTATTGTTGTCATTTGGCTCATGTTTTATCCTTAGCGAGTCTTATACCACTACACATCCAGGCTTGATGGGGATAATAAAAGTTTCTGTAGGTTGTACGTAAATGATTAGCAGGAGTTAACACGCAACCGCCACGTAATACCATTTGATTGCTCATAAACTTACCATTGTACTCTCCTGCCACGCCTGCTATTGGCTTAAAACCAGGGTAAGGTAAATAAGCACTGTTTGTCCATTGCCAGCAGCTATCTGTAAGCTGCCCAATAGCAGCGCTACTATCGGCCATATTTGGCAATAAAAGTGACGTGTGCGCTGTATTACTTGGTGCGTGTTGCTGGGCTGCATATTCCCATTCAAACTCTGTGGGCAGGCGTGCATTAACAAAACTTGCATAAGCGCTGGCCTCATAATAACTAACATGACAAGCCGGCGCGGCTAAGTTAAGGGGTAATAATCCGTAATGGGTAAACTCAAACCACTCCCCGTTTATATAATGCCAATACAATGGCTGTGTTAAATTATTAGCCTGTATATGTGCCCAGCCGTCACTTAGCCAATGTTGCGGGTTGCTATAGCCTGAGCTATTAATAAAGCCTAAATACTCTGCATTAGTCACTAATCTATTAGCAAAGCTAAATGGATGAACCAGCACAGAGTGCTTAGGTTGTTCGTTATCGTAGGCAAATTGGTTTTCAGCATTGCTCCCTATGTTTATAATTGCTTGGTCAAAGTTTATAAATTTTATAGCAGCACTGGATTGCTGGTTTGGTACTTGAGTTGGCTTTAGTGGTTGGAACGCAGGAAATATTGGGTTAATAGAAAAGTTATACTTAATATCCATCAACATTAGCTCTTGGTGTTGTTGCTCGTGATTTAGGCCAAGAGTAATTATTTGCTCTATTTCTGGGGTTATTGCAGTATTTAACACGCTTATAACAGCTTCATCAATATATCGTCTGTATGCTATTACGTCATCAAGACTCGGCCTCGATAGGCTGCCTCTGTTACCCCGCTTAAATTGCTCACCAATTCCGTTGTAGTAAGAATTAAATAATATTTTAAACTCAGGGTTAAATACTTTGTAATTACGGCTATGAATGCAGAGTAAAAATGTTTCAAAAAACCAACTGGTATGCGCAAGATGCCATTTACTTGGGCTTACGTCGGCCATTGCTTGTAATTGACAGTCTTCTGCACTTAACGCACTAATGAGTGATAGGCTATATTTACGTACCGATTTAAAATGCTCACTAAGCTCATTTTTTCCAACTAAATGTTTAATATCATTAGTCATAGTCGCAATTTACTCCTTTAACTACTTTACTGTTAAAATATAACCTAATGTTAAATCATATACTAAGTATTCCTAGATTAAAGGGGCGTTTATATTAGGCACCTTTAATTAGCAGCTTATTAGTATTTACATACTCCGTGACAGTAATTATTTACCTATGTGTTTTTATAATTCTGATTTCGGATAATATGCGCTGATTTATAAGTGTTCTCGTATATGTATTAGTAAATAGTAAACTAATTTAACAAGTTAGAGAGTGTTTATTTTTTATACTTAAAAGCAACAAATATCATCATTTTGACTATAATATCAGCAGTCTAAATACAAAATCATTTACATTTAGTATTTAACTCATACACTAGTAAAGTTAATGATCAAAAATCAGATTAGTTAGTCTTCTAATTATTTGTGTTTAAACTAATATAATTACAAGGCTAATATAATTAATTACGACACTGGGTAACATCCAGGGTTAGAACAACAAATGAGGTATTGCATGAGCGAAGAGCATGACAAATATAGTATTGATAGTACGGACTATACCGTAGGTCAAGACAACGTACAAAAATGGGGGTTAGATATACATAACTCTGTTTTCGGCATAAGTGCTGGTCTGATTGTCATCTTTTTGATCGCTATTTTAGTTACCGATCCACAAACAGCTAAGTCTGCACTTGATAGTATAAAAACAGATATTATTAATAACTTTGATGCCTTATTTATGTGGGCTGCTAACTTTTTCGTTATTTTTTGTTTAGCACTTATTGTATCGCCTTACGGTAAAATACGTTTAGGGGGAGATGATGCAGTACCTACTCACTCTCGCCTTTCATGGTTAGCTATGTTATTTGCTGCAGGTATGGGTATTGGCTTAATGTTTTGGGGTGTTGCAGAACCGCTTGCTTATTATACTGGCTGGTTTGAAACACCTTTAAATGTAGCTCCTAATACACCAGAGGCAGCAAAACTAGCAATGGGCGCAACTATGTTCCATTGGGGTCTACATCCGTGGGCTATTTATGCAGTTGTCGCACTTTCACTTGCATTCTTTACTTATAACAAAGGCTTACCACTGTCTATCCGTTCTATTTTTTATCCTATTTTAGGTGATAGAGCGTGGGGATGGCCTGGCCACCTTATCGACATTTTAGCTGTGCTTGCAACACTCTTTGGTCTTGCAACTTCACTAGGGTTAGGAGCACAACAAGCCTCTGCAGGTATAGATCATGTATTTGGTACCTCTGGTGGTGTTGGTTCACAAATTTTAGTTATTATTGGGGTTTCACTTTTAGCTATTATTTCGGTAGTTAGAGGGATTGATGGCGGAGTAAAAGTACTTAGTAATGCCAATATGTTAATTGCCTTGGTTTTACTTGTGTTTGTATTTTTAGTTGGCTTTGCTGTTGCTATAGGTAATGTTCCTACTACCATAATGGGCTATGTAGAAAATATTATTCCCTTAAGTAATCCTCATGGTCGTGAAGATGAAACCTGGATGCATGGCTGGACTGTATCGTACTGGGCGTGGTGGATTTCCTGGTCACCGTTTGTAGGTATGTTTATTGCGCGTGTTTCTCGTGGTCGTACTATACGTGAATTTTTAATTGCGGTATTACTAGTGCCTACTGCTGTTACTATTTTATGGATGTCTATATACGGCGGTATTGCTATTGATCAGGTGGTTAATAATGTAGGTGAGCTAGGTACTAACGGCCTTACTGAAGTACCACTTGCTATGTTCCAAATGTTTGATGCATTACCTTTGTCTAACATTTTATCGTTTGTAGCGATTATTTTAGTATTGGTGTTTTTTATTACGTCATCGGACTCTGGTTCATTGGTAATTGATTCGATCACGGCTGGTGGCAAAATTGATGCACCTGTACCACAACGTATCTTTTGGGCTGTAACCCAAGGTGCGGTAGCTGCCGCACTACTTTGGATAGGTGGAACTGAAGCTATACAAGCGCTGCAAGCTGGCGCTATATCTGCCGGGTTACCTTTTACTATTGTATTGTTGTTTATGTGTTTAAGCTTACTGTTGGGCTTACGTACTGAGCCTCGTACTAAAAAGTAACCGTACTTACTGCCCTTACTGGTAATTATAAAAAGTACTAATAAAAACGCCGCAAATTATGCGGCGTTTTTTATAGCTATAAAATAAAGTTTATATCCACAAATCATCTATCGGCGTATCTAAGCGATAATGATGACTCAGCTGCGCTTGTAACAACTCAGCTGTGGCCAATGCATCGGTTAGGGCATTATGGTTATTATACGCAGGAAGTGAGTAGCGCTTACGACAATCATTTAATCGCAACGAGCCTATTTTAGAGTTAAATAACCGCCCTATTAAACCCTGGCGTGCTGTTAATGCTCTTTTTTCAATATCCATAGTGTCAACTAACGCAAACTCTATGCCTTCGTGCAGCCTAAGTAACAACGCATTATTTAAAAATGGCCGCTCAATTGCTGCATAATGTACCACCACGACTTTACCGCTTAGCGCGGCAAGTAAAGGCTCAATAATACGATTAAAGTCTGGTGCATCATCAACCTCTGAGTGCGTAATACCATGAATGATTATTGATTCTTCATGTAAGTTTCTGCGCGGTTGTACTACCCAATGGCGGCTGTGCTTGCAGTATATTCGCTGTAAGTTAAAAGGCACTAAACCCACACTCACTATGTCATCTGCTTCGCTATCTAAGCCGGTGGTTTCAAAATCCATCGCTACAAATGGCACATCAGCTATTGCTGCAGCAGGCTGATTAAAAGCCGATGCATAAAACTGCTGTAACAAGGCATTTTCACTGCTATTTGCTAATTGCTGATACCTAAGCGACCAGTCAACTATTGCTTGCTTTTGCTTGCTCATAGAAAAATCACTTCACATTTGTATTTGAAATAAAGCTAAATTTTAGATAGTTTTGCGCTTTTTCAAGAATCGCAAATGCCTCTTTTAAATTACGCTGCTCAAACGGTGAAAGTTGATGTGGATCTAAATTATTATCGGGCTCTTCACCTTGCTCTATTTGTAATGCTTGATGACGAATTCGCATCATAGCTATATACTCCAGCGCATCTCGTAAATCTTGTGCTTTACCCTCGGGTAAACTTTTTGCGGCAATTATATCCTCAAGGCGGTCAAACGAGTTTTGTTTGCGTGAACCAATCGCTAATGCATGCACCCGTATAACATCCGAAAGTGGTGCGGTACCACGGCGTTTTAAGTTCATTGAGTGCTTATGCTGGCCGTTATGCTCTAAAACAAAACCTTTGAAGAACCCAAGAGGCGGCGTTCGATTACGCGCATTAGCAGCCATATTTGCCAAAAACACCCTATTTGCTTTGCTTTGTTTAGCAACAAAGACTTTGAGCTCATCGGCCCATTTTGTTTTACCCCAAACGCCGTCCAAATCAAAAAATATAGAGCTGTGTAATAACGTTTGTGGTTTTGGTTTTGCTATCCAATCTGCAAATTGCTCAAACCATTGAGAGCGAGTTTTACGCCACTTTTTAAATGACGCCATAATTTCGCCATCACAATAGGTGTAGCCGCATTGTGCTAAACCATCACAAACAAAATCAGCAATGTTTTGAAAGTACTCGTTATGTAACTCATCGTTGTAACTGTCATCTAAAATAAGCGCATTATCTTGATCCGTTACTATCAGTTGCTCATCGCGCGCCATGGAGCCTAAAGCAATAAAACAATAAGGCACGGGAGCTGGCCCATACTTTTCTTCAGCTAATATTAATAACCTTTGCTTAAAAGTACGGCCAATCACTGCCATGGCTGTACCAACCATATGAGAGTTTGCATCTTCGTTAACCATACGCACAAATACATTAGGTAACTGGCGGGCATAATGGGTTAAGTCTTCCACTGATTGCTGAGCCAAAATACCACGCACTAATAACAAGCTACTTTGCGACTCGTAACGTAAAATATCAGACAGTGATATTACCCCAATCGGCCTGCGTTTTTGCACTACCGGCAAATGATGCAGGCTGTCTCTTAACATCGCTAATACAGCTTCGAAAACGTAGGCATTAGCATCTAAAATCACTAAGTTAGTAGACATAATATGCTGTGCTTGAGTATCAAACGACAATCCTGGCGCAACCACTTTATTACGTAAATCTCGGTCGGTAATTATGCCAACTACTTGGCCATCATCCTCTTCCGGGTCGTCGTTAATGGGCTTATTTATATCTGTAACCAGTACTGATGAAACCGCTTCTTCACTCATTAATTTGGCAACATCTTGCACCGTAGAAGTGGTTAATACTGTCACTACATCGCGATGAATAAGCGACTTTACTTTTGCTGTCGTTAAATCGTTACTGTCGGCTTGCTCAACAATAGCTTGGTGCAAACGTACATTGCCATCGGTTTCAAAGTAATCAGCAAATGCATCAAACTCATCGCAATAACGATTAAACAGTTCAACATTAATGCAGTAAACCAATGTGTCTTCTAGTGCAGTGGCCGGAAAACGCACTTTGCGGTTCATCAATAGGCCCATTTGGCCAAATATTCCACCCACGGCTAAACGATTATAAAGCTCGCCATTACGGCGATACATTTCTACCGAGCCGCTTCTTATAACGTACAAGTCGGCAATATCTTGGCCTAACTGTAAAATCTCTGTTTGCGCTCTAAAGTATGCAACTTCAACTTGTTGCGCCAGCTCGTTAAGCGCTTTAATGGGTAAATCGTTAAAAGGGGGATGCTGTGCTAAAAACTGCGCTATTTCTATTTGTTCGGCTTGCATAGTTGCTTCCTACATAGCGATATTATGATGTGTTTTATACTAATTTAATGCAATTGGTATTACCTAAAGACTAACATTACCAATCTTAGGTTAAAACATATAGTGGATACAAAAAAAGAGTCAATAATGACTCTTTTTAAATTAATTTAATAAAATATTATTTACTACGTTGGGCTTGTTTTTTAGCGTTTTTAGCCTCTTTACGTTGCTGTAAAATAGCTTGTGCTTCATTACCAATGTGGCCTTCGCCACGCGCTTGTGCAAGCTCTATTTGCTTTTGTCGCTCAGCAAAACGTTCTCTCTGCTCATCGCTTACATTATCAATACAATGGTGACACGACACGCCTTCCATATATTCAGCTTTTAACTTTTCGTCTTCGGTGATCGGCATACGACACGCATGACATTGGTCATACGAGCCTTTTTGTAAGTCGTGATTAACCGCTACACGATTATCAAATACAAAACATTCGCCTTCCCACATGGTTTCATCTTTTGGTACTTCTTCAAGGTATTTTAAAATACCGCCTTCAAGATGGTACACTTCATCAAAGCCTTGCTCTTTCATATACGCTGTTGATTTTTCACAGCGGATACCGCCAGTACAAAACATAGCTACTTTTTTATGCTTGCTTGGATCAAGGTTTTCTTTAGCCCACTGCGGAAATTCACGGAATGTTTTGGTGTTAGGATCAACTGCGTTTTGAAAGGTGCCTATTTCAATTTCGTAATCGTTGCGGGTATCTATAAGTATCACTTCTGGGTCTGAAATTAATGCGTTCCATTCATTTGGCTTAACATAACTACCCACTACTTTTAGCGGATCGATGCCCTCAACCCCCATAGTCACAATTTCTTTTTTTAGTTTTACTTTGGTGCGGTAAAATGGGCATTCGTCATCGTAAGATTCTTTAGTAACAATGTTATTAAGGCTTGGCTGTTGTTCAAGCCATTTAAGAAGATTATCTATGCCAGCACGTTTAGCTGAAACCGTACCATTAATACCCTCAGAGGCGATTAGTAAAGTACCGCGAACTTCATTTGCCTCCATTACATCTAGTAATGGTTTTCTAAGCGCTTCAAACTCAGGTAATGCTACAAATTTATACAGTGCACACACTATAAAGTGCTCGCTGGTTAAATTGTCTTTATGAACAGCCGTCATATTTATTCCTATTTTGCTTTTTAATATATACCGAATCGTAAATCCGGCGCATCTTGGGCGCGTATTTTACGCTTTTTGTGATTAAATGCAAAAATTAGCCTTATAATTTGCATTTTACTGTTAGCCATACGCCTCTGTGGGCTATAATGCGCCGATAGAATTAAGATATAACTTGCTCATTTTGGAGAAACACACCTTGCACTTTACTGATCTTGGGATTGATAATCGCCTTGAAACACAACTAGCACATCAAGGGATCACCCAGCCTACCGACATTCAAGCACATGCAGTGCCTACAGCACTTGCAGGGCATGACATTTTCGCCCAGTCTAAAACAGGGTCAGGCAAAACCTTGGCGTTTTTATTACCCGCTGTTCAACGAGTAATGAAACAAAAAGCACTCAGTAAACGCGATCCTCGGGTACTTATTGTTGCTCCAACACGTGAGCTTGCTACGCAAGTATTTACACAACTGCGTTTATTAATCGCAGGTACAAACATTAAAGCCGTAAAAATACTCGGCGGCGAAAATTTTAATGACCAAATTAAAGCGCTTAGAAACGATCCGCAGTTTGTAGTTGCAACACCAGGTCGTCTAGCCGATCACCTTACAAAGCGTACGTTACAATTGAGCGGTCTTGAGCTACTTATTTTTGATGAAGCAGACCGTATCCTAGATTTAGGCTTTACCGAACAACTTAAAATGATTAATGACTTGGCCGATCATCGCCTGCGCCAAACACTATTGTTTTCGGCTACACTAGATCATGCACAAGTAGATGCACTATCACGCAACTTATTAAAAAAGCCTAAGCAAATAATGCTCAGCGCTGCAAACGAGCAACACTCAGATATTAAACAAAGCTTATATCTTGCTGATCATCTTGATCATAAAGAAGCCTTACTTGAGCACTTTTTGAATCAAGACGATGTTGGCCAATGTATTATATTTACAGCTACCCGTGCAGATACCAGCCGTTTGAGCGAAGCGCTTTGCGCTAAAGGTTTTAAAGCACAGCCATTAGCAGGTGATTTAGCACAAAATAAGCGTCTCGATATTATGGATGCGTTTAGCCGTGAAAACTTCAAAATATTAATAACCACAGATGTTGCGTCACGTGGCTTAGATTTACTCAGTGTTACCCATGTTATAAATTTTGATTTACCTAAACACGCTGAAGAATATGTTCACCGAATTGGGCGTACAGGTCGAGCTGGTTTTAAAGGCAGCGCACTGTCGTTAGTAGGCCCTAAAGATTGGCCAAGTTATTTAGCAATTAAAGCATTCTTAAATGATGAATTAAAGTTTGATAGCGTTGATGGTTTAAAAGCTAAATTTAAAGGGATTAAAGAAAAGAAACCAGTTGCAATTTTAGCCACAGAAAAAACAGTAGCAGCTAAAAAGCCAGTGTTTAAACGCAAAGCTAAGCCTAAAAAACCATCAGCTCCCATTAAAGCCCCTATTAATATTGATGGCGATACTCCTATGCGCCGCAGAAAAAAGCCTGAACAGGAATAATTATGAGTTACCTTGGAACCACACAAACCTTATTTGTAAAAGAAGTTAGTAACGAAGGTGCTTACCTAGACGGCCACGATTTAGGCGAAGTATTTTTACCAAAACAAGAAATAAAACATGAGCTTGAAGCTGGTGATAGCATTAGCGTATTTATATTTTTAGATAATGCTAATTTACCTACAGCAACAATTAAAAAGCCTCATGCACAAGTAGGTGAATATGCCCTACTGCGTGTTAAAGAAATTAATAGTATTGGTGCCTTTTTAGATTGGGGCTTAGAAAAAGATGTACTAGCGCCGTTTAATGAGCAAAAACCGCGTATGCAAGAAGGTCATTCGTATTTAGTGCGTTTGTACCTAGACAATGCCAGTAAGCGTATTTGTGCATCAAATAACTTTAATCGTTTTTTATCTAAAGATGAGCCGCAATACACCCATTTACAAGAAGTCGATTTGATCATAGCGGGTAAAACTGACATTGGTTACAAAGTCCTTATTGAAGAATCTCACTTTGGTGTTATTTTTTACAATATGGTATTTAAAAGCTTATTTGTAGGGCAAAAACTAAAAGGCTTTATTCAAAAAGTGCGTGAAGATGGCAAAATTGACGTTGTATTAGAAAAACCAGGTATGGCTAAAGTTAGTAATCTTGGCGATGTTATAATGGAAAAGCTAAAAGAGGAAGGTGGCGTTATTGCTTTAGGTGATAAGTCTGATCCTGAAACAATTAAGAAAATATTTTCGACCAGTAAAGCTAATTATAAAAAGGCAATTGGTGGATTATTTAAACTAGGATTAATAGAAATTGAAGCGAAATCCATTCGCTTAAAATAACAATTTATTATTATGCGTTGAGTGTAGCCTAAGTGCTGCACTTAGCGCTTATAACTAACCTTTCACTACCCAATAATATATTTATACGGCAAAGTACATTGTGTATATTGCTTAGCGTAATTGAGCACTTCTTCTTTATTTTGCAAATTTAATGGCGCTAAACGAAATACTTTATCTTCACAATCTCGTTTAAGGCTATCATGGCTATCTACACATTCGTGTGAAGTTACATGCTGTTGACTTAATCTATCCTCATTTTTATAACAAAGGTGATAAGCGTAATTTTGCATTGTTTGTTTAAAATCGAATATATTTACGGGATATATAGCAACAATATCCGTAACTGCCGTTACTCCATCATACACTTTACTAGAAAAAACATATTTGTTTACTGAAAATCCAGCAACAATAATCACTATAGAACCTAACATTAGTCTCAAAATAAAACCCTTACTGCATTTTGATTTTATTAATGTAACATAAAACAAACATCTCGCAAGGGTTCTGGCAATAAAGCCTGAACTTTTGTTAAATTATTCTATAGATTTATTAACATCTGCCAAAACAGCAACAGGATTGTCTGCTTGAGTAATTGGACGTCCGATCACCAAGTAATCGCTGCCTGCATCTATAGCTTGTTTAGGAGTCATAATGCGTTTTTGATCGCCAGCATCACTCCCTACTGGGCGAATACCAGGCGTTACTAGCTTAAAGCCTGCGCCTAACTCTGCTTTTAATTGTTGTGCTTCTTGAGCAGAGCAAACAACACCATCAAGTCCTGCTTCTTTTGCCAACTTCGCTAAATAAATAACTTGCTCTTGTGGTGTTTTTTCTACGCCTAAACGCTTTAACTCTGTCTCATCCATACTCGTTAGCACGGTAACAGCAATTAATAATGGGGCTTTATCGCCAAATGGAGCTAGTGCTTGTTTAGCTTTGCTCATCATCTCAAAGCCACCACTTGCATGCACATTAACCATCCATACACCCATTTTTGCCGCCGCAGTCACTGCTTTTGCCACTGTGTTAGGAATATCATGAAATTTTAAATCTAAAAATACATCAAAACCTAAATCAATTAACTCTTTTACAAATGCAGGGCCAAAGTAAGTAAACATTTCTTTACCTACTTTAAGGCGACATGAATCGGGTGATAGCTGTTTTACAAAGTCTAAAGCGGCTTGCTGATCATCGTAATCGAGTGCAATAAGAATTTTTTTTGATTTTTCGAAAGGCATAACTATCCTACTTTATAGCGAAAGTGTTATTTGAAAACTAAAAGATTAAAATCCGTCTAAGCCCTTGCTTGGTACAGTAGTTTCCCAATGCTTACAAGAAGGACAATTCCAATAAATTGTATAACTAGTAAAGCCACAATGCTGACATTGAAAGTCTGGTTTGGTGGCAATATAAGAAGTGACCAGTTTATCTATTTGGTCGAGCACCTCTTTAGTATTTTTATCTTGAGCGCCCATTAGTTGTAATAAAAAACTAAACCCGCGTATGGTTGGTTGGCGCTTTAAGCTATCAGTTAAAAACTCAAAAGCTTGCTCTGTATTACCTTGCTCTAACAAAGCTTGGCAATGTTGTATTTTTATTAGCACGCCACCTTTGTCGAGTAACTCACTGATCAGCTGATGAAATTGATGAGTTAAATTTAGATGCTTATAACAATGTGCTAATTTATCGACAAATAAAGGAGCAAAAAATGTAAATTGGCAAATTAATTCGCGCCAATAGTAAATTGCCTTTACGTAGTCTTCTTTAGTATATGCAGACAAACCAAGTTCATATAAAGGACGTATCGCTTTATGATTCAAACTAATGGCTTTGCGCATTAATGAGGGGTTATTATCACTTAACGCCAGCTCACAGTAAAAGTTAGCTATGGCTTTAAAGTGTTGTTCTTTTGAAAATAATTCACTATGCGCTTCAAACATATTAATCCCTTTTTGCCACTCTCGGGTTTGCGAATATAGAGTGATAATAGGATCTAATGCTTCACTGTGGTCCATTTTAACAAGCCAAACTAAATGCTCTTCGGCACTATCTAATAGCCCAGCCATAACATAATCTTCTGCTAATTCTAAACGACTAGCAGCAGCTTGTTGCTCATTAAGGCTTGGGTGTTTTAAAAGGAGTTCGTGAATTTTTATTGCGCGGTCTAGCTCGCCTCTGCGGCGAAACATAGTTGCAAGCGTTGAATAATGTTCAACCGAGTCAGCTGCAACTTCTAGTAAATTAATTAAATGTTCAAGGCCTTGATCTTCTTCCCTGTCGAGTAAAAACTTTAAGCCTTTACTATATTCAGAGGTGATCTGCCGATTAAATTGATGAGCTTGATTTTTAGCACTGTTTTTTCCCATTATCCAGCCGTAACCGGCAGCCACAGGAAGTAGTAAAAATAACAGCTCAATCATAATTATGAGTCTTTATCAGCAGCAGGCTTTTTTTTATTTTGTTCAGGTGCTAACTGTTTTTTTAAACGATAATTTTGCCACTTAAGTTGTGAAAACAATTTAAAGCTTACAAAACAACCAATTACAACACCTAATAAAAAGCAAATACTTATTATAACGGCTAAAGGCAATGTATTGCTGGCTATAATATAGTTTATTTGTACTAATTGTGGATTTTGAGAACCCAATACAAATGCACTGATCAAGCAAAGTGCAACCAGAATAATTTTTAATACCTTAAACAAGTACCCTACTCCAATAAGTTAACTAGGCAATGCTCTCGTTTACACGATCACGTAATTCTTTACCTGGTTTAAAATGTGGTACATGTTTACCATCTAGCTCTACTGTTTCGCCAGTCTTAGGGTTACGACCGGTACGTGGAGCGCGATAATGCAAAGAAAAACTACCAAAACCTCTGATCTCAATACGATCTGAAGAAGATAATGAGCCGGCCATTTGTTCAAGAATTTCTTTTACTGCATTTTCAACATCTTTCACTGGAACGTGTGCGTGTTGCTGTGCAAGTGTTTCTATCAGTTCTGACTTAGTCATAGCATTTCCTTAAAAGAAATAATGGAAGGGCATAAACTGCCCTTCCAATTAAAGACTGATTAATTAGTCTTTTTGTGCATTTGCGAAAGCAGCAGCCATTGCGTTTTCAAACACTGGCTCGTCTTTCTTAAGCTTTTCTATTACTTCTTTCTCTTCAGCTTCGAAAAGAGCTTTAACAGATAAGCTTAAAGTGCGGTTCTTGCGATCAACACCAACATATTTAACTTCAATTTCGTCGCCTACAGAAACAACAGTAGTTGCATCTTCAACGCGCTCTTGAGCGATATCAGCTACACGGATGTAACCTTCAACGCCTTCGATAAGTTCAATAGTTGCGCCTTTAGCATCAACTTCAGTCACTTTACCTTTAACAATAGCACCTTTTTTGTTTGCATCAAGGTAGTTATTGAATGGGTCAGCTTCGATTTGCTTAACACCTAGAGAGATACGTTCGCGCTCTGGGTCAACTTGCAATACGATAGCAGTGATTTCGTCGCCTTTCTTGAATTCACGTACAGCGTCTTCGCCAGGTGTATTCCAAGAAATGTCTGAAAGGTGTACAAGACCATCAATACCACCGTCAAGACCGATAAAGATACCGAAGTCAGTGATTGATTTGATCTTACCAGTAACTTGGTCGCCTTTGTTTTGTAGACGAGCAAATTCCTGCCAAGGATTAGCAATACATTGCTTAAGACCAAGAGAAATACGACGACGTTCTTCGTCGATTTCAAGAACCATAACTTCAACGCTGTCGCCAAGGCTAACAACTTTTGAAGGATGGATGTTCTTGTTAGTCCAATCCATTTCAGAAACGTGAACTAAACCTTCAACGCCTTCTTCGATTTCCACGAAACAGCCGTAATCTGTAAGGTTAGTAACACGACCAGAAAGTTTAGAACCTTCTGGGTAACGACCAGCGATAGCTGCCCATGGATCTTCGCCAAGCTGTTTAAGGCCTAGAGATACACGAGTTTTATCTTTGTCGAATTTAAGAACTTTAACTGCGATTTCGTCGCCAACATTAACGATTTCTGAAGGGTGCTTAACACGCTTCCACGCCATATCAGTAATGTGTAGTAGACCATCAACACCACCAAGGTCAACGAATGCACCGTAGTCAGTAAGGTTCTTAACGATACCTTTAACTTCTTGGCCTTCAACAAGGTTAGCAAGAAGCTCTTCACGTTCTTGTGAGTTTTCAGATTCGATAACTGCACGACGTGAAACAACAACGTTGTTACGTTTTTGATCAAGCTTGATTACTTTAAATTCAAGCTCTTTGCCTTCAAGGTGAGTTGTGTCACGTACTGGACGAACATCAACAAGTGAACCAGGTAGGAAAGCACGGATTGAATCAACTTCAACTGTGAAACCGCCTTTAACTTTACCGTTGATAACACCAGTAACAGTTTCTTGCTCTTCACATGCTTTCTCAAGACGGATCCACGCTTCGTGACGCTTCGCTTTCTCACGAGAAAGGATAGTTTCACCGAAACCGTCTTCAATTGCATCTAGTGCAACATCTACTTCGTCGCCAACAGCAACTTCAAGTTCACCAGCAGCATTTTTGAACTGCTCAGCAGGGATAGCACTTTCTGATTTAAGACCAGCATCTACAAGTACAATGTTGTTCTCGATTGAGATTACTGTACCTTTAACGATAGAGCCTTGCTCTGCTTCAAAACCCTTTAAGCTTTCTTCAAATAACTGCGCAAAATTTTCTGACATACGAATATACGTCTCTATATATTATACCAATAAGCAACCATGCTGCATGGGGTTGTTAAAATAGCACTGGCATCCTGCTGGTGCATAAAATGTGTTTAGCTTCGTTTAGGAAGCCGACCTTCAGAGATAGCCGTATCCAATAAAGTTAATACCTTATCATATACTTGCTGTGCATTAAGCTCGCTAGTATCAAGCTCAATAGCATCCTCTGCAGGCACAAGTGGCGCAACGGCACGATTCATATCGCGATCATCACGCTCTTGAATGTCTTTTAATAGACCACTCAGTGTAACATTAAGACCGCGAGCATTCAACTCAACAAAACGTCGTTTGGCGCGTTCTTGTGCACTGGCGGTTAAAAATATTTTTAGCGGTGCATCTTTAAAAACCACAGTACCCATATCACGACCATCAGCAATTAGACCTCGTTCAGTTCTAAATGCGCGTTGGCGACGTAATAACGCTTCGCGTACGCGAGGTAGTGCTGCTACTTTTGATGCTGCAGCCCCTACTTCTTCGTTACGGATTGTGGTGGTTACATCCTCACCTTCTAAAACAACCTTTGCTGCATTAGTTTGACTATCTACCAAAAACTGTACATCTAAGTTAGCAGCTAAGGGAACTAATGCATCTTCGTTATCTAATGCGATTTGATGGTGAAGTGCCGCTAGAGATAAAACGCGGTAAATTGCGCCACTATCAAGTACATCCCATCCCAACTTTTCGGCTAACAAGCGACAAACAGTTCCCTTACCTGAACCACTTGGGCCATCTACGGTGATCACGGGCATTAATAACGCCTGCATTTAAACCTCCTACAATGCACACCTAAGTAAACCGCAATATTATACGTCAGTTATTTAAATAGATCGCTATTAGTGTGTAACTTTTTATTAATTAACATCAAAAACCTACTCACTAACTGATGCTAATACATTGAAAAATGTCGGAAATGTTTTATAAGTACACTTAGGATCATTAATCGTGATTGGCTTTCCACCTACGGCAACCATAGCAAAACACATGGCAATGCGATGGTCATCGTAAGTATCAATTGCTACATCGTTAAAGTGTTTCGGGGGAGTGATTTCTATAAAATCGTGCCCTTCTACAACTTCTGCGCCCACTTTTCTGAGCTCAGTTGCCATAGCGTGTAGTCGATCGGTTTCTTTTACGCGCCAATTATAAATATTACGAATAGCCGTTGGCCCTTTAGCGAATAGAGCCACAGTGGCTAATGTCATTGCTGCATCAGGTATGGCATTTGCGTCAATATCAACACCGTTTAATTGGCCTTTACGAACAACTAAACGCTCATCATACCAATCTATTTTAGCGCCCACTTGTTCCATTACTTTAGCAAAGCCAATATCGCCTTGCACCGATTTAGCACCGACACCTTTAATTTCAATTTCGCCACCGGCAATTGCAGCTGCAGCTACAAAGTAAGATGCAGAAGACGCATCGCCTTCAACCATAATACGTTCAAGTGACTGGTACTGTTGACCACCTTTTACGGTAAAAGTTGCATAATTACTATGCTCAACTTCTATTCCAAAGCGTGCCATTACATCAAGGGTAATATCAATGTAGGGTTTAGATACTAAAGTGCCTTTAATCGTTATTTTGGTATCACCATTAAACAGTGGTGCAGCCATTAGTAATGCAGTTAAAAATTGACTTGATATACTGCCGTCAATTGCAACTTCACCACCGTTAATTTGCCCACCTATAATTTTAAGCGGTGGGTAATCTTTATTTTTGCTGTAAGTAATATCACCGCCAAGTGCTTGCAGCGCATCGACTAAATGCCCTATTGGGCGCTCTTCCATGCGTGGCTCGCCAATCAGTTCGTACTCACCTGCAACCGCAGCAAGTACAGCGGTTAAAGGACGGTAAGCTGTGCCTGCATTACCTAAAAACAAAGGCTCTCTTGGGGTTTTAAATACCCCACCAACACCTTGTACTGTAGCAACTGTTCGCTCTTGGTTTAAACTAACGTTAACACCTAATAATTGTAACGCGCCCAACATATGGCGTATATCGTCGCTATCAAGTAAGTTTTCAACAACAGTAGTGCCATTTGCCAATGCCGCTAATAACAATATACGGTTTGATAAGCTTTTTGAACCCGGCAGAGTGACGCTGCCATTAACACACGAAATAGGTTCTAAGCGTAATTGTTCCATTAGCTATTTTCCTTTGCAAAAGCAGCCATAAAATCAACAAGCGCTTGCACGCCCTCAAGTGGCATTGCGTTGTAAATACTGGCGCGCATTCCACCTACAATTCTATGGCCTTCGAGTGCTAGCAAGCCCGCTTCGTTTGATTGAGCAACAAACTTACTGTTTAAGCTTTCATCATTTAACCAAAAAGGGACGTTCATACGCGAGCGACTATGCTTAGCTACTTTATTAGAATAAAAATCAGAATTATCGATAAAATTATAAAGTAGTTCAGCTTTTGCAATATTTTGTGCTTCCATGGCTTTTACACCACCATTTTGCTCAAGCCATTGGAATACTTCAGCCGCTAAATACCATGCAAATGTTGGTGGCGTATTAAACATACTGCCCTGCTTGGCCTCTAGTGCATAATCTAAAATACCTGGTTTAGGAAGCCCTTCACGTGCTAGTAATGTTTTACGTACGATAACGATTGCAATGCCCGAAGGACCTATATTTTTTTGTGCGCCAGCGTAAATTAAATCAAATTGATTAACGTCAATTTCACGCGATAAAATAGTTGACGACATATCTGCAATAATTGGCGCTGTTGGATGACTCGGTACATCAAAAATCTCTAAGCCATCAACGGTTTCGTTAGGGCAATAGTGAATGTACGACGCATCTGCTGGCAACTGCCAGTCTGCCACTGCTTTAATCGAAAATTGACCATCGGTATCGTTACGAACATCGATAGCAGTAGTTTGGGTAAACTTATTTGCTTCATCCGTTGCACTTTTTGACCATACGCCGTTTTCGCAGTAAACCGCTGATTTATTTTCCTGATGTAAATTTAATGGCACAGCACTAAATTGACCGCGACCGCCACCATGCATAAACAGCACTTCAAATTCATCGCTAATATTCATTAAACGACGCAGGCTCGCTTCACATTTTTTAGTGAGCGCTAAAAACTCTTTACTACGGTGACTCATTTCCATCACCGATACACCCAAACCTTGCCAATCTATAAATTCTTGTTGTGCTTTTTTCATTACTGCTGGCGGTAACATGGCCGGCCCCGCACAAAAATTATACTTACTCATTACCTTTTCCTCATTCCAGTAATTAAAAAATTAAACACCCGATTACCATTCAATCAGGTTATACACATTAAATTAAAGCTGTGATTATTAAGTGGGCTATAGCCTCACTCATAGTATTAAAGCCTTCATTACCTATAAGGCTGCATTAATGCAGCAAACAGAGCAATATAAAACAATTACTGAGAACAACTATATATATAAATTAACGTCTTGCAATTGAGTCTTTTTGCTATTGTAAAAATTATTTTATTGCGCAGTATTATTAATATTAATTTTATTCAACACCATTAAAAAAAGCGGCCAAGGCCGCTTTTTTAATCTCAATTATTCTGAAGGAGGATTATCATCCGCTACTTCATCAATAACCGTATCAACTGTTTCGACGTCTTCGATATCAATTAAGTCACTTTCGGTAACTTCAATCTCTTCTATACGTTGTAAACCAACTACTTGCTCTTCGTCAATAGTTCTGATCAAAATAACACCTTGCGTGTTACGTCCAACCGTAGAAACTTCATTAACGCGAGTTCGTACTAAGGTACCACGATTTGAAATAATCATTATTTCATCGTTATCGTCAACTTGTACAGCACCTACAACCGCACCATTACGCTCACTTACTTTAATAGACACTACACCTTGAGTCGCACGACTCTTCGCTGGGTAGTCTTCAAGTAAAGTACGTTTACCGTAGCCGTTTTCAGTCACGGTTAAAATAGCACCATCTGTTTTAGGCACAATTAACGATACTACGCGTTGTCCTTCAGGCATTTTAATACCACGAACACCTGTAGCTGTACGGCCCATAGGACGAACACCTTTGAAGCGAATCTCAGGGTTACCTTCTTCGTCTAGTACTGGGTTACCGTTTTCATCAACAACCGTTGTTTCTTCTGCTTCTTTAAAGCGTACTACTTTACCCGCATCGGTAAACAACATAATTTCGTTGCTGCCATCGGTAACATCAACACCAATTAGGCTATCGCCTTCATTTAGGTTAACCGCAATAATACCGCTTGCACGTTGACGACTGTATGCCGTTAGTGGTGTTTTCTTCACTGTACCAAATGCGGTTGCCATAAAGATGTATTTATCTTCTGCATACTCGCGTACTGGTAATATAGCGGTAATACGTTCATCTGCCTCAAGTGGTAATAAGTTAACAATTGGTTTGCCGCGCGCTGCACGACTTGCAAGTGGTAACTGATACACTTTAAGCCAATATAAACGACCAGCCGTTGAGAAACACAATATAGTATCGTGCGTATTAGCAACTAATAAACGTTCAATGAAATCTTCATCTTTCATCTTCGTTGCCGATTTACCTTTACCACCACGACGCTGCGCTTCGTAATCAGACAGAGCCTGATACTTAACATAACCTTCGTGAGAAAGCGTTACTACTACGTTTTCTTCGGTAATTAAATCTTCAAGGCTGATATCGTGTGCTGCGGCATTTATTTCAGTACGACGCTCATCACCATATTGCGCTTTAATTTCAACTAACTCATCGCGAATAACTTCCATTAAACGCTCTGGTGTTGCCAAAATATGTAAAAGCTCAGCAATTAAATCTAATAACGATTGGTATTCAGTTAGAATCTTTTCGTGTTCTAAACCCGTTAGCTTATGTAAGCGTAAATCTAGGATTGCTTGAGCTTGTTGCTCAGAAATAAAGTATTGACCATCGCGAATACCTAACTCAGCAGCTAACCAATCTGGGCGGGCAACGTTGTCTTCGCCTGCTTTATCAAGCATGGCTTTTACGTTACCTAATTCCCACGAACGCGCTGTTAAAGCAACTTTTGCTTCAGCAGGTGTTGGTGAATTACGAATAAGCTCAATAATTGGGTCGATGTTTGCCAGTGCAATTGCTAAACCTTCTAGCATATGTGCACGGTCACGCGCTTTGCGTAAATCAAAAACAGTACGACGAGTTACTACTTCACGGCGGTGAATAATAAACTCTTCAAGCATTTCTTTTAAATTAAAGCACTTAGGCTGGTTGTTAATTAACGCAACCATATTCATACCAAACACAGTTTGTAACTGCGTTTGCGCATATAAATTATTTAAAATAACTTCGCCTACGTCACCACGTTTAATCTCAATAACGATACGCATACCGTCTTTATCTGATTCATCACGTAGTGCACTAATACCTTCAATTTTTTTATCTTTAACCAGCTCGGCAATTTTTTCAATTAGGCGCGCTTTGTTAACTTGATAAGGTATTTCGTGAACAATGATAGTTTCACGATGCGTTTTTTCATCTACTTCTATTTCAGCGCGGGCACGCATGTACACTTTACCACGGCCAGTTAAATAGGCTTGCTCTATGCCTTTTTTACCGTTGATAATTGCAGCAGTTGGAAAATCTGGGCCCGGGATATAATCCATTAACTCTAAAATAGATAATTCAGGGTTTTGAATGAGTGCTAAACAGCCATTTACCACTTCAGTTAAGTTATGAGGTGGAATGTTTGTTGCCATACCTACCGCAATACCCGATGAACCGTTTACTAATAAGTTAGGAACTCTGGTTGGTAAAACGTCAGGGATTTGCTCAGTGCCGTCGTAGTTAGGAACGAAATCAACCGTTTCTTTTTCAAGATCGGCTAATAATTCATGCGACATTTTTGCCATACGTACTTCTGTATAACGCATTGCCGCTGCTGAATCACCATCAACCGAACCGAAGTTACCTTGACCATCTACTAGCATATAACGCAGTGAGAATGGCTGTGCCATACGTACTATAGTGTCGTAAACAGCACTATCGCCGTGTGGGTGGTATTTACCGATTACGTCACCGACAACACGTGCCGATTTTTTGTAAGGCTTGTTCCAATCATTACTAAGCTCGTTCATTGCAAACAAAACGCGGCGGTGAACAGGTTTTAAGCCATCACGCACGTCTGGTAATGCACGTCCTACAATTACGCTCATTGCGTAATCTAAGTAGGAGTTTTTTAACTCGTCTTCAATATTGACTGGCAGAATGCCATGGGCGAGATCAGTCATTGATATCACATTCCTTCAGTATCAGCTCTTAAACACCCACTATTAGGTATCAAGAGAATTTGTTATTATTGCTAAAGAAACATGCTACCACAATTTATTTAGATTTACAGGCGCAAAACTTTGCGATTTACCAATTTAGCCCTATATAATGCCCCCAGATTGACGAGGAAGTATTTTATGACCGAACATCAAAATGTAGATCACGCAGAAATTGCAAAATTTGAGGCCATCGCAGAGCGGTGGTGGGATTTAGACGGGGAATTTAAACCGCTTCACGAAATAAACCCCTTACGTTTAGACTTTATAGCCAATAAAACTGGCGGTCTATTTGACAAAGAAACACTAGACGTAGGTTGTGGCGGCGGTATTTTAAGCCAAAGCATGGCGCGCATGGGGGCAAAGGTAACCGGCATAGATATGGGCCAAGAGCCTTTAACTGTTGCCAAATTACACAGCCTAGAGACAGGCGTACATGTAGAGTATATTAAAGTACCTGCTGAACAATATGCATCCGAGCACCCTGCTCGCTTTGATGTAGTAACCTGTATGGAAATGCTGGAGCATGTACCCGATCCGGCTTCTATTATTCATGCTGTTGCAGAGCTTGCAAAACCCGGTGCTGATGTGTTTTTTTCAACACTTAATAAAACCCCTAAAGCCTATTTATACGCCATTATTGGTGCAGAAAAGCTATTAAAAATGGTGCCTGAAGGCACTCACGATCATAAAAAGTTTATTAAACCAGCACAGTTAATTGCCTGGGCTGAACAAGCGGGTTTAAAAGTGCGCGCCAGTGCTGGGTTATCTTATAATCCATTATCTAAGCAGTACTCGCTTAATACCGACGTAAGCGTAAATTATATTCTGCATTTTGAGAAGTTAGCGTAATGGTCAGCTCTCAATCAACGTCACCTACTATAGAGTACGATGCTTTTTTATTTGACTTAGATGGCACTTTACTCGATACCGCTGATGACTTAGGTGCAGCTTTAAATACCGTACTGCGTTCGCAGCAATTAGATACAGTAAGTCGTGAGGTATATCGCGCTGCTGCATCTAATGGCGCAGCAGCCTTGTTAGAGGTCGGTTTTAAAGATAAATGGGGTGAGCAACCGCAAGCACAACTCGTTAAGCAATTAATTGATGCCTACGCGGCTAATATAGCCAAACACACCACGTGCTTTGCTGGTATTGAGCCACTACTTATCGAACTGGAGCGAAAAAACATCAAATGGGGGATCATGACTAACAAACCCGGATTTTTAACCGCCCCTTTAGTAGCCGCGATCCCTGCTTTAAAAAATGCCTGCGTGGTTATCAGTGGCGATACTTTAGCTGAAGCTAAACCTTCGCCTTTACCTTTACTACATTGTGCCAAGCTAATGGGCGTTGCACCAAATCGTTGCTTGTACATTGGCGATGCTTTGCGTGACATTCAAGCAGGTAAAGCGGCAGGTATGCACACCGCAACCGCACTTTGGGGTTACGTGCCTAACTTAACCGAAGTTTTGAGCTGGCAGGCCGATTTTAATTGGCAAAGCCCTATTGAAGGTTTTAACCATATATAGTGCTATGTTAATTATTAAACACTATATATTGTGATTGTGTTAGTTTTCACACAAAGCCTGCTGATAAAAAAAGCAGTCAAAATATATTTTTAAAAAGCGTAAATTTAGTAGATCCTTAGTTGATTTTTGTAAATTTCAACTTAACCGAATGTTCGAAGGTTAATGCTTACTAACACAAATGTGTTATCCCGACGTTATCCACAATTAGGGGCAATTCTGTCCCTTGCAAAACAACGCGGACCACACTATCTTGTGATCTCTAATTTGAACAACACCAGATATTGTGGCTAAATGTTATTCAATAAAATCGCCTGAATTGGTGTAAACAATAATAAATGAATAGATACTCTGTTATTTTGGAGTATTAATCATTGGTCAAAATACTTAATTTCCAAGGAATACAGGCAAAACTATGAACCAACAGTTATCTGTAAGCAAACGTGACGGCCGTAAAGAGCCACTTGATCTTGACAAGATCCATCGCGTTATTGAATGGGCCGCCGAAGGGTTAAATAACGTTTCGGTTTCGCAAGTTGAATTAAAATCACACATTCAATTTTACGACGGTATTCGTACTAAAGATATTCACGAAACCATCATTAAAGCTGCAGCCGATCAGATTTCAAAAGAATCTCCTGATTATCAGTATTTGTCAGCACGTTTAGCTGTATTCCATTTACGTAAAAAAGCGTATGGCCAATTTGAGCCACCACGTTTATTTGATCATGTAACAAAAATGGTTGGCGACAAACGCTACGACGCTCACCTACTGGTAGATTACACCGAGCAAGAGCTTGACGAATTAGACGAATACCTAGATCACAGCCGTGACCTTAACTTTAGTTATGCTGCGGTTAAACAGCTTGAAGGTAAATACTTAGTTCAAAACCGTGTAACCGGTGAGATTTATGAAAGCGCGCAGTTTTTATATATTTTAGTCGCTGCTAGCTTATTTGCTGACTACCCTCGCGATACACGTATTGCGTATATAAAACGTTTTTACGATGCGATTTCATTGTTTAAAATTTCACTGCCTACGCCAATTATGGCAGGTGTTCGTACGCCAACACGCCAGTTTAGCTCGTGTGTATTAATAGAGTGTGGCGACAGCCTTGATTCAATTAACGCCACCTCGTCTGCAATTGTTAAATACGTATCGCAACGTGCCGGCATTGGCATTAACGCAGGTCGCATTCGTGCACTGGGTAGCCATATTCGCAATGGCGAAGCGTACCATACGGGTTGTATTCCTTTTTATAAGCACTTTCAAACAGCGGTTAAAAGCTGTTCGCAAGGCGGTGTACGTGGCGGCGCAGCAACCTTGTTCTACCCGCTTTGGCATTTAGAAGTAGAAAACCTGTTAGTACTTAAAAATAACCGCGGGGTTGATGACAACCGCGTGCGTCATTTAGATTACGGCGTACAGTTTAATAAACTAATGTACTCGCGTTTAATTAAAGACGACTACATTACCTTGTTTAGCCCCTCTGATGTGCCAGGCCTTTACGATGCATTTTTTGAAGACCAAGACGAGTTTGACGCGCTTTATGTAAAATACGAACAAGACGAATCAATTCGTAAAAAACGCATTAAAGCTATTGAACTGTTCTCAATGTTTGCGCAAGAACGTGCAAGTACCGGTCGTATTTACTTACAAAACGTTGACCACTGTAATACGCACAGCCCGTTCATTGCTAAAGTGGCACCTATTCGCCAATCTAATTTATGTTTAGAAATTGCATTACCAACTAAGCCGTTGGATAACGTAAACGACGAAGAAGGCGAAATTGCGCTATGTACACTCTCTGCATTTAACTTAGGGGCTATTGAGTCACTAGATGAACTTGAAGAATTGGCTGAGCTTGCTGTACGCGCTTTAGATAACTTACTTGATTTTCAAGACTACCCAGTACCGGCTGCAAAAAATGCCACTATGGGTCGTCGTACTCTAGGAATAGGCGTAATTAACTACGCATACTACCTAGCTAAAAACGGTAAGCGTTATTCAGATGGCAGCGCAAATGCACTAACGCACAAAACATTTGAAGCGATTCAATACTACTTAATGAAAGCATCAAACGAGCTTGCTAAAGAGCGTGGTGCATGTCCTAAGTTTAACGAAACAACCTACTCTCAAGGTATAATGCCAACAGATACGTACAAGCGAGATCTTGACAAAATTTGTGATGAGCCACTACACCTTGATTGGGATGCATTACGTGCCAGCATTAAAGAGCACGGTATGCGTAACTCAACAGTAAGTGCGCTAATGCCATCAGAAACATCGTCGCAAATTTCTAACGCAACAAACGGTATTGAGCCACCACGTGGTCATATTAGCGTTAAAGCAAGTAAAGACGGTATTTTAAAGCAAGTTGTACCTGAATATGAACGTTTAAAAGATAACTACGAGTTACTGTGGGATATTCCTTCAAACGATGGTTACTTACAACTTGTGGGTATAATGCAAAAATTTATTGACCAGTCTATTTCGGCCAATACAAATTATGATCCTGGTAAGTTTGAAGGCGGTCGCGTACCGATGAAAGTCTTATTAAAAGATTTGCTTAGCGCCTACAAACTGGGTGTTAAAACCTTGTACTATCACAATACCCGCGATGGTGCATCTGATGCACAAGAAGATACACCGGATCTTGAAGATGATGATTGCGCAGGCGGCGCGTGTAAAATTTAATTTTTGAGTTTTTATTTTAAGCGGGCACTAAGCCCGCTTTATTCTGATAGTTTTTTGAGTGATAAACATGTCTTATACTACCTTTAGTCGTAAACATAATAACCAAATGGAAGAGCCAATGTTTTTTGGCCAAACCGTTAACGTATCTCGTTATGATCAACAAAAATACCCTATTTTTGAAAAACTAATTGAAAAGCAGCTTTCGTTTTTTTGGCGCCCAGAAGAAGTAGACGTAAGCAAAGACCGCTTAGACTTTCAAGCATTACCTGATCATGAAAAGCATATATTTTTAAGTAACTTAAAATATCAAACATTGCTTGATAGCGTACAAGGGCGTTCACCAAACGTGGCCCTACTGCCTATTGTATCGCTACCAGAGTTAGAAACATGGATAGAAACGTGGGCGTTTAGTGAAACGATTCATAGCCGCTCGTACACGCATATTATTCGTAATGTTACCCAAGCACCTGAACTTATTTTTGATGACATAGTTAGCAATGATAAAATTAGTGAACGTGCCGATGCGGTAACAAAATACTACGATGATTTAATTAACTCAGTGTCGCTTTACAATTTATACGGTGAAGGCAAACACGAGATTAACGGTAAATCTGTTGTTGTTAATTTATTTGAGCTGAAAAAGAAACTTTACCTGGCAATGATGTCGGTAAATATTTTAGAAGCGATTCGTTTTTATGTCAGCTTTGCCTGCTCGTTTGCGTTTGCTGAGCGTGAATTGATGGAAGGTAACGCTAAAATAATCAAGCTTATTGCCCGCGATGAAGCGCTACATTTATCTGGCACTCAGCATATTTTAAATATTATGCAAGACGGTAAAGACGATCCAGAAATGGCGATTGTTGCCGCGCAGTGCCGCGACGAAGCAATTAAAATGTTTGTGGACGCTGCAGAGCAAGAAAAAGAATGGGCCGAGTACTTATTCAAAGATGGCTCAATGATTGGCTTAAATAAACACATTTTATGTCAGTACGTTGAATACATTACCAACGCTCGAATGACAGCCATTGGTTTTCCTGCACAGTTTAAAAACAACAGTAATCCTATCCCATGGATAAACTCTTGGTTGGTGTCAGATAACGTGCAAGTAGCACCACAAGAAGCTGAAATTAGCTCCTACCTTGTTGGTCAAATAGACTCGCAAGTTGATGCCTCTGAATTTGGTGACTTTGATTTATAATGACTGATCGACCTACTGCAAGCATTACGCTTGCAGATAACAGCCAGTGCATAGAATTTAGCACTGGCTGCCCTTCTGTTTTACACTGCCTAGAATCTCAACAGATAGAAGTGGCCTTTCAATGCCGCGAAGGCTATTGCGGTGCCTGCAGAGCGACTTTAGTGTCGGGTAAAGTTGATTATAATGAAGAGCCTCTAGCGTTTGTACGCGACGGCGAAATACTGTTGTGCTGCTGCAAACCTAATGGCGACATACATATTAAACTTTAACTTCATTTAAACCAAACAGTCTAAAAATCACTCTCTAATCAGTTTTAAGTACTTTTAAACCACTTAGTTTAAAAGTACTTTTTAGCCCTTTATAAAAAACATATTCATAAACCAAATTAATTAACCTTTATAAATTGTTAACAATCAAAGCCTTGCAGATTTCCCTGCTAATTAATTACTAAAATCGATAAGGTTATACTATAACATCATTGAACCGTCGCTTTTGTAGTGTTATATTATATCACAACATAACAACCACGAACTTAAAGACTCATGACTAAGCTAACATTAATTTCTTCTGCAATTTTTTCTGTTTTATGCTCTCACTCTGCACTTGCTGCTACTGTTAATGGCAAAGTAACAGATGAAAAAAATCAACCTATTGAAAACGCCACTATTCATGTACACGGTAAATCTCAAAGCGTTAAAACTAACAAGCTTGGCGAGTTTGCCATTGAGCTTGATGCGAGCGGCCAGCTGCATATTAGCAAAGATAACTATAGCGATTCACGCATTACGGTAACCGAGTCATCAAACAATATTGCAATTGCTTTAAAGCCAACCTCTATTGAAACTGTAGTTGTGTTTGCATCGGCCTTGCACAAAAGTAGCTTAGAAATGATTTCTCCGGTAAATGTACTCTCTGGTGATGAGCTAAGAAACAAGTCAAAGCCAACGCTTGGCGAAACCCTAAAAGGCTTACCGGGAGTTAACGCGAGTTATTTTGGCCCTGTTTCATCAAGCCCAATTATTCGTGGCTTAGATGGCCCTCGGGTTAAAATTATGCAAAATGGCTTAGACAGCAGTGATGCATCGCGTATTGGCCCTGATCATGCTACTTCTAGCGACAGCTTAGCTGCTGAACAAATAGAAGTACTACGTGGCCCAAGTACCCTACTGTATGGCTCTGGTGCTATTGGTGGTGTGGTAAACGTAGTTGATAACCGTATTCCTACGAGCAATATAGATGAATTAACCGGTGCAGTAGAATACAGTCACGATTCGGTATCCAACGCGAATACCTACGCTGCAAAGTTAGAGACGGGTTATAATAATTTTAACTTTCATTTTGATGGCACTAAACGCAGCGGCGATGACTATCAAACACCACGATTTAACCAGCTTCACGAAGATGGTGATGTTGAAAGTAAAGATTCTGTAGAAAACACCTTTATCGACAGTGAAACCGTTAACTTTGGTACTAGCTACGTAGGTGAGCATTTAACGGTTGGGTTTTCTTACGGTAAAATAAAAACGGATTATGGTATTCCAGGTCATGAGCATGATCACGGACATGAACACGATCATGCAGCCGACGGCGATGCCCATAGTGATGAAGCACATGAAGAAACACCTGTTTTTGCCCAGTTAGAGCAAGATCGCTGGCAAGGTCTATTAAGCTATGCGCTACATAATAATTGGATTGAAACCATTAATTTGCGCTTAGGCTATACAGATTACTTACACAGTGAAATTGAAAATGGTGAAATAGGCACTACATTTAAAAACAAAACCACTGAAGCACGCTTAAACATAGAACATAAATTAGCTGATTGGCACGGCATGGTGGGTTATCACTACAGTGATTCTGATTATGATGCCAACGGCGAAGAAGCATTTACGCCAGCCAGTGTAACGACCACTAATGCTTTATATTTATTAGAAGAACGTGAGTTTGGTGATGTAACTATTGAGTTAGGTGCGCGAGTTGAAGACTATAAAATAAAAAGCCAAATAGCAACGCATCAGCATAGCCATGATGACACGCAAACAAGCAATGCTGAAGTACTTGACTACACTAAAAGCTTTACTAACCTTAGCGCTTCAATGGGTGCTATTTGGCAATATACCCCTGGATATAGTATGGCAATGAGTCTTTCACACTCAGAACGTGCCCCGCTCTCTGCAGAGCTATTATCTAATGGCTTACACATTGCAACTGGTACCTATGAGCTTGGCCTAGGCTATCATATTGAAGACGGTGAAGCGCATTTTGAACCCGAGAATATCAAACAAGAAACCTCAACCAATATTGATTTAGGTTTTAGACGCTTTAGCGGTGACTTTGGTTACTCTGTAAACTTTTTTTATAATGATATTAAAAACTTTTACTTTCAAGAAAATACTGGCTTAGTATTTGATGAAGAACATGGTTTAGAAGCGGCTGATAACGGCCACGACCATGGTGTGGCGGTGTATCAGTTTACCAGTAAAGACGCCGAGCTGTATGGCTTAGAGTTTGATGCGCATTATAAAGTTAACGCAAGCACCTTGGTTAAAGTATTTGGTGACTCTACGCGAGCAAAACTAAAGCAAGACGATGAAAACTTACCTCGTATCCCTGCTAATAAATTAGGCTCTGAGTTGCAATACAACTTAGGTAATTGGCAATTCGCATTAACCGGTACCCATTATTTTTCACAAACCGATATTACCGCCTACGAGACTAAAACCGATGGTTATACTTTATTTGATGCACAAGCTAACTATCAGCTAGATTTAGGTAACCTTGATACACAACTGTATATCAACGTTGATAATATTACTGATGAGCTTGGTTTTGTACATAGCTCATTTATTAAAGACACCGCACCATTACCAGGTAGAAACTTCCGCTTTGGTATTCGCGGCTACTTTTAACAATATACTTTAACTCCCTAATCGTTAATAAGCTCTAGCCATGCTGGGGCTTATTGCTTGCTAAAGTGCAGTGTTTTTCATCCTCTTTATACATATTTTACTTTAAATACTTTTTAAAAAGAGAAGTGAATGAGCGTAAATGAGCAATAGAAAAAGTTAAATATACTGTAAGACACAAAAAAACCGCATTCAATTTAATGAATGCGGTTTTTTATTTATTGCTTAAGAATACTTAAGCAATAATTTCGTGTAGCTCAACATCAAATACTAGTGTTGAGTAAGGTGCGATTGCAGCACCGGCACCACGTTCACCATAAGCAAGGTCATGAGGAACGTAAAGACGCCATTTAGTACCCGCTGGCATCATTTGTAATGCTTCAGTCCAACCTTTGATCACGCCACCTACTGGGAATTCAGCAGGTTGACCGCGCTCGTATGAGCTATCAAAAACAGTACCATTAATTAATGTACCGTGGTAATCAACACGTACTGTAGACTCAGCTGTTGGCTTATCGCCTTCACCTGTAGTAATTACTTCGTATTGAAGACCTGACTCAGTTACTGTGATTTCAGGACGTTTTGCATTTTCTTCTAAAAATGCAATGCCTTCAGCAGCAAGTACTTGTGATTCTTGCTCGCGACGAGCTTGAATTTCTTCATTGATTTTTTCAAAAGCAGCTTGGATCTCAGGGATCTCAACTTGAAAAGCGCTACCTGCGTACGCATCTTTCATGCCTTCAAACACTGAATTTAGGTTTAAGCCTTCAAAAGGATTAGACTTAAGTTGCTCACCCATTTGTAAGCCAATACCGTAACTTGCTTTTTCAGCATCTGTAGTAAAATTATCTGACATAATGTGTTTTTCACGTTTTGTTAGTTAAAAGACGCGACTATGCTATCACAAAATAAACCCGCTTTGGGGCTAGTTTTTGCTGTGTTTTACTTTAATTAGGCCAACAATATAGGTACTCACTGGTAAACTGCATAAAATTCCAACAAGTAGCGCTAAAGTGAGTAATCCACTAGTACCAAATAATAAAAATGGAATTACCACAAGCCCAACTAAACCTATAAATACTGAGCCAATAACCGGCCAAAACTTATCGTACTTAGTAATTAAATGAGCCACTAAAATATTAAAACCGAGGGCATAAACAAAAGCAGTTATAACGGGATTATTTGGTTGAGCATCAAGTGCCATTTTGACTAATAAACTTATTGCACTTTGATAACAATAAGCAAACACAACCCATAATAAAACGTGTTTAATTAATTGCTGTGAGGTTGAAAGGTTAGTTGATTTTGACATACAAGTTCCACAAAGCAAAAAACCGCCAATAAGGCGGTTTTTTTAAATAATGGTGGAGAGATAGGGATTTGAACCCTAGATGGGCTATAAACCCATGCCGGTTTTCAAGACCGGTGCATTCGACCACTCTGCCATCTCTCCGCACGGCGCGAATAATAGGGGTAAATGCCAAGTTTGTAAAGGATTATAAGCATAAAATAGTTAAAAATAATTTTATGCTTATAATTAAAGCAATGTATTTAAATACCAATGATTATTAATTTAGCGACAACTAAATTTAACAAAGATGTTTACTTTAATAATATTGCTTTGGCCTGCGTGCAATCCAAGAGCAAAGCAAACACACAAATAAACTTAAAGTTAAAAATGTTGCACTTTGAAATATTAAATCAAATCGATTTAAATCATCACTAGGCACTACTACAACCAAAAATGCAGGCAATACGGTGAGCAATAACACATAACAACATATTTTAAATGCACGACCAAAGTCATAGCGTTTAGATTGTTGCATCCACCAGGTTAAAATAACTAATACAGCCATTGCTGAGGCAACAATAAAATGTGCTTTACTGGTACTCATTGCAACATAAAGAGTTATAAAAGCGCCTATAGCACCCCAAAAAGACCAAGCTAGCCAACTTTCTTTTTCACGTAAAAATAAATTTCCCATTAATTTCGTCTTCTTTATCTTTGTTTTTATTAAGACTTTCCATACTTTATCAAAAAACAATCGATTAAAAAACAAACTGCAGAAGGAGTTTTATAGATTACGCATCCTAGCACTTCTCACAGCTAAACTACTTAACCTGAACTCTGGTTAAGGTATTTACTAACACATTTAATAATAATGATATTTAAACTTATTTTCTCTAGCGTTGAAAATAGCTGCTAGAAATAGATTTATTATCAAGAGTTCTGGTTACTTACACATCCACTCTAACATACAAGCGTTAATGGTGTATGAGTATAAGTAGGGCAAAAAGTTCATCTTATTTTATAAGTAGCTGAAAAAATCAACAGTTTTATGACGAGGCGACTTTTTACACTCAACAGCCGGCGTGCCTAAATACAAATAGCCCACTATTTCGTCTTGCTCATTTAATTTTAATGCCTGTTTAACTGCAGGGCTTTGCGCAAAAAAACCAGTTCGCCAAATACCACTAAGCCCTTGTGCAAAAGCCGCTTGTTGCATAGCAAATACGCTACACCCTGCGCTTTGTATTTGCTCAATTCGCGGGACTTTTGGATGTTCTTGATACTTTGCTATAGCAATAATAATCATAGGCGCGCGCAACGGGTGCTCTTTTGTGCGCTCAATCATTTTTTCGGCTTGTTGCTCTGCAATTGCACTTTGCTGAAAAATGTCGCCTAATTTATGGCGCGCATCGCCTTGTACAACAATAAATTGCCAAGGTGCAATACAACCATGGTCGGGAACACGTAGCGCAGCTTGCTGGATCACCGCGAGTTGTTCTTCATTTGGGCCT
Source organism: Pseudoalteromonas sp. MIP2626 (assembly GCF_013414205.1). Taxonomy (NCBI): domain Bacteria; kingdom Pseudomonadati; phylum Pseudomonadota; class Gammaproteobacteria; order Alteromonadales; family Pseudoalteromonadaceae; genus Pseudoalteromonas; species Pseudoalteromonas sp. MIP2626. Next base: position 59,001 of record NZ_JAATTW010000001.1, read on the forward strand.
GGCTCTGTTAATTTGGCGTCAGATTGACGGGTCAATAATAATTCAATCGCGTTCATAACCATCTCTCAAAATAAAAGCTAGCATAGCATTGATTTAACATAGAAAAATAAAGCGCTGTAATATCAGTGCTTATTTTAGCGAGAATAATAGATAAACAGCCTAAGCTGTATATTAACAGGCGGGATAAACTTATACCCCGCCTAAATAGCGGGGTATAGTATGCAGTAGCCAATTGGTTATAACAAGTTAGACTAGCCTAGCCTATTGGCTAAGCCAAAATGTTATATTTCTCTGGCAATTTGCAGCGCTTCATAAATAGCACGTTTAGCATCAATTGCAGTGGCAAGCTTAGCGCCCCCAATAACATGCACTTTGGCGTTGTCGCTTTGCTTTGCCAATACTTCATTATTAGAAACCTGACCAATACAGGCAATCACAGTATCTACTGCTAATACTTGCTTATCTCCTGCAACTGTAATGGTTAAACCATTTTTATCAAAACTATGATACTGACAATCAGCAATTTGTTTAACGCTATGTTGCTTAGCTACTTGGCGATGGATCCAGCCTGTTGTTTTACCCAAATCACTACCAAAGCGACCTGCACTGCGTTTTAGCATATACAGTTGGCGATCATCTTTATGGGGTTTAGGTTCGCACTCAATACCCCACTGGCTTTTAAAGTCACTAATACTTTGCGACTTTTGCTCGCTTAAAAAAGCCACCATATCAAACCCGATTCCACCGGCCCCTAATATAGCAATTGACTTACCTAACTCTACTTCACCACGAATAACTTCATCGTAGGCAAATACGCGTTTACCATCACTGCATTCAATACTTGCCTCACGCGGCCTTACCCCTGTGGCAAATACTATGTCATCATAGTGTGCAAGCATGCTGTCGTCGTATGCTTTACCTAACTCAACCGTTACGTTTAAACGTTCAAGCTCATTAGTGTAATACGCTAAGGTATGATTAAAGTCTTCTTTCCCAGGTATTTGCATGGCTAAATTGAATTGCCCACCCATTTGCATTTTTTGATCAATCAGCGTTACCGTATGGCCTTTTTCTGCCAAATAACAACTTGATGATAAACCCGCAGGCCCTGCACCAACTACTAATACCTTTTTAGCTTTAGTCGTTTTTTCTAGTGGGTAGTCGAGTTCAAAAGCTGCTTGTGGGTTAACTAAACAAGTAGCACGTTTGCCTTTAAATACGTGATCCAGACACCCTTGGTTACACCCTATACAAATATTAATATGCTTTGATAACTGATTATTATATTTATTAAAAAACTCCGGATCAGCCAGTAATGGCCGCGCCATCGAAATTAAGTCGGCATCGCCTGCGTTTAGTATTTCGTTAGCTATTTCTGGGGTGTTAATACGGTTTACCGCGATAACGGGTACTTTAATTACATCTTTTAAGCGTTTTGATGCTTCTTTAAACGCCCCAGGCGGAACCATACTTGCAATTGTAGGAACTCGCGCTTCGTGCCACCCTATTCCTGTATTAAAAATATCAACACCCGCTTTTTCAAGTTCAAGCGCTTGAATAGTTACTTCTTCAGGGGTAGAACCATTAGGAATTAAATCCATTACCGACAGTCTAAAAATAATTAAAAACTGCTCCGATACCTTAGCCCTAACCGCTTTAACTATTTCAACGGCTAAACGCATTCTATTTTCTAAACTGCCACCAAACTCATCATCTCGTTTATTCGTATGCGGTGCCATAAACTCATTAATTAAATACCCTTCAGAGCCCATTACTTCTACGCCATCGTAGCCTGCTTTTTCAGCCATGTAGGCTGAATGTGCAAAGTCTTTAATAGTTTTTTTAATTGAGCTTAACGACATTGCCTTTGGCTTATAAGGACTTATAGGTGCTTTAATTGCGCTCGGAGCTTGATTAAAAGGGTGATACGCATAACGCCCGGCATGAAGTAGTTGCAAACATATTTTACCACCATGCTTGTGTACTGCATTGGTGTAAGCACGATGTTTAAAAACATCATAATAGCTATTAAAGGATGACGAAATAGGCGTTAATTTACCGCGTAAATTTGGGCTATAGCCCCCGGTAATTAACATGGCAGTACCACCTTTAGCACGTGCTTCGTAAAAAGCACGTAGGCGTTTGCGGTTATGCCAACCTTCTTCAAGACCGGTGTGCATTGAGCCCATTACTAAGCGGTTACGTAATTGTGTGTGTTTTAATTGTAATTGTTGTTCTAACATCCTGTGCCCCATTAACTGGTCTAACCTGTGTGCATTGATCAATTCTGCTTTAATACCGACCAATAAGCAATATCTGAACTTAGTATTTTAATAAACTGTTGCACATTAGGCTAACAATACCCATTTTTCGGCTATTACAAGCCTACTTTTTTAATTTCAAAAAGTGCAACTGAAGTTTATATTGATAAAAATGTGAATAGCAACAGTGGCATAATTAGCTTTATAAATACTTCGTTACGATTTAGCAGTTAAATTTATTTATATTCTGAGCTAAGATGCTTGTAATGTATTAGTTGTACCAAATTAAGGATCTATTTTGATTGCAAAAGTATTTAAAGGTATTTGGACTGGGATAAATTTTTCTCGTCGTTTAATACTCAACATTTTATTTTTATTACTGGTTATTGTTTTTATTGTGTCTCTTTCAAGTGACGGCGATAAAATAATTGTAGAAAATGGTTCAGTACTTAGACTAAACCTTAACGGCCCTATTGTTGAAGAAAAAACCTATATAGATCCTATTGAAGCAGCAATTAGTGATGCTACTTCAAACGCTGAATCACCGGGTGAAATTTTACTCGATGATATAGTTGAGGTTATTAACGAAGCCGCAAAAGACGACCGCATCAGCGTAATACTGTTAGATTTACAAGAAATGCCAAAAGCGCATTTAAATAAATTAAAACAAATTACCAAGGCACTTGAAGCATTTAAACAAACGGGTAAAAAGGTTATTGCCTCTGGTTATTACTACACTCAAGCTCAATACTACATTGCAGCACATGCAGATGAAGTCGCTATGCACCCTTATGGCAGTGTAGCAATTGAAGGCTTTGGTATGTACCCACTGTACTTTAAAGAAGCACTTGAAAAGTTAAAAGTAACGCAGCATATATTCCGTGTTGGTACGTTTAAATCGGCAGTTGAGCCGTTTATTCGCAATGACATGTCGGATGCAGCTAAAGAAGCTAACCGCGTATGGTTAACAGCACTTTGGAATGAATACAAACAAGATGTTGCTGCAGTACGTCCTTTTGATGAATCAAACTTTGACGAAACCATGGATGTATTTTTAGCAAAAATGACAGCTGCAAATGGCGACGCGGGTCAATATGCGCTAGATAATCAATGGGTCGATACATTAAAAACCAATCAACAAGTTCGCCAACAGTTAATTGATTTAGTTGGCGCTGATGAAAAAGGCAAAACTTTTAAACAAGTTTCATTTCGTCAATATTTAAGCCTAGTTAAGCCCCCTGTTGTATTTGATAACCCAATGACAGAAAAAGTCGCGGTAGTTGTTGCTAGAGGTACAATTGTAGATGGTGAGCGCAAAGCCGGCGAAATTGGCGGCGACTCTACAGCTGCACTACTGCGTAATGCACGTTTAGATGACAAAGTTAAAGCCGTAGTACTGCGCATTGATTCGGGTGGCGGCAGTATGTTTGCCTCTGAAGTTATTCGCGCTGAGGTGTTAGCACTTAAAGCAGCAGGTAAACCTGTTATTGCTTCAATGAGCTCTGTTGCAGCTTCTGGCGGTTATTGGATTGCTTCAGCAGCGAATGAAATTTGGGCTGCGCCAAGCACAATTACCGGCTCTATTGGCGTATTTGGCACCTTTATGACCTTTGAAAACACCTTATCTAACCTTGGTGTTTACTCGGATGGCGTGGCAACAACCGACATGGCTGGGTTTTCTATTACTCGCCCGCTTGATGACAAAATGGCGCAAGTAATTCAAATGAGTGTTGAGGAGGCCTACGGACGCTTTTTAGATGTGGTTGCAGATGCACGTAACATGACACCTGAGCAAGTTGATAATATTGCGCAAGGCCGTGTATGGATCGCAGCAAAAGCACAAGAGCTAGGCTTAATCGATAAACTAGGTGATAAGCAAGACGCAATTAAAGCGGCAGCAGCACTTGCTAAACTAAATCATTACGATGTTAAAACGATTAAACAAAGCTTGAGCCCGCAACAAAAAATGATTCAAGATATTTTAGGTAATGCGTCGGTTAAATCTATGCTTGGCAGTAACAACGCAACAACCTCGGTTCTTGCAACGCAAGCTAACTTACAAAGTGTGGTTAAGCGTTTAAGTAGTGAAATAGATAACCTTAAAGATTATAACGATCCACAAGGTGTTTATGCGCGCTGTTTAGCTTGCTCTGTCGCACAATAAAAGTGCATCTGCCTTTATAAGCAGTTGTATTTAAAGTTATACTAAGCCCAGTTATTTTACTGGGCTTTTTTTATGAAACGTAAACGCATTTACATCGCTTACACTGGCGGTACAATTGGGATGAAAAAATCGAGTCGCGGCTATATTCCGGCTGAAGGGTTCTTAACTCAGACTGTGGTCAATAATGCAGAATTTAACCGTGAAGAAATGCCACTTTTTGATATTCACGAGTATTGCCCTTTAATTGATTCCTCTGATATGACGCCTGCTCACTGGCAGTTAATAGCAGATGATATAAAAAACAAATATCAAGACTATGATGGCTTTGTTGTCCTCCACGGCACCGACACTATGGCGTATACCGCCGCCGCCTTATCTTTTATGTTTGAAAACTTAACTAAGCCTGTAATCGTTACCGGCTCACAAATTCCCTTGTCGCAATTGCGCTCAGACGGGCAAGTGAATTTACTCAATGCTATGTACTTAGCAGCAAACTACCCTATTGCTGAAGTAAGCTTATTTTTTAATAATCAGTTGTTTCGTGGTAATCGAGCCACTAAAGCCCATGCCGATGGATTTGATGCATTTGCCTCACCAAACCTTGAGCCTTTAGCGCTTTCAGGTATTAATATTCAACTTATAAAAGGCCAATTAAGCCCCTATGTTGAAAACGATTTACAAGTAACCCCCATTACAACGCAGCCTATTGGTGTGCTGCATTTATATCCGGGTATTAGTACCGAGGTTGTGAAAAGCTTAGTAAACGGTAGCATTAAAGCATTGGTATTATTAAGTTTTGGCGTAGGCAATGCACCACAAGATCCTGAATTTTTAACTATTTTAGAGCAAGCCAGCAAGCGCGGCGTTATTATTATAAATTTAACCCAATGCATAAAAGGTCATGTAAATATGGGCGGCTATGCAACGGGTAACGCGCTCCTTAATATAGGTGTGATCAGTGGTTACGATATGACATTAGAGGCTTGCTTAACTAAGCTGCATTACTTATTAAGTCAAAACCTTGAAGTAGAGACAATTCGCCACTTAATGCAAGACAATTTACGCGGTGAGTTAACCCGTTAATTTAGCGGGCTTAAAATTAAAAAAGCACGCTAAATTTAGCGTGCTTTTTTTGTCGTTTTAATAATTAACCTGAACTCTGGTTAAGAGATTTACTAACGTATTGAATCATAATTATATTTTATTTTCTCTAGCCAGAGGTTTTCAGTGAAAACAAGACGAATTTACGCGTCAATCGCTGGCCTAGTGCAAGTAAATTCAACGCAGTTAGCGCTGAAAATAGCTACTTGAGATAAGTTTTTTATCCGCAGATCAGGTTGATTAACGTACTTTCGCGTCAATCTCAACTAGGTCTGTTAAATGACACACTTCACCTGTATGGGTTTTAACCCCATGCTCACCAAAGTAATCACGCTGGGCTTGTACTAAATGCCCATTACTTGGAGTGGTTAATGTAGCAAAGTAAGTTTGCGATGAGCTAAGCACCGGAAACGCTAAGCCTGTCATCATTGCTTGGCCTGTTATTTTACGCAGTGCAAATACTTCTTTATCAAGGGTGTCAATAAATTCAACGCCTTGTGCAACACTATCTAAATAATCAGCACGAATAATACAACCCGCACGCCATGTTTGCAGTGTTTTAGACAAATCTACTTTCCACTGATGCGTACGCGACGCGCCTTTAATTAAAGCCAAACCTTGGCGATAAGCAAGTAAGCTCGCTAAGGTAAATGCATCTTTAAGCTCAACTAAGTCAATTTCAACTTTAGTGGTTGCTCTATCGGCGTAAGTCATCTCTTGTGCAGCAGTTGTGTCATAAACATTCGTTAAATGACGTGCTTGCACTGCAGCTACTAAAGACGGTACTGCAATACCAAGCTCTAATGCATTTTGCGCAGTCCATAAACCTGTGCCTTTAGCACCCACTTTATTATCAATTAAGTCCACAAGTGGTACATTATTTTGATTTTCAAGTGACAATATGTGGCTAGAAATAGACAATAAGTAGCTGTTTAAATGCTCTTGCGACCATTCGTCAAAAATTTCTGCTACTTCTTTAGGTGAACGCCCAGTGCCATGACGCAGCAATTGATACACTTCAGCAATAAGTTGCATTAGCGCATATTCAATGCCGTTATGAACCATTTTTACAAAGTGACCACTGGCTGATTGGCCCACACGAGCGAAACATGATTCACCCTTATAACTTGCAGCAACCTTTGTAAACCATGGCTCGACACGCTCCCAACCACCTTCAGATCCGCTTGCCATCATTGCAGGACCATGACGAGCACCTTCTGCGCCGCCTGAAATCCCCATAGTGGCAAACTCAAATTTATTTTGGTATTTAAGCTTGCGGTTAATACCGTCTTTATAATTACTGTTACCACAGTCAACTATAATATCGCTGCACTGTACGCCTGCTTCTATTAGCTCACTGCATACAGCATCAACCAACTCGCCCGCAGGAACAAGCAACAAAATAGAACGCGGTGCTTCTAAACGTCTAACCATGTCTCCTAAATCAGAAACAATGTGCAGCTTATCAGCTAAACCTTCTGACTTAGCGCAGCTCAATAACTCTTCACCCGCATGGGGGTTTTTGTCATAAGCGACCAGCGTTATGCCCTTTTCAATTAAGTTTAGGGCAAGGTTTTTCCCCATAACGCCTAACCCTACTAATGCAACTTGCATTTAGTGCCCTCCTCGGTAACAACTAATTGGTTAGTTAATTTAAATAAATACTTTGGCACGTGTATTATATCATGAGCAAAAAAATATACTTTTATCACAATGTAATTATATCAAACAACAGCGGACTCAGGGGGAGAAATAGTCGCTAGATTAAAAATTTATAGATCATTGACGCCCCCTGACACCGGTGTCATAATGATCGCACATTCATTTTGTATATAATAGTGGCAATACAATAAAAATTGCCCATAACTAAAACTTTACCTGCTAATGGTAACTGCTTTATAAAACAAAATAACCGTCAATCTGCTTAAAATTAAGCATACAGGAGAATTAAATGCTAAGACGCACAAAAATAGTCGCGACACTAGGGCCTGCTACTGATAGAGATAACAACTTAGAAAAAATTATTTGCGCAGGTGCAAATGTCGTACGTTTAAACTTCTCGCACGGTGTGGCACAAGATCATAAAGACCGCGCCCAAGCGGTACGCGAAATTGCTAAACGCTTAGGTAAACATATTGCTATTCTTGCTGACTTACAAGGCCCTAAAATTCGTGTTTCTACCTTTAAAGAAGGTAAAGTAACCCTTGCTGTTGGTGCCAAATTTACCCTTGATGCAAAAATGGAGTTAGGCGAAGGCGATATTAACGCTGTTGGTATAGATTACAAAGAACTACCTAACGATGTAAGCGCTAATGATTTACTGCTGTTAAACGATGGCCTTATTCAGCTACGCGTTAACGAAGTTGTTGGCCACTTAGTACATTGTACTGTAACTGTTGGCGGTGTTTTATCTAACAATAAAGGGATTAACCGTTTAGGCGGCGGCTTAACTGCGCCGGCATTTACAGAAAAAGACAAAGAAGACCTACTTACAGCTGCAGAAATTGACGTTGACTATATAGCCGTTTCATTCCCACGCAGTGGCGATGATATGCGCTACGTACGCTCACTGGCTGAAGCCGCAGGTTCAAAAGCGCAGTTATTGGCAAAAATTGAACGTGCAGAAGCCGTTGAAACACAAGAAGCCGTTGATGATATTATTCTTGCGTCTGATGCGGTGATGGTTGCCCGCGGTGATTTAGGTGTTGAAATTGGTGATGCCGCGCTAATGGGCAAGCAAAAACTCATTATTCGCCGTGCGCGCTCATTAAACCGTACCGTTATTACTGCGACGCAAATGATGGAGTCGATGATCGACAATCCAATGCCAACACGTGCTGAAGTAATGGATGTTGCCAACGCAGTGCTTGATGGTACTGATGCCGTAATGCTTTCGGCTGAAACAGCCGCGGGGGATTATCCTGAAGAAACCGTTGCAACTATGGCGCGAGTTTGTTTAGGTGCTGAGTCGCAAAAAGAAACGCATGTTTCTAAACATCGTTTAGACAGTCGTTTTTCAAGTAATGCAGAATCTATCGCCCTTTCGGCTATGTATGCAGCAAACCACTTAGATTCAGTAAAAGCAATTGTTACCTTAACTGAATCAGGTAGTACGGCTAAGTTAATGTCGCGTATTAGCTCAGGTTTACCTATTTACTCGTTATCTCGCCATGCCAGTACACTAGGACAAACTGCGCTATACCGTGGTGTTTATCCAGTATTTTTTGATTCTACTAAAACTGAAAAAGACGGCATGGTTAAAGCGGCACTTGCAACACTTGTTGAACAAGGTGCTTTAGAGTCTGGTGATACAGTTATTATTACTCACGGCGACTCTATGGAAACTGTGGGCGCAACTAACACCATGAAAATTGTTACTGTAAGCTAATATTTAATACAGTAACTTAAATACAAAAAGCGAGCTAAGCTCGCTTTTTTTGTATCTACTCTGCAATCACTAACTGAAATATTAACTCGCTAATGCTGCTTTTACTTTATCGCGGTAGCTACGGCTTACTTTAAGCTCTTGACCGTTTTCAAGTACTAATAAATATTCACCACTTACTTGAGTGACCAATTTACTGATTTGTTTAGTATTTACAATTGCACTGCGATGCACGCGTACAAACAACTGCGGATCAAGCTCTTGTTCAAGCTCTTTCATGGTTTTACGTAATATATGCGTTTGCCCATCTTGGCAATGTAGGCACATATAATCACCCGCAGCATCAACCCATTGAATAGTAACAACTGGCACACGAATTATTTCGCCCTGCTCTTTTACGGCAAGCGACTCTGGGTAACGTCTATCCGTTAATGTGTCGCCTGTGGCTAATTTTTTAAGTATTTCTTCGCAATTATTACCTGTGATCCCAGCGACAAAGCTTGCTAGTTTTTTCTTATGGGCGTTGTCTTGCTGCGTTTTTAAATAAGTATGCACTTTTTCTACCGCCTGCTTAAGTCTGTTGTCATCAACGGGTTTTAAAATGTAATCTAAAGCATGTATTTCAAATGCTTTAACTGCAAACTGATCAAAAGCAGTAACAAAAACAATAGCTGGTAATACTCGTGTACTTTCGCTTAACGCGCGTGCAACTTCAAAACCGTTCATACCAGGCATTTGAATATCTAAAAAAATGAGATCTATTTTTTGATTTTTACATATTTCAATCGCATCGGCACCGGAACTACATTGTTTGATCACTTCAATGTCAGCAAACTCTTCAAGCCTTACAGCTAAGCCTCTACGTGCTAACGGCTCATCATCAACTATAAGTGTTTTTATTTTTATCATTACTTTACTGCCTTCTCAAACGGTACTCGCAGATTAACTTTTAATCCACTTGGCGTATTATGCGATAATACAAACGAATAATTATTTTCGTAGAGCGTTTTTAATCTATCCTTGGTATTTGCAACGCCTACACCTTGAGCATTTACCAACTGACCATTAATTAGTTCTGTTCCTGGTCCATTATCACCTACTTCAAGTAATAATTCATTAGCAAACACTTGCGCCTTAATATCTATTACACCGCCCTCTACTAAGTGTGCAATTGCATACTTAATCGCATTTTCTATAATAGGTTGTAAAATCAAGCTCGGCACTAATGCCTGCTTTGCTTGCTCACTAATTTCTATATTTACTTTTAAGCGTTCATCAAACCGCACTCGCTCTATTTCTAAATAAAGCATTAAGGCATGTAACTCTTGCTCTAGCGGCACTTTTTTAATTGGATCTGTATTAAGTGTATAACGTAAAAAGTCGCTTAATTTTGACACCATTAAATTAGCATCTTTGTTCTCTTTTACCAAAATTAATGTAGAAATAGCATTGAGGGTATTAAATAAAAAGTGCGGATTTAACTGATACCTAAGCATTTTTAATTGAGCTTCGTGCGCCATGGTAGTGGCTTTTAGTGCTTTTTGACGCTCACTTTGTAATAGCTGGTAATACTTAACGCCAAAGTATAAACCACTCCAACATAAAATTATGTATACCGAATCTAAGCCTTGCTGCAGGTAGTAAAACCATTCTTCTGGCCGATAGCCATGGCGGTATATTTCCCATAAATTAAATTTTTGTACCACAGCCCATAAAGTGCCCGTAATATAGGACGCGCTAAATACAACCAGCATTAATACCCAAGGTGAAGCATGCCAAATTTTTCGGTAAATATAGCGCAGCGGCACTGTCATTAAACAGCCTGCGTAGGCATTTAATAAAATAACAAATACGTAAATATCGCGCATTTCAAATACTTTAGAGCCGATATAATTTACCAAGGCGTAACCAATCCAGCCTGCTACTTGCAAGAGCCAAAAAAAACGCTGTCTGTTATCAATCAAAGATTGCCAATTCAAAATAAATTATTACCCTGTGTATTTGTCACTATTATATCGAGTTATGTAAACGCTTAGCACTACCAACCATCTTGCTTTTTAAGAGCCTTGCCGCAAACAGGTATTGATCGTATCTATTGTTACGCATAAAAAAGCGAAAGGAATAAACCTTTCGCTTTTAACGTATTTATTTACTAAATTATTGCTTAATTTAAATTAAGCAAGCTTATCAGATACCACTTTATAGGTTGGGTCTTCAATTACATTAACTTGAACTAAATCGCGTGCTTTATGCAGCAGTTGCGTACAGTCTTTACTTAAGTGTCGTAGGTGTAATTTTTTGCCTGCTTTTTTATATTTATCAGCTAAGCTGTCAATTGCCTCAATGGCACTGTGATCGGCCACACGACTATATTTAAATTCAATAATAATATCGTTAGGGTCGTTCTTTACATCAAATAATTCAACAAAGTTTTTAACCGAACCAAAAAACAGCGGTCCATGTAATTCATATACTTTAGCACCTTGTTCATCAATATAGTTGGTTGTGTATATATGCTTTGCATGCTGCCAAGCAAATACCAATGCCGATACAATCACACCCACACACACTGCAATGGCTAAGTCGGTAATAACGGTAACACCCGACACTAATACAATTACAAATGCATCAGACAGTGGTACACGCTTCATCATTTTAAAGCTTGCCCATTCAAAAGTACCCAACACCACCATAAACATCACACCAACCAAAGCAGCCAGTGGGATCATTTCAATTAAACCTGAGGCAAAAATAATAAACGCAAGTAATATTAGCGCAGCACTAATGCCCGATAAACGCGAACGCCCACCTGAGTTAATATTGATCATTGACTGACCTATCATGGCACAACCGCCCATAGCACCAAACATGCCACAGGTAATATTTGCAGCGCCTTGGCCTATACACTCTTTGTTACTATGCCCACGCGTTTCTGTAATTTCGTCAATTAGGCTCAGCGTTAATAAAGATTCAATTAAACCAATCGCTGCTAAAATAAGTGCATAAGGAAAAATAATAATAAAAGTATCTAGAGTAAATGGCACCATTGGAATATGAAATTCTGGTAAACCGCCAGCAATCGTTACCGCTTCATCGCCTGTCATCCCTTTTAGGAAATCAAGTACAGTGTGCGCTTCTAAATCAAAGCCAATTACAATGGCTGTAACCGTTACTATCGCAACTAATGACGATGGGATTGCTGTAGTTAATTTAGGTAAAAAATGAATAATAGCCATGGTTAGTGCCACTAACCCCAACATAATATACAGAGGATTCCCTGTCATCCATTGCTGACCGCCCATGCCATCGGGAACTTTAAACTGCCCCAACTGAGCTAAGAATATAACGATGGCTAAGCCGTTCACAAAGCCAAGCATTACCGGATGCGGCACCATACGAATAAACTTTCCGAGCTTAAAAACTCCAGCCAGTATTTGCAGTATGCCCATTAGCAGCACAGTGGCAAATAAATATTCAACCCCATGATCAAATACTAAACTTACCATAACAACAGCTAAGGCACCGGTTGCGCCAGAAATCATGCCAGGGCGACCACCGAAAATAGCCGTAATTAAACCAACGATAAACGCGGCATAGAGTCCAACTAAAGGTTCTACATTTGCAACAAAGGCAAACGCAACAGCTTCTGGGACCAAGGCTAATGCCACGGTTAATCCAGATAGGATATCGTTTTTAGCAGAGCTTGGCGCTTTGCTGAGTAAGTTAAACATTGAGTTCCTCAAGTGTTTTCATAGACGGGTAACAAAAAAAGCGCTGAATTCTATCAAATTAGCGCCCAGTTAACAATTGTCAGTAGGGCATTAACGCTAAGCAATAAGTACTTAGCGTTAATAGATATTTGGTTACAGAGGTAGAGCGGTACTGCGTTTAACGCAAGTCATGGTCACATTAGAATGTACTTCTTGAACGTACTCTAAGCTAAGCAAGTTATCACGTACAAAGTGCTCATAGCCCTCAATACCTTGTGAAATAATACGCAGCATAAAGTCCATGGTGCCTGCCATAGTGTAACATTCCGTTACTTGATCGTAACTCAATATTAGTTTTTCAAATTCAGCAAGATTCTTTTTTCCATGGTTCGATAAACGCACGTGAGCATAAACCAGCATATCAAAGCCCAGCTTTTTCTCATCTAAAAGTGCAACTTTACTTTTTATGTAACCATCTTGCTCTAGCTTAGCAATACGGCGCCAACAAGGAGATTGCGACAAACCTACTTTATCTGCTATTTCAGCGGTTGATAAACTAGCATCTTGCTGCAAAAGTGCCAAAATTTGGCGATCTACGTGATTTAGAGACATTTTATTTCTTATTTATCAGATAAACTGGCTAAATTATACATGTGTTTTAAAAAACAGTCTGCTTGTTTTTGGCAAAAAAATTATTTACTCAGCATTAACCAAACTGCCCACTTATAAAAGGATTGTTCTGTTTTTCGTAGCCTACGTTCGTATCGCTGCCATGCCCTGCAAGTATGCGGGTATTATCGGGGAGCGTCATTATTTGCGTTTTAATTGAGGTAATTAACTGCTGAGCATCCCCTTTGGGGAAATCCGTGCGCCCTACTGAGCCTTTAAATATTACATCACCCACAATAACACACTGCTGTTGTGGCTGATAAAACACCACATGACCAGGAGTATGCCCAGGGCAATGCCTTACGATAAAGCTCAACTCCCCAACGCGTATTATATCGTCGTGTGCTAGCCACTCATCTGGATAAAAAGCAGTAACCGCTGCAAAACCAAACATTTGTGCTTGCATTGGTAAATTTTCAAACCAAAAGTGCTCATCCTTATGTGGGCCAATTATTTTTACGCTATAGGTATTACGCAAGGCATCAGCCGCACCAACATGATCTAAATGGCCATGCGTTAACCAAATTGCTGTTAACGTTAAATCGTGCTGTTTTAATGCCGCCACAATTTTGTTGTAATCGCCACCTGGGTCTACTACCACAGCTTGTTTGCTTTGCGAGCATGCAATAATGCGACAGTTTTGTGCAAAAGCAGTAACGGGTATTGTAATTATATGCATCTTAAATTTCTTTATCTTTTTGCTCAGCAAGTACAATGTCTTCTTCAAAAGACATTAATATTGGATATTTTAAATAAGCTTGATCGTAAAATGGGCTCTGCTCATATAACCAATTTAAGCGCGCATCGGCATCTTTGGCAAATACCTTATCGTCATTAATCTTTTTATCGAACGCGAGCGCTAATTTAGGATTATTTTTGAGCATTTGGCGGGCATAAGGAATTAATGCATAGTTTTCCATGTACTCAGTACGCTGAAAAATAGTATTAAATTCGCCCCACGCAAAAAATGAGTCAGGCGCTTCGGGGTGTAATAAATGCACCGCCAACTCGCCTGCTTTTTGCTGCGTGTTCACTTGATACCAGCCATTTAAATCAACATTAATTGCAGCAACATAATCAAAGTTTGCCGAGACTCTAAATCGCCCTTCAAAGGGGGCTTTATCAAAAGTGTAATCTTTTACTTTCGCTACTTTTAATGGTTGAGTATTTACCCCCTCAAGCTGAGTAAGCTCCACACCATGCAATTTAAGTTTTGCTACAAGGTCGCTATACACTGGCGGAATAAAGAATGCTTTAGGTACGTCAACTGTATGCAGCACCTCTTTTTGCCAATAAATAGGAAGATTAGTGTAGTCTTGCTTATTACCTAAATATTTAACTTCTACTTGTCCAGAAAGTGCATTTTGTTCTCGCGCGTAACTTATGCCTTTAAATTCTATTTCGTTTGCTTGCTCAGCATAGCCGCGCTTAACACTAAGTTGCTTAGGAATAAATGCTAGCTCTTTTTTTACCGCAGCTAATAATTCATTACTATGCTCAGCAAGCGCACTTATTGCGCCATCTAAAAACACATACGTCCCCAAAACTCGTTGTTTATAGGGTTTTAATGAATGGTTTTCAACGAGAATGGTCGGTAATGACTTTAAGTCTCCCCAGCCGTTAGAGTATCTTGGCGTAGCCACCCAACCCGCTAGGCCACTTTTAAACTCGCGCTTGTCCATAACAAATACCAGTGGTCCTGGTATATGTCCTTGCGATACCAGCTTTTCATCTATTAAAGGTTTAAAAAGTTGATTGAGTGTATCTGATACCGCCGGCGACTCGCTAGCAAACACCGGATTGTAGCCATAGGTTACATCGTATTGATAATCTGCACCGTCGGTTACATGTACATCAATATACAAATTAGGGTTGTAGTCGTTAATTACTTTTAAAACACTTTTAATTTCTGGTGTATCGAGTTTAGTAAAATCACGATTTAAATTTAGATTATTGCCATTGGTTCTAAAGCCCATTTTTACCGGACCGCGCTGATTAATACGGTTAAATGCACTACTGCGCTCGTGGCCATCTACGTTTAAAATAGGAATAAATAAAATATTAACGTTTTTTAATATATCGCGGCGCTTACCTGTTGCTATATCTCTGAGCAACATAAACATGGCATCTTTACCGTCAATTTCTCCGCCATGAATACCGGCTTGAACAAAAATGGTTGGTTTAGTATCGTTTGCTATTTGACTGGCTTGAAAATACCCTTGCTCGCTGGCAATCAACATTTTTATAGCCCGTTGGCTATTGCTGTAACCAATTGTTTGAGCTTTAAATTGCGTTGGGTTCGCAGCAACCAGTCTGTCTACAAAAGCCATCGTCTCGGCATAACTTGGTGATGCTTCACCAGAGGATAGTTCAAAGTCAGTAGTCAGCGGACCTGCTTTTTGCATTAGGGATATACTTTGCCCTTGCCATGGCAACAAAGGAGGTAAATGGCTGTCATACGCCACACTAGCTGATAAAACCAATAAACTTGCAAACATAAAATTCTCTAACAAACGCCTTAATTAAATAAATTATATCAATTAAACATTTTTATATGATGAAAGTGCGGTGATTCAACAAAAAAAAGCAGCCAATAACATTTAGCACTTTGTTTGTGTTTAGCGAATTATTAAGGGGAACAATAAATTTACTAAAATTCAATATACTATGCAGTTTATACTAATGATAAAAGCAAACTGCGGAATAATTACTATACGCCGAACACAAAAAAAGGAGCCATAGGCTCCTTTTTAATACTTATATAAAAAAGCTTAAGCGGCCGCTAGGCCTTCTTTTGCTTTTTCAACAAGCGCTGCGAATGCAACTTGGTCATAAACAGCGATATCTGCAAGGATCTTACGATCGATTTCTACAGATGTCTTTTTAAGACCACTGATAAAACGGCTGTAAGACAGACCATTTTGACGTGAAGCAGCATTGATACGTGCAATCCATAATTGACGGAAAGTACGTTTCTTCGCACGACGGTCACGGTAAGCGTATTGACCCGCTTTAGTAACAGCCTGGAAAGCTACACGGTAAACACGTGAACGTGCTCCGTAATAACCTTTTGCTTGTTTTAAAACTTTTTTGTGACGTGCACGTGCGACAACGCCGCGTTTAACTCTTGCCATTTCTAAAAACCCCTATTAAGCGAACGGTAACATACGTGAAACTAGACCATGGTCATTTTTATGAACCATCATCTTAGGACGTAGGTGTAACTTACGCTTAGAAGTTTTCTTAGTCAGAATATGACGAAGATGCGCTTGTTTACGCTTGAAACCGCCAGAAGCAGTCTTTTTGAAACGCTTAGCTGCGCCTCTGTGACTTTTTAGCTTATAAGCCATTGCAATAACTCCAAATTGTATTGCATTTAAATTAGTAAGCAGGCGTGAGATATATTGCTATAGCTCCACTTTCAGGCCTAACTTACTGCCATGTTCCGGTGAAAACTCAGCATAAATGCTGCAATCTTACTTTAAAACCGGTTAACTCAGGTGAATATTTACATATTACTTGCAGACCTGAGCTATTTTCGGTGCGTATTATCGCTTAAAAATTATTTTTTAGCAACAGGCGCCATCATCATAACCATTTGGCGACCTTCAACGCGATTAGGGAAAGACTCAACAACTGCAAGCTCCTCCAAATCGCCTTTGATACGGTTTAATAATTCTATACCAATTTCTTGGTGAGCCATTTCACGACCACGGAAGCGAATCGTAATTTTAGCTTTATCGCCAGCTTCTAAGAACTTACGTAAGTTGCGCAGCTTAACCTGATAATCACCTTCATCCGTACCAGGACGGAATTTGATTTCTTTTATCTGGATTTGCTTTTGCTTCTTCTTCTGCTCTTTTAGTTCTTTGCTTTTTTCAAAGATGAACTTACCGTAGTCCATGATTCTACAAACAGGCGGCTCAGCGTTCGGGCTAATCTCTACAAGATCAACACCCGCTGCATCAGCCATAGTTTGCGCGTCTTTTAATGACTGAATTCCAGCTTGCTCGCCGTCAATGTCAATTAAGCGAACTTCTTGAGCTGTAATTTCTTCGTTAATACGATTTTTTTGGGCTGTTTGTTGCCCTTTCTTGCCGCCTCTAATAGTACGTTCCTCCAAGAATATCAATAATAGTAAGCGTGTAATTGGCTGTTTGTAAATGCCTTACACGCTCGATTTTTTATTGTCGACTTTTTATCTCTTCGCTAATTTTAGCTACAAAGTCATCAACATTAAATTTGCCAAGGTCTTCACCTGTGCGGGTACGTACTGCTACTTCTTGTTGTTCAACTTCTTTATCGCCAACAACAAGTAAGTAAGGAATACGCTTAAGTGTATGCTCTCGGATTTTAAAGCCAATCTTCTCATTTCTCAAGTCAGCAGTGGCTCTAATTCCAAGTTTATTTAATTTTTGTACAACTACTTTAACATAATCGGCTTGTTTATCGGTAATATTCATAATTACCACTTGCTTTGGCGCAAGCCACGTAGGGAATAAACCAGCGTATTCTTCAGTTAAAATACCAATAAAGCGTTCAATAGAACCTAAAATAGCACGATGTATCATAACTGGGGTGCGGCGTTCGTTATTTTCAGCAACATAAGTTGCGCCTAAACGACCCGGTAATGCAAAGTCTAGTTGCACTGTACCACATTGCCACGCTCTGTCTAAACAATCGTACAAAGTAAATTCAATTTTAGGGCCGTAAAATGCGCCTTCACCTGGTAGGTAATCAAATTCAATCTCGTTTAGTTTAAGTGCTTCGGCTAATGCCAGCTCTGCTTTATCCCACATATGGTCTTCACCAATACGTTGCTCTGGACGTGTTGAGAGCTTAACCACGATTTTTTCAAAACCGAATGTCTCATATGTATCATAAACCATCTTAATACACGCTGAAACTTCGTCCATTATCTGCTCTTCGGTACAGAAAATGTGCGCATCATCTTGGGTAAAGCCACGTACACGCATTAAGCCATGTAGTGCACCCGATGGCTCGTTACGATGACAACAACCAAACTCAGCCATACGTAGTGGTAAATCGCGGTACGATTTTAAACCTTGATTAAATATTTGTACGTGACCTGGGCAGTTCATTGGTTTAATCGCGTATTCACGCTTTTCAGACACTGTGGTAAACATAGCATCTGCATATTTTTCCCAGTGACCTGATTTTTCCCATAACGAACGATCCATCATCATTGGACCTTTTACTTCTTCGTAATCATATTCACGTAGCTTTTCACGCACAAAATCTTCAAGCTCACGGTAAATGCTCCAACCATCGTTGTGCCAAAATACCATGCCTGGCGCTTCTTCTTGCCAATGCCATAAATCAAGTGCTTTACCAATACGGCGGTGATCACGCTTTTCAGCTTCTTCAAGGCGTTTTAAATACGCTTTAAGTTGCTTTTTATCGCCCCACGCAGTGCCGTAAATGCGTTGTAGCATTTTGTTTTCTGAATCACCACGCCAATATGCACCCGCTACTTTCATTATTTTGAAGTTTTGGCAAAATTTCATGTTAGGTACGTGAGGGCCACGACACATGTCTACATATTCTTCGTGATGATATAACCCTGGACGGTCATCTTTAGCGATATTTTCATCCAAAATTTCTATTTTGTATGTTTCACCACGCGCTGCAAATACATCGCGTGCTTCTTGCCAGCTTACGGTTTTTTTAACTACATCGTAGTTTGTTTTAGCAAGTTGCAACATACGCTTTTCAATCGCGTCAAGATCATCTTGAGATAACGACTGTTCCATATCAATATCGTAATAAAAGCCGTTATCAATAGTAGGACCAATTGCCATTTTTGCATCTGGGAAAAGCTGTTTAACCGCATGCCCAATTAAGTGTGCACACGAGTGACGAATAATTTCTAAGCCGTCGTCGTCTTTTGCGGTGATGATTTCAAGGCGCGAATCTTCACTTATTAGGTCACATGCATCAACACGCTCGCCATTAACACGGCCAGCAATGGTCGCTTTAGCGAGTCCTGGGCCAATATCGTTGGCAACATCTAGCGTACTTACTGGGTTTTCAAAACTACGTTGACTTCCGTCAGGGAGAGTAATAACTGGCATTATAAATCCTTGCTACAGTGGTGACACCTACAATGTATCACGTGTATTTTTTAAATTAATTAAATGAGAATGACTCGACAACGCTCTTACGAATAAGCATTGACTATTTTTCGCCAAATTTGGCTAATGTAGATGCTGAGTCTGCTCAACTACAAAAAAGATATTGTCGCGTGCAACGCTACTAATTACAAGTTTAAAGCGGCTAAAACACCTGCTATTTTGTTATAAAGGCTAAATTAATAATGTTTCGGCGCAGATTTTATTGCATCAATATAATAAATCTAATCGCCGTTAAATTTACAACTGACTTAAGTGCTTACTCTCGCAATTTAATGGATGTTGCGTATAATACTGGGTAATTAAGTTATATTAGAGAATAGTAATGAGAACATGTGGTGTAGATATTACCGGTAGTGATGTACTACTTTGTATTTTAAGTAAAGATAATGACGTATTTGATATTCGCGACGTGCGCCAAACACGCTTTACCTTAGGTAACGGTAACGACACAGAAGTAATGCGTAAGTTTCAGTTTGATTTTGCCAAGCTAATGCAAGATTACCAAATTGATTCTGTTGCAATACGTCAACGTGCTCCAAAAGGTAAATTTGCTGGTAGTGCTAATGGTTTTAAAATGGAAACCGCGATTCAGCTAATCGAAAACCTTGATGTAAAATTATTTACAACAACCGAAATTAAAGAGCAAGTTAAGCGCAACCCTATCCCCATTGACTTTGAGGATACCGGTCTTAAAAAGTATCAAGAAAATGCTTTTGTAAACGCTTACGTTTATATTATGAAAAAAACTTACCGCAGCGACGAAATGTAACCTCATTTAGTCGTTGCTAAAAGCGCGTACTTACAGTGTAAGGCGCGTTTTTTTTTGCTTTATTTTTGCTTATTTCATTTTCAGCAACAAACCTAAGACATTAGTCTACCCCCCTTCCCTTTGTCGACAATATATGTTTATTTATCATTCAAGCAATTCATATCTACTGATACGGAGAATGACATGAATGTAACAACAAAAGCGGTTAAAGAAATAGAAAAAATAAACCCTATGCCGCTATTGCAGAGTTATTTTAAAGGAATACAAAGTACCCCATTAACCAAACAAACCATAGGTGACTACTTCGATAGCATTGTCGACAATACCCCCGACGCATTAGCCGTGGTTGTGCACCATCAAAACATTCGCTTGAGCTATAAAGAATTTCAGCATCAAGTTAATCAATTAGCAATGGGTTTACTTGCACTGGGTATTAAGCCTGGAGAAAGAGTAGGTATTTGGTCACCAAATAACATTCAATGGTGTTTAACTCAGTTCGCCACCGCTAAAATTGGCGCAATTATGGTCTGTGTAAACCCAGCTTATCGCCCCAGCGAATTGCAGTACGCTTTAAACAGCGTTGAGTGCACCACCTTAATTACTGCTTCCGAATTTAAAGGCAGCAACTATCTGCAAATGCTACAAAGTTTGGCGCCAGAGCTAGCAGAGTGCGAAAAAGGTCAGCTTAATGCCGCTGCTCTTCCCACGCTTAAAAACGTAATTAGAATTGGTGATGAAGCAAGCCCTGGCATGTTTTCATTCGCTGAAGTAACCGCACTTGCAACTCAAGAGCATAAACAGCAGTTAGATTCAGTCGCCGCAACACTTAATTGCAATCAAGATATCAATATTCAATTTACGTCTGGCACCACTGGCAACCCCAAAGGGGCAACGCTTACCCACAAAAACATTTTAAATAATGCGTTATTTGTTGGTGAAGCCATGCACATTACCAATAAAGATAAAATATGCATACCTGTGCCACTTTATCATTGCTTTGGTATGGTACTTGGCAGTTTAGTGTCTATGAGCAAAGGGGCTACAGCAGTTTATCCTGGGGATGCATTTGATCCGAAAACAACTCTCGAAGTAGTACAAAATGAAGGCTGTACAGCACTGCATGGTGTACCGACCATGTTTATTAGTGAGCTTGAATTAAGTAACTTTAATGATTACGACTTAAGTACATTACGCACTGGTGTAATGGCCGGCTCTACCTGCCCCGAGCAAGTAATGCGCAAAGTACAAACTTTAATGAATATGCACGAAGTAGTTATTGCATATGGCCAAACTGAGTGTAGCCCTATTAATAATATTACTGAAACCGACTCATCAATTGAGCGCCAAGTAACCACAGTAGGCCGTGCATTAGCGCATACCGAAGTTAAAATAATTGACGAGCTAGGTAATATTCAACCCGTAGGGCAATCGGGTGAGGTATGTAGTCGTGGTGCAGGTATTATGCGCTGCTACTGGAACGATGAAGAAAAAACCAAAGCGACTATAGATCAAGATGGTTGGCTGCATTCTGGCGACTTAGGGGTAATGGACAGTGAGGGCTTTGTTAGTATTGTTGGCCGCATTAAAGACATGATAATTCGCGGCGGAGAAAATATTTATCCCCGCGAAATAGAAGAAGTGCTTTATACCTACCCAGGTGTTCAAGATGCCGCTATATTTGGTATTAGCGACGAAAAATACGGTGAAGAAGTATGCGCCTGGATCCAACCAAAAGAAGATGCGGTTTTAGATGAAGAGCAAATACGGTTATTTTTAAAAGACAAATTGGCTTACTTTAAAGTGCCTCGCCATATTCGTTTTGTTGAAAATTACCCTATGACGGTAACCGGTAAACTGCAAAAGTTTAAAATGCGCGAACAAATGCAAGAAGAGTTAGCAGAAAAAGCATTTTCATAATTATCAACTTTAACAAAGCGCAGCCTAAAACAGGCTGCGCTATTATTATAGCAAACGTGCACTAACTAACCTGAGATCCGGATAATAAACTTATCTCAAGCAGCTGTTTTCAGCGCTAACTGCGTTGAATTTACTTGCAATAGGCCAGCTATTGACGCGTAAATTCGCCTTGTTTTCACTGAAAACCTCTGGCTAGAGAAAATAAAATTAAATATAACGATGATTCAATATGTTAGTAAATCTCTTAACCAGAGTTCAGGTTAACTATAAATCAAGCATACGCTTTTTTAGCCTTTCTAAGTCAATCGCATTGGAGCGTACTGTGAGCTTAATATGGCTATATTCATATTCTTCTTTAATGACACTCATGGTCGAGCGAATTTCACCCACTATACCTTTGGCGGTGTAAGGAATAATAACCTCTTCTTCAATCATGTCGCTTTGTGCAGTATCAACAATGTACTTATGTAGTTTAGCTATATCAGCAGGGTTACGTGTTGATGTCATCATAGCATCAGGAAATTCAGCCATTAATGCTTGTTGTTGCTCATCGCTAAGTTGGTCTGATTTGTTCAGTACTAATAACTTTTTACTGCCTTGAACACCCACTTCTGCCAATACATTATGCACTACATCTAGTTGTGAGCGAAAAGACGCATCCGAGGCATCAACTACATATAACAATAACGACGCATCATGTGCCTCGGCTAAAGTTGAATGAAATGAAGCAACTAAGTCATGCGGTAATTTTTTAATAAAACCAACTGTATCAGATACCAATATGCGTGGTTGCGTTATTGGATACAAAGCACGAACTGTGGTATCCAGCGTAGCAAAAAGCTTGTTTTCGCCCTCTACGTCACTGCCCGTAATTGCGCGCATCATCGACGATTTACCCGCATTGGTATAACCAATCAAAGCAACCGAAAATAGCTCTGAGCGCTGTTCTCGTCTGTCCATCATTACATCTTGAACATTTACCAGTTCACGCTTTAACTCGGCTAATTGGTCGCGTACTTTACGACGGTTAAGTTCAAGCGTTGTCTCACCTGCACCCTTACCCATTTGGCGTTCTTTATCGCCGGTAGTTGTTTCACGCAGACGCGGCGCTACATAGTTAAGGCGAGCAATTTCAACTTGTAATTTTGCTGTTTTAGTGCGCGCATGGCGGCTAAATATTTCAATAATTATGCCGGTGCGGTCAAATACTTCCACACCTAACTGGTTCTCAACATTACGTAGTTGAGAAGGCGTTAAATCGCAGTCAAAAACGACAACATCGGCACAAGCAAAATCTAAACCGTCTGATGGAATTTCTGATGGCATGTCGGATAATGGATCGTCATCAAGAAAATTTTCATCCTCATCTGCAGCAGAACCTTTATTTCCAGTAAGGCGCGCTATTTCAGCCAGTTTGCCTGAGCCAAGTACATTTACTTTTTGGGTAGAACTTTGCTTTTGTGATTGTGTGCCAACTACTTTAAAGCCAAGAGTGGTAACTAGGCGTGC
Source organism: Pseudoalteromonas sp. MIP2626 (assembly GCF_013414205.1). Taxonomy (NCBI): domain Bacteria; kingdom Pseudomonadati; phylum Pseudomonadota; class Gammaproteobacteria; order Alteromonadales; family Pseudoalteromonadaceae; genus Pseudoalteromonas; species Pseudoalteromonas sp. MIP2626. The sequence continues at coordinate 82,641 of NZ_JAATTW010000001.1, forward strand.
CAACTCTGCAAGCGACTCAGTTGCTTCATCGCCTTTAAAGTGAGGTGTACTAATAGAAATAAGTAATGCGTTAGGAAGTGATGCTTTTGCAGTTAGTTGCATAGTTTTTTATGTTAATGCACCGCGAAGTGCAAACCTATTTTCATTCGAAAGTAGCCTGATCCTACGCTGTTATAGCTTGGCTTTATAGCGTTATAACTAACTTAAGCGGTTATTTAAATAAAACACCCCATAAATAGCTAAATTTATGGGGTGTTTTTAAGTACAGGCTCTCACAGCAATAAGCTGCAATTGCTTTAAACTATTTTAGTTAAACTACGCCTTGCTCTATCATTGCATCGGCAACACGGCGAAAACCAGCAATATTAGCGCCAAGTAACAGGTTAGTAGGTTGGCCAAATTCTGCCGCTGTTTCGTTAGCAATATTAAAAATGTTTTTCATTATGTGCTGTAATTTTGCATCCACTTCTTCAAAAGTCCAACTTTGCATACTGGCATTTTGCGCCATTTCTAATTGGCTGGTTGCAACGCCGCCCGCATTAGCAGCTTTACCTGGGCCGTAAGCTATTTTGGCTTTAATAAAGCAGTCAATCGCGTCTTTGGTCGAAGGCATGTTTGCACCTTCACTCACCAAAATACAGCCATTGCTTAGTAGCGCTTTTGCATCGCCTTGAGTTAACTCATTTTGAGTGGCACACGGGAACGCAGCATCGGCTTTAAAACGCCACACTGCATGCCCATCTTCTGGGTAATCTGCGCGAGCAATATAAGTAGCTTCTGGGTAGCTTTCTTTATATTTGCTTAAACAGCCACGTTGCTGCTCTTTTAACTCTTTAATAAGCGTTAAGTCTATACCCGCGTCATGAAATAACGTACCGCGAGAGTCACTACAGGTAATTGGTTTTGCATTTAATTGATACAGCTTTTCCATCGCATAAATAGCAACATTACCCGAGCCCGAAATTAAACAACGTTTTCCAGCTAGGCTATCATCGCGGTTTTGTAGCATGTAGTTTGCAAAATACACTGCGCCGTAGCCAGTTGCTTCTTTACGAACTAACGAGCCACCCCACATTAGGCTTTTACCGGTTAACACACCATCGTAACGCCCTGTTAAACGCTTGTACTGGCCAAACAAATAACCAATTTCGCGTGCGCCAACACCAATATCCCCTGCAGGTACGTCGGTAGTTGGGCCAATGTGGCGGTATAACTCGTTCATAAATGATTGGCAAAAACGCATTATTTCACCGTCTGAGCGCCCTTTTGGATCAAAGTTAGCACCGCCTTTACCACCACCAATAGGTAGGCCGGTTAATGAGTTTTTAAACACTTGCTCAAAACCCAAAAACTTAATAATACTGGCATTAACACTCGGGTGAAAACGTAAGCCCCCCTTATATGGGCCCAAGGTAGAGCTAAATTCAATGCGATAGCCTTTATTTACTTGAATATTACCTTCGTCGTCAACCCAAGGTACACGAAACATTAGTTGACGCTCTGGCTCTACCATTCTTTCTATAATGGCTTCTTTTTGATAATTTGTAGTTTTTGCAAAAAGAGGTTCTAAAGATTCTAGTACTTCTTCAACAGCTTGATAAAACTCACTTTGCGCGGGGCTAGTTTGCTTTAATTGAGCTATCGTACTATGTATATAATTCATAATTATTCTTCCGTGTAAGCTATTTTTAAAATTTGAGAATTCGGGTAAGTATGATTGAGTTTGTTTTTTGAATATAAATCTATTTTAAAATCATAATTTTCATACACCTTACCATTAGAAAGAGTGGTGTTGCACGTCATTCAAGTTGAATTATTTTACTGTTGTGTAAAAATAAAACAGCGACTAGCCAAATTTTTATTCACTTTAACAATATAAAAATACAGTGCGCAGTTGCTAAAACTAAACAAACAGCTAACAAAGGAGGTAATTACTTGATATTTAAATGATCTCATTCAATTGCTAGTTTATTAAGCGGTATTGAACAATTTTAAAGTGGGCGTGTAACAAGTTGAAATATATTTAACTTAAAAACAACAAAACGCTAAAACAAGGGCTGTTTTAGCGTTTTGAAAGAGTAATGGCTTTACCTTGCTTACTCAGCAGTGCTTTGTGGACGAACCTGCTGTTGTACACCCGTTAAAAATAAACGAAGTACCTGGTTGTTACATACGCGGTAGTGCTTGTTATCTACTTTACGAGAAAACGCGCTTAGCTCATGCTTACTCAAATTAAAGTCAACGAGTGCCAGCGTCGCAATCACATCTTCCGCTTTCATATTTAAAGCAATACGCAGCTTCATAAAAATAATATTGTTATTTAACTTGCTCTCAGGAGCAGGTTGATCGCCTTCGCGCTTACCACGTTGCGTATTAATAAAACCATTTAAAAAAGTTGCAAACTCTGTATCACTTATTTCAGTGTAAGCCTCTTCGCCTTCTTTAGTTAACCAAGCAATTACTTGCTCTGTAGTAACCGTATGCTCAGCTGCAGCAAAAACATTTACCATAGCGGTGTCGGTTAAATTAAAAGTGTAGCGAATGCGGCGTAAAATATCGTTATTTGTCAAAGTAAATCCCAGAGTAGTAAATGCTAACCCAATGGTTAGTTATTGTTAGCTTGTAAATAAGCGCCCTAGTTTAACAGACTTGCCAATACTGCCCTATTAGTTTTTATTTAGCAGCGCACACGCTACCAATGCCGCTAATTACCCAGCACTTTTGCAGGGTCAACTCTTGTTGCTTGCCACGCCGGATAAATAGTAGCTAACGCCGCTAAAATAAAAGTAACAACAACTGTTACCACAATATCTTGCCACACTAACTTACTGGGTAAAAACTCTATAAAATAAACTCCTTGAAGTGGATTTGCGCCAAAGAGTTGGCTGAGCCAAGTAAATAATTCGCTAATATTTATTGCCAGTACCACACCAATTAAGCTGCCTAATACCACACCTACAAAAGCTTGCGTTAACCCCTGCATTACAAAGGTAGCTAAAATGGTACTGTCTTTTGCGCCCATCGTTTTTAAAATAGCAATATTGCCTTGTTTTTCGCGTACTTCCATTACCAATGAGGACACAATATTAAAACTTGCCACAGCTATAATTAAAAACACCACAATATAAACTATGGTACGCACCATTTGTATATCTTGGTATAAGCTGCCTTGCGTTCTAAACCAACTAGAAATGTATACATAGTCGTCTATGGTTTGCCCTACCCGTAGCGCAATTTGATGCGCGGTAAATACGTCATCAACGCTTAGGCGAAGCCCGGTTACTTGGCTTTCATCGTAACCTAATGTTTGCTGCGCTTTATTAAGGTGGATAAATGCAGCTGTGCTGTCTATTGGCCCCCCCATTTCAACAATACCTGCAAGTAACAGCGTTACTCGCTTAGGGGCTAATAATGACTGCCCTTGCTGAGCTATTTGAGGAATAAGTAAGGTAATACTATCGCCCACGCTGGCATTGAGCTGGTTAACTATTTGCTTGCCTAAAATAACTTCATCAATGCCAAGCTGGCTCACCAATTTGCCTTTGGTAAATTGATTAATAGCCGACACGCTCCCCTCTAATGAAGGCTCAACCCCGCGTATTTCTACTGCTTTTAATTGGCTTTTAAATTGCGCCATGCCGTTAACTGCAATAAATGGCGCGGCGCCGGTTACATGATCTTGCTGCTGAAGCTGCTCAACTTTTTGTGGCCAATTAGCAATTGGCCTATTAGGCGCTACATATTCAACCTGCGGCACTACGCTTAATAAGCGATGCACTAATTGCTGCTCAAAGCCATTAATTACCGACAGCGCAACTATTAAAACCGCAACGCCCAATAAAATACCCACAGTAGATGCTTTAGCTATAAAGCTTACAAAGCCATTTTTTTCATCTTTATGACCAGAATACGCTCTAAAGCGTTTACTTATAAACGCACTAAGCAACATGTTGCGACTCTTTAATAGTAAGTTTTCCATCATCTAAATAGGCTATTTTACCGAGTTTGTCGGCCAGCTCTAAGTCGTGTGTTACCACCACAAAGCTGGTATTTAAACTTTTATTAAGCTCATTTATTAAGTCGTATATTTTAATCGCGTTTTGTTTATCTAAATTACCGGTTGGCTCATCGGCAAGCACTAATGCCGGTTTAGTAACGAGCGCGCGCGCAATTGCCACTCGTTGGCGCTCACCACCAGACAGTGCCGACGGCTTATGAGAGCTACGATGTGCTAGGCCCACTTTTTCAAGCATTTCTAATGCAGCTACTTTCGCAGCTTTAGCACTTAGTCCTTTAATTAAAAGCGGCATAGCTACATTTTCTACCGCGCTAAATTCCATCAGTAAATGATGAAATTGATAAATAAAGCCTAAGTTTTTATTTCTAAATGCCGCTTGCTCTGTACGGGAGAGCTTAGCCACTTCTTGATTTTTAATTTTAGCACTGCCAGATGTTGCAGTATCGAGCGTACCGAGTATATGCAATAAGGTACTTTTACCCGAACCAGAGCTGCCCACAATAGCCAGCATTTCACCTTGTTGCAGGGCTAAATCAACCCCTTTTAATACTGCAACTTGGTTACTACCATCTTGATAAACTTTATTTAAATTTTCACAACTAATAACTAAATCATTCATAACGCAATACCTCGGCTGGTTTTACTTTTGCGGCTTTGCGCGCAGGGTAAACAGTGGCTAAAAAGCTCATAGCAATACTCGAACAAGCGATAACAATTAGGCTTGGCACATCAAATTTTACCGGCAACTCTATACCTGCCATCAAATTTAACCCTACTAATGCTAATAACTCATTAATATATAAACTAAGTAATACACCTAAAAATGCCCCTACTGCGGTGCCTATCACGCCATTATAAAGTCCTTGCACCATAAACACTTTTTGTACTTGAGATGGTGTTAAACCCAAGGTTTGTAAAATAGCGACTTCGCCTTGTTTTTCACTTACCATCATCGTTAGCGCAGAGACAATATTAAATACCGCAACCAGTACAATAAGCCCTAATAACATCGACATAATCCGTTTTTCCATTGCTACAGCAGCAAATAATGTGCCTTGGCTGCTACGCCAATCTGTATAGGTATGATCTTTTAATATTAGTTTGCTGGCCTGTATAAATTCATCCAATGCAAAGGGTTCATACAAAGAAATACTTAAATTAGGTGCAGTGTTTTGATCCAACTTTAATACGCGTTGCAACGACGCACCACTGGTAAAAGCCAGCCCCATGTCAATTTCAGAGCCGGTTTCGTAAATGGCTGCTATTTTAAACAAGCGTTGGCTAGGCATACGCCCAAGCGGTGTATAGGTAGAAGCATTTGGCATAATAACCCGCAGCTTATCTCCCAAACCAACACCTAATTTACGGCTCAGGTAGCGACTAATGGCAATGCTATAGTTTTTATTAAGTACTGTTTGCCAATTTCCTTGTACTATTTTATCGGTAATTTTATAGAGCGAGCCGTCATCGCCATATAAGCCTTGCAGCAACACACCGTGTAAATCTTTATTGGTTTGTAATATAGCTTCACCATGCTGATAAAGGCTTACAGTACTTACATAAGGAGATTGTTCAAGATCTGCTTTTAAACTACTCATTTGCGCTGCAGTACGCTTATTAGCTTGCACTTCAACATGCGGAATAAGCCCAAGCATATTGGTTTTTAAGCTGCTTTCAAAGCCATTCATTACTGAACTGACAGTAAATAATGCCATTAAGCCAATCGCAATACCGGCAATAGAAAAAAACGAGATAAATGAAATAAACGCATTCCCTTTTGAGGAGCGACTATATCTAAGCCCAATAAACAAACTAACCGGTTGAAACATATTGTTTTTAAACACTTATCCTAAAAATAGTAACTTATAATAACACGAATAATCCGTACTTGGGTATGCCACTAAATGTAATAAATATTTAAAAATCTGATACTTGGCTAGAATAAAAATTAAATGATTAACCCGCTATTAAGCTTTTAGTCCTGCGACTAAATAATCAAGTAGCACCCTTACATTAGTTGCCACAAACTGTCGAGGCGGATACACACCCCATACCCCTTCTTGCAGCGGCTGATAGGATGTTAAAATAGGCACTAACTGCCCTGTTTTTAACTCGTTTTCAATGTAGTAATTAGGGAGCTGAATAATCCCTAAACCTTTTTTAGCGCCATCTACCAACGCCCAGCCACTATTACATTGCAGTCGCCCAGCTATTTTAATATGCTTTTCGCGCCCTCCTTCGTTTACCCGCCAATAACGACTATTCCCCACTAAACATTGATGATTTATTAGCTCACCTAATGTGTGTGGCTCGCCAAATCGGGTTAAATAATCAGGGGCACAACACATAATAAAACGCCGTGCACTTAAGCGCCGTGCTTTTAAGCTCGAGTCTTTTAAATGCCCCAGTCTAATAGCCAGATCAAAACCACCTTCTAATAAGTTTTCTTGCTCATTACTGAGCGTAGCAACGACTTCTACATCGGGGTGGTCGTGCATAAAATTATGCACTATTGGCATAATAAAGCTCTCGCCATACATTACCGGGGCTGTTAGATTAATTTTACCTTTTGGCGTACTTTGCTGTTGCGCTAAACTTTGCGTGGCATCATCCATTGCATGTTGTAAATGCTTTATTTGGTGTAAAAACACCTCACCTTCTTTGGTCAAAACCACTTTACGCGTTGTGCGCGTTAGCAACTGTGTATTTAAGCGTTGTTCAAGCGCACTAACATGGCGGCTAATATGCGCAACCGACAGCCCAATTGCTTTGCCTGCAGCGGTAAAACTACCTTCTTCACCTACCGCAATAAATTCGTCTATTCCATCCCATCGTGCCATTGTTACAGTTCTGAAAAAGTGTTTTAATAAAATTGAGATTATCATTATTTGAGAAACAAATACAATAGCTACATCACCCAAGAAAATTGGGGCTACAATTATTATCTACCCACTACAAAGGATAAGCACATGTCAGAATTTATTAAATCAAAAGCAGCTATTGCTTGGGGTCCTAATCAACCACTTAGTGTTGAAGAAGTTGATGTGATGATGCCTAAAAAAGGCGAAGTAATGGTAAAAATTACCGCTACTGGTGTATGTCATACCGATGCATTTACATTATCGGGTGAAGATCCTGAAGGTATATTCCCTGCAATTTTAGGCCACGAAGGCGCTGGTGTTGTATATGCAATCGGAGAAGGCGTAACCAGCGTAGAAATTGGCGATCATGTTATTCCTTTATACACCGCAGAATGTGGTGAATGTAAAATGTGTACCTCGGGCAAAACTAACCTGTGTTCTGCTGTGCGCGAAACCCAAGGTAAAGGCTTAATGCCAGACGGTACAACACGTTTTTATAAAGACGGTCAGCCAATTTACCACTACATGGGTTGCTCAACTTTCTCTGAGTACACAGTACTGCCAGAAATCTCTTTAGCTAAAGTAAACAAAGAAGCGTCTTTAGAAGAAATATGCTTACTAGGCTGTGGCGTAACAACAGGTATGGGCGCAGTAACAAACACAGCTAAAGTAAAAGCGGGCGACACTGTAGCTATTTTCGGTTTAGGTGGCATAGGTTTATCAGCTATTATTGGCGCAAAAATGGCCGGTGCGAGTCGTATTATCGGTATCGATATAAACAACTCTAAATACGAGTTAGCAACCAAGCTTGGCGCAACCGATTTAATTAATCCAAAAGACTTCGACAAGCCAATTCAAGACGTAATTGTTGAAATGACCGATGGCGGCGTTGACTACTCGTTTGAATGTATTGGTAATGTTGATGTTATGCGCTCAGCACTTGAGTGTTGTCATAAAGGTTGGGGTGAGTCGGTAATTATTGGTGTAGCAGGCGCTGGCCAAGAAATTGCTACTCGTCCATTCCAATTAGTTACTGGGCGTGTATGGCGTGGTAGCGCATTTGGTGGTGTTAAAGGCCGCTCACAACTACCTGAAATTGTAGAACGTTACATGGCTGGCGAGTTTGCACTAAATGACTTTATTACCCACACAATGGGCCTTGAAGACATTAATGATGCATTTGATTTAATGCACGAAGGCAAAAGCATTCGTACCGTTATTCATTACTAAGCAATAAACCAATCGCTTGTATTCACGGTGTGGATATAAGCGGCTTTTGAGGATTATCATGTTAGAAAATATCTCAAGTGTAAAAGTATCCGGTGGCTGGCATAAACAATATACGCACAGCGCTGTAAGCACTCATTGTACTATGCGTTTTGCCGTTTTTTTGCCGCCCGGCGCTAGTGAAAGTAATAAAGTACCGGTACTTTATTGGCTTTCAGGTTTAACCTGCACCGACGAAAACTTTATGCAAAAAGCAGGCGCATTCAAAAAAGCAGCTGAGCTAGGTATTGCTATTGTGGCACCCGACACTAGCCCTCGTGGGGATAATGTTCCTAACGAAGACAGCTACGATTTTGCTCAAGGCGCTGGGTTTTATGTTAACGCGACACAAGCCCCTTACAACACTCATTTTAATATGTACGACTACGTAGTGAATGAATTACCCGCGCTTATAGAGCAGCACTTTCCAGTGACTAGCACAAAAGCAATTAGTGGTCATTCAATGGGCGGCCACGGTGCGTTGATGATCGCCCTAAAAAACCCACAGGATTATGTTAGTGCCTCGGCGTTTAGCCCTATAGTAAACCCTATTAATTGCCCATGGGGCGTTAAAGCGTTTACGGGTTATTTAGGAGCCGATAAAACAACATGGGCGCAATACGACAGCTGCAAATTAATGGCTAAAGCTGAGCAAAGTAACTACTTGCCAATGTTAGTGAGCCAAGGCGATGCCGATAACTTTTTAGACGAGCAATTAAAACCACAAAATTTAGTGGCTGTTGCAAAACAAAAAGACTACCCACTGACCCTAGAAATGCAAACCGGGTACGATCATAGTTACTTTTTTATCAGTAGCTTTATTGATCAGCACTTGGTATTTCATCATCAGTATTTGTCTGCATAACAATATTATTGTTTGTAGTAATAATGTGTAGAGAACCCTCTACACATTATTTTAAACTATTAAAAAACGTCCTTACTTGCATCAGTATTCACTCGCCTTTTATTACCCTGCTTGCTGTGGCTCTACCCATAAGCTTATTTAGAGCATGCTGACCTTGTAAAATAAAATCAAATTTTAAATTTTAAATTTTAACGGTGTTAAACAAAGCACATTACTCATGCACTTCCTTTTTTATAAACTCCTTAACAAAACCAATTAATTGCAGTAAATATATAATCAAAAAAGGGAATGCACCTACAATCGCAACGCTGTGATTTAAAGGCTCGTTATTTTGAACTAATAATACGCAAGCATACACTCCCAACGCAAACGACCAGGCGTATAAACTCCAAGTATATGTTTTATTTGCGCCGCTTAATTGGCGTATAACCAAAACGGCAGAATCATCAGAGGTTGCTAACGCGCAGTAATAACGCGTTTTTTTTCAAGTTTAGTGGCTGTATTTATTGTTTTTTTAAAAGGCAAGTGATGTACATAATTACCTTTAATATAAGTAAATGAATATGGATATTCAAAAGCGATATCAAACTAACTCTTAGTAAAATAGTAAAATAGTAGTGTAACTATTACCAAGCCAGGCAGAATAAAAATAAAGGCAAACCTAAATTACTGAATTTAAAATATTAAATAAATGGCTTACAGATTGCTAGCTAGTTATTAAGATTAACTAAAAAGGCAATATCATGGAAATTGATTTACAGTGGCACGAAATCGTTGATAATCTGATTCACTTAGGCATAGCTTATTTACTCGCTTTGCCAATGGCCTACGACAGAGAGCGCAGCCAAGATGGTGCGGGGCTGCGTACCTTTCCGTTAGTAGCGGTGGCATCATGTGGTTATGCGTTAATTGCGTTGTCTGTACTTGACTCCTCTGAAGCACAATCAAAAATGTTGCAGGGGATCATTACCGGTATCGGCTTTATTGGCGGTGGCGCAATTTTAAAAAATAACCAATCTACCTCAGGTACTGCCACCGCGGCGAGCATTTGGAATATGGGTTTAATTGGTATTGCTGTGGCCTACAGTCGCTACGAAATAGCTATTTTACTGGCCATTATTAACTTTATAACATTACGCTATATTAAAAAGTTTAAGTAACCTCTTAATTTTATATCTTAATAAAAACAAAAAAGGCGCTAGAAAAGCGCCTTACCAAACAAGAATGTGTGCTTAAAACATGTCTTGATAGGGATTTTTTGTATTAAAAGCAATCGCTTTTTCAAAGCCAGGAAGGTGTATGCTTTGCTCATCTATAACAATGTCGTTGTCGTCAATTAAGCCATCACCAAAACGATAAATTAGTTGGTATTGGCCTAAATCAGCTTGTGATTGATAGCTTTGTTGCGCTGCTTTTACAGCCACATTTTTATTAGCATAATCATTCATAACGCTTTTGCCATGGCGCTTGGCAAGCATTTGCAGTGTTATTTTTGCAGACAATACTGTAGCGGTAGCATTGTTACCACCAAAGCCTTTTGAGTTAATAAATGCAATATCCATATCACCGCAATCATAGTGGCTGTTTCTAATATCTAGATGATCAGCGTAAACATCGTCGGCTATTTTATCTATAGTCGTAATACCAGGCATAATATTGTGGCTAAATACACCTAATGCTATAGCTAACTGATCGCCACTTGCAGGAGCAATAGTATGGCCAACATATGCTTTTGGCGCAGTTACTTTCCAGTTATCAATAGCAAAGGTTTGTGCCACTTTATGATAAATTAATGACTCGGTTACACGGTTTAACGGCGTACTTGAACCATGGGCTAATATAAAGCTGCGCTGTTGCAGGGCTTCTTTACCTAATAAGCTACTTGCCAGTGCCGCCGATTTTGCCATAGTAATGTAGTTACCCGGCCCTGGTGAAGTAATCGACTTTTTAATCCCGTCGGCATTTACAAATACATCTGGCACACACCCCATAATGTCAGCGCCTAACTCTAGTGCTAGAGCATCATCCATTAAAATAGCCACTTGCGCGCCTTCACCTAGCGTAAAGCCACAGTTTTCGCCAAACGGGCGGCTACTTTTACGATAGTCGGGCTCATCTGTATTACTTAAGTTATCTAAACGGCGCAAACCTTCAACGTTTGCCAGTGCGCTCATGTTACCAAAGCCTTCTATAACCTCTGGCGTAATAGCACATTCAACACTGGCTACCACAGCAACGCGGGTGCGCCCTGCTTGTATATCGTTAACCGCTGCGCGTAAGTTATATAAAAACGTAGCACATGCGCCCGAAGTTGAAAACGTAGTACCTACGTTGCCCGTTACATACGCATTAATAAAGTCGGTCGACATAGTATTAAAACCCAGCGCTAATTGCTTAGTGCTTACGCGGTCGCCTTGCTGGCGAGCTTTAACTAAGCCACCTAAACCTGTGTCATCCATTTGGCCAATAACAGACGCCGAATAAGTACCAATTTTGTCTGGCTCTACGCTATTCATTATATGTTGCCAATCAAGCCCGGTTGATTTTATTGCATCGGTAGCAGCAAAAATAGTTGCTTGCAAACCACGTGGCTGATAGCGGCTGTTATACATTACAGATGGATCAAACCCTGTAGGAAACTGCCCTGCCGATTTAATCGGGTTGTCGCGAGTTGAAGCGTGTTTAACATCTATATCTGCGGCAATAGTAACTTTAACTTTTTTACCTTCGAGTTGCTCTACCTGCCAACTTGCAGGTACCGGTTGTGGTAAATCGCGAGCACGGGTTTCAAACACAATCGCATTCTCATCCGAGTTGCTTAGCGTCATTTTTTGCTGCCATGGGGTAGCGTCTGGATCAAAATGTTCGTTTTCGATTTTACGAATAAGCGTACCGGCAATTATTTGTTCACCAAAACGTGCTTCTATGTCGCTTTGCTCAACATTGTTACCTTGAGTGTCTTGTAGTTGATTATCAACAACACTAACTAAATTCATCAAGGTGGCGAGGCCTAAAAACGTTTCTTGACGATCTTGTGCACTTAAACTGTCTAACACAATACGGCGGTAACCTTGGTGAAAAGAAGTACGGCCAGCGGCATTAATGCCTCCCATGCCTACAATTACGGGTAATGCGGTCATAATTTACCTTTAAAAAACGTGTTATAAGAATATGACACCAGTTTAAATGGATTACGCACCACGCTTTGTGCTTTAATAGCCAAATATTAAGAATAAAAGGCCAACCCTAACTGGTCGGAGCATCTATATGACTGATAAACAGAGTAACCCCCCATTAAATATAGCTATTGCTGTTTACCAACACTTATTAATAACGAGTTTAACCCTCCCTATAGAAATGTTGAGAGCGGGCGAAGCTTTTGCAAAAGGCCATATTAATAAACAAAACTTTAGGCCACTCGCTATTTATTTAGTTGCTAAAAACCATGAACCAATAAGTAATCGTACCGGCTTGGCAATCCTTCCCGATTGCGCCACCAGCAATACCCCCTATTGCGATTTAGTAATAGTGCCCGGTATTTGGCGAAACCCGCGCCCAGTTGTACGCACTAATCAAAATATAGTTACTTGGCTGGGGCAAAGTTTTACAAATGGCAGCCATATTATAGGTGTAGGCACTGGCAACTGTTTACTAGCAGAGGCCGGGTTACTTGACGGGCACCCAGCAACCACCCATTGGCATTACGCTAAACAATTTAGTCACGACTACCCCAAGGTACTGTTAAAGCCTGACTTTTTTATTACTCAATCAGAGCGACTCTATACCGTAGCCAGCCTAAACGCCCTAGCCGATGTAATAGTGCATATTATTAGCCAGTATTATGGCAAAGCTGCAGCGCAGCATGTTGAGCGCAATTTTTCCCACGAAATACGCAAACCCTACGAAGATCAGCGCTATCTTGAAGGTGCGGTTGATCGCCATCCCGATGAATTAATTGCCCAAATTCAATTTTGGTTAAAAACCAACTTAGCAACAGAGCTTAATTTACAGGATGTAGCCGCACAGTTTAATTTAAGCTATCGCTCTTTTACGCGGCGCTTTAAAGCAGCTACCAACCAAAGCCCTATTGAGTATTGGCAACAGTTACGAGTAGAAGGTGCTAAAGAGTTGCTCGCTTCGTCAAATTTATCAATTCAGGAAGTAGCGTTAGAAGTTGGCTATAACGATCAAGGTCATTTAACGCGAATATTTAGAAAAATACTGAACCAAACACCCAGTGAGTATCGTAAAGTAGTGAGAAAAAAATTGTTTGGCTAATACTTTAAAAACAAGTCAGGCTACTGTAATAATATAAACCATTAACTAAAACACAAGGAAGTTGGAAATATGCATGTAAATTTTAGCGAAAATTTACTATTAGATATTGAAGCAGAGACTGATCTCAATATTAGACTAACTCGCTTGCTAGCACTTATTCGTAAACACCTTGATATGGACGTTGCTTTTATTTCTGAGTTTAAAGACTCTAAACGTATATTTAAATTAGTAGATACCAAACGCCCTAACGAGATTGTAAAAGTAGGTAATTTTGATCCCATAAACGAAACCTACTGTAATAAATTAGCCAATAATGAACTAGATAATATAATACCTGACACCAGTAAAAATAGTATAACCCGCGATATGCCGGTTACTAAAAAGCTTAATATTGGCGCTTATATTGGGGTGCCAATTACCTTATCTAACGGCGATATTTATGGCACATTTTGCTGCTATAACGAGCAAAAAGACGACACATTAAACAAGCGTGATCTGGCGTTTTTAAATTTAATTTCAGATCTGGCTTCGCAGCTTATTGATACGCAAATACAAGACAATGAAGCAAAACAAATTATTAAATCTAACGTACTTAATATTATAAACACAAACAATATTGAAATTTACTACCAGCCTATATATAGCTTAAACACAAATAAAGTTTCGGGTTACGAATCCTTGTCTCGCTTTTTTGTTGAGCCCTATAGAACACCTAACATTTGGTTTGATGAAGCAGCACAGTTTGGTTTAGGTGAAGCCCTAGAAATGTTGGCAATAAACAATGTTTTAGGCAATATGAGTCATTTTAATAAAGAGGTGTATGTGTCAATTAACACCTCTCCAGAGCATATACTAAGTGGTGCCGTTGCCAATGCATTAGCTGCTATTTCTGATTGCAGTAATATAGTATTGGAGGTAACCGAACACTCTCCTATTGCCAACTACAATGAAATGTTAACGGCACTCGCGCCACTGCGTAAAAAAGGCATACGCCTAGCTATAGACGATGTTGGTGCGGGGTATTCTTCTTTTCAGCATATTTTGGAGCTACAAGCAGATATTATTAAACTTGATATTAGCCTTACCCGAAACATTAATAGCGATCGTCGTAAATACTTATTAGCTAAAGCGTTATGCGGATTTGCTAAAGACATTGGCTGTAATATTATTGCCGAAGGCATAGAAACACTAGAAGAAATAAACACCCTACGCAAACTAAATGTCGATAAGGTTCAGGGCTATTATTTAGGCCGCCCACAAGCACTTTGCGATGCTTTAGTGCATCAAAAATTAGTATTAAGTTAGTTATAAATTTAATTATAAAGACGCCACTTTATAAGTGGCGCTCTGTTTTATTTTCGCTTTTGCGATAATAGCGCTTAGAATAAATTTTAACTTTAGTGTGCACGCCTTTACTTAAACTTTTAAACTTAGCTTCAAGCACATCAACACCGTATAAAATACCGACCACCAGCACAGAAAGCTTAATAGCTGCGCCCAAGTTTTCGGTGGCTATCATTACACCAATAGACGCTAACACCCAAATGGTTGCTGCCGACGTTACTCCTACCACAGCGCCGTCTTTAGCTAGCATTACGCCTGCGCCCAAAAAGCCAATACCAGTAATTATTTGCCCCACTACGCGAGAGTGGTCAATTACATCGCCTTGTAAATTAAACGCAGTCGATAAAAATAAATAGGTACCTAAAGTAATTAACGCAGAAGTACGAATACCCACAGGTTTGCCACGTAATTGGCGCTCAATACCAATAATAGCGCCACAAAATGCCGCCGTACCAATTGCAGCCCATGAGTAAGGAGCTACATCAAATAAATCAGGTAAAAACACGTAATTTCCTCGTTATTCATATATGAATAGTTTAATTTTATTTTAACAATCTTTTGATTTAGCAATAGCCACAGCTGTTCTTAAGCGTTGGCTACCAAACGCCGACATTTTACTAAAGTCGCTGCGGGCAATGGGCACATATTGGCAATCTATAGCCAATTGACTATCACTTCCTGGCTCACAAAACGGATCATGAACATACACACAGTGCTCATCTAAATGCGTAACACACACCCAATGCGGTGATTTTTTACCATCAAACCGATAAGTGCTTATTAATAGCAGCACGCTAAAATTTTGCTTCAGCCAACGCTCAATGTCTTCAAGCTCAACATCTTTATTACTAAGCGGTATTTTAGCAGCGGTTATGCCATCTACAAACTGCTGATGCACCGTTGCTAATACTACTTTTTTATTTTCACTGCGCACGCCATCTAAAAACAACGGCTCTAGGGTATTAACAATTACCTCGCTGTTAAAACCACGTTTATGTGCCGCCAGTGCTAAACCAAACGGATGGCAGCCGCCATGCCCAGAGGTCATAAAAATAGTAGTGCCTTCTCGCCATAACGACAACTCATGCGATTGAGTCAGTTCAGTGCTAGCATCTAAGCTCCCCATAGCCATTAACAACGCCGCAGGACCACAGGTAAACTCAGTAGTTTGCTGATACCACGGAGTTAACCGTGCTAACTTAAGCTCACTGGTTTTACGAATGTTTTTTTGCATGCGTAGCGCATCGCTGTGATCGTCGTAATAATCGCTATATTGACCAAACACCCGATAACCTAAGCTTTTATACAAACCAATTGCGCTGTCGTTATTTACAGCCACTTCTAAACGCAGATAAATTCGCCCACGCTCTGCGGTGGCTTTTTCAAGTGCAATAAGTAGCATTTTTGCAATGCCTTTGCCTTGCATGGTAGGTAATACCGCAAGCGAATAAAGACGCGCTAGACGAGTGCCTTTATGGCACCAAATTAGCCCATAACCGCATAACGCATTATTTTGCTCGGCAACTAATAAAATACCGTGCTTAGCACTTAGCCAGCGCTTTAAACTGCGCGGGCTAAGCTTGTCGTTACTAAAGCAAGCATTTTCAAGTGCTGTAAGCGCGGTTAAATCACTGATAAGCGCTTGGCGAATAACCACTTGCTCAGTCTGTTCATTAACCACACTCTCAACCATGGCTTTTGCCATTAACCACGACCCCTCGCTTCAAGGCGTTGTTTAAACTCATCCATAATGATCATATAAAGCTCATCGCCTAAATAGCCGTCTTCTACTTTATGATCAATACTTGGGTTATCGTTTACTTCAAGTACATAAGCACGCCCTTGATGTTCTTTTACATCAACGCCATATAAACCCTTACCCACTGTTTTACACGCTTTTAATGCTGCATCTAATACCGCTTTTGGTAACTCAAAGGTTGGCAATGTTTCAAAGCCACCAGAGAAAAAACGTTTAGCATCGTGGTTATAAATTTGCCAATGGTTACGCGCCATTAAGTAACGACACGCGTAAATTGCACGGCCATTTAGCACACCTACTCGCCAATCGTATTCGGTGTACATGTATTCTTGTGCAAGCACTAAAGCACTAAATTCAAATAGCTCAGTTAACTTAGCTTCCAGCTCAGCACGGTTTGTTACTTTATATACCCCTTTTGAAAACGAGCCTTCTGGCATTTTCAATACTAACGGGTAGGTAAACGCCGCTTCTAACTGCTCAAGGGTGTCGCTTGACTGATCAGCCACAACCACTGTTTTTAAACTAGGTACTTTTTGATAGTTAAACGCATCGTGTAAATACACTTTATTACAACAACGTAAAATAGACTCCGCATCGTCAATAACCACTAAACCTAAGCTTTGTGCCTTGCTAGCAAGGCGATATGTTGGGTGGTCAATTGCTGTAGTTTGACGAATAAATAACGCATCAAACTGGGCTATATTGTCTATTTCGTCAAAGCTTAATGCTTGGGCATTAATACCATGTTTAGCCGCTGCTTTAATAAACTTTGCTATTGCGTCTTTATCGCTTGGTGGCACCTTTTCATTGTGATCAACAAGTATTGCCATATCCCAGCGAAAACGACGTCGCTCCGCAGTAATACGCCATTGCGTTTGGGTAAAGTTATTCAACTTAGCTACAAAATCGCTGTACTGTTGCTCATCTAATGACGATAACGACCCTTGTTGTAATAAGCCTTGGTTATCAACAAATAAAATAGGCGCCGGGTATTGTTTAAATACCGATTTAGCCGCTTTTGTTTGCTCATCGTTAGTAGCATTACCAAAGTATAGAGCGCCATCTATTTGGCCAACATTGTGCATAGGTGCTTGGCCGCTACGTAACGCATTTATTGTTTTTACACTTGGTAATACTTGGTGCTTACGCGCTTCAGCGAGTAGCGAGCAATAGTAACCTTTGCTCAAGTATTGGCTTGAATCACATAAGTTAATAATGCGAGTTTTAGGTTCATCACGTTTTGGATAGTCACGTAGGTAAGTATTAAACGTAATAACATTTTCGAATGATTGAGCAAGAGTTTGCTCGTTGTTATCAACCACAATTAAGGTTTTAAACACGACTTTTCCTAGTTAAGTCTAATTATAAAAGCATGCTTAATTTTTTATAATTAAGCATTAAAAATAGAAACACCCATCGTACTAAGTGGTGCATTGCGCGTGTCACTTAATAAGATGGGTGCTTTAGTTTAGGTAATCCTAAACCACATCTGCTTTATAAGGCCTTTTTGATAAACTAACAAACGAGATATTTTTAGCGTGAAGATGAAAATTATTGATGTAGGTCGAATAAATGGCGAAGCCACGCCATCCGACACATAATTTATGGGAACGGTAAGTGTTTATAACCTTGGCTTGGCTCTGCCTGATGGCGGGATATTATTGTGATGCTGCTTTATTGTCGGATGGCGCTTCGCTTATCCGACCTACGTTTAAATATTCCATATGTAAGAAATTACACAATAAAACATTGATGTAGGTCGATAAATGGCGAAGCCATGCCATCCGACACATAATTTATGGGAACGGTAAGTGTTTATAACCTTGGCTTGGCTCTTTCGGGTGATAATATATTATTGTGATGCGGCTTGATTGTCGGATGGCGCTTCGCTTATCCGACCTACGTTTAAATATTCCATATGTAAGAAATTACACAATAAAACATTGCTGTAGGTCGGATAAATGGCGAAGCCACGCCATCCGACACATAATTTATGGGAACGGTAAGTGTTTATAACCTTGCCTTGGCTCTTTCGGGTGATAAAATATTATTGTGATGCGGCTTGATTGTCGGATGGCGCTTCGCTTATCCGACCTACGTTTAAATATTCCATATGTATGAAATTACACAATAAAACATTGCTGTAGGTCGGATAGATGGCGAAGCCACGCCATCCGACACATAATTTATGGTTTTTCACCACACCAATTATTCGTGTAAACACCTTGCTTAACTGCTCTGTGAAAACTTGAATAAGGCCAATCAGCAACCCTACTAACTAAGCCATGTTTCATAGGGTTAAAATGCACGTAGTTAACATGATGCCAATAATCATTATCATCCCTAATTGTATGCTCCCAAAAGCGGCGTTGCCAAACTCCCCGCTCATTTTTACGTTTTCTTGTTTGAGTTAAAAATTCTGTTTTTGGGAGTGATTTTGAAAATCGCTTTTTAATTTCACGCCAACGCCCAGAGTAATCACTATCGTTATCTGGCAAGGTTAAAACCGCATGAAGGTGATCGGGTAGCACAACCCATGCGTCAATGTAAAATGGCCTTCGTAATTTAACAAAGCGAATAGCCTCGCGTAATAAATCAATATGTTCAACTAATAACGACTTATTACGATCGAGCAAATTAACAGTAAAAAAATATGACCCTCCTTTTACATAATTCCTACGATATTGCATTTTATTCTCACTATATTATTTAAAGCGCATCAAATAAATAAAGCGTAAATTTAGGATATATACAACATTGACGTAGGTCGGATAAATGGCGAAGCCATGCCATCCGACAATAAAATGAGGGGGAATAAATACGTTTTGTGGTGCTTAAAAATGGGCTTTGCTTACAACCAATATTTTATAAAATTTCTACAATGTCATAATCGTGCTTTACATCGGCAATGGTTAAACTAATGCCATCATCAATTTGTTTATTTAATAACAGCTTACCTAGTGGTGCGCCGGGGGTTACAACGGCAATCGTTAAACCTTTAACCTCTACGGTTAACCCACCTGCGCTTGGGCCTAAATAAAACCATTTTTGCTGCTCATTTGTACCCTCTAAGCACACTAGCGAGCCAATGGCTATTTTACTGCTGGCTGGCTGATTAAATATGGGCTTAAATAACTCCATGCTTTTATAGCAATCGTTTACGCGCTGCGCTTGGCCTTGGGCTAAATAGGCGGCCTCTAACCCTAGGGTATCGTATTTGTTTTCTGCTATGTTTTCTTCGTGCGTGGCGGTGTCGTGCGCTGTTTTAGCGGCCACTTTTGCGGTGGTAAGCTGCGCCTCTAGGGCAAACTTAAGGTGTTCAATAACGTGGGCTTTGTTCATGAGGTTTACACACATACAGTAAAAATATTGCGAGCAGTTTAACATTGCTACGGGGGCTAAACACAATAGTTTGGCCCCTAAGCTTTGTTTATTTGTATGCTTTGAGCCTTTATGGCATATCCATGAGCGCTTGGCTTTGGCTGTCTATTTCCACTTCGTAGTTTTTAGCACTTAACCCCATTAGCTCGGGCAAGGTGGCGGCAATGCAAACAGATGAAAACGTACCCACAACAATGCCACTAAATAACGCAATAGCAAAGCCTTGCAGCGGTGTTCCAGCTAATAGCCACACACTTGCTACTGTGGCTAAAGTGGTGCCTGAGGTAATTAAGGTACGCGTTAGGGTGCTTTTAATCGCACTATTTATAATGCTGGATACGCTAATACTGGCATTTAATTTAACTCTTAATAGCTCACGCACCCTGTCACCAACAATTATAGAGTCATTAAGTGAGTAGCCTATAATTGCCAATAAACTGGCTAATACGGTTAAGTTAAATTCAAGCTGTAATAGCGAAAACAAACCCAGCACCAATATTAAGTCGTGTGTTAAAGCAACTACCGAGCCAAGGGCTAAACGCCATTCAAACCTTATCGCTAAATACAGCATTACTGCAACCATAGCTGCTAGAAGTGCCAAACAGCCTTGTTCAAATAGCTCATCGCCCACCTGCGAGCCAATATAGGCCGATGACAATACCGTGGCATTTATGTCGGTGCTTTGTGTTACCGCACTTTGCCAATCGTTGCTGCTATTACTCGCAGATTGATTAATAGCTGGCGCTTCTCTTAATTGAAAGTGGTTATTCCCTTGCGCTGTTAGCTCAAACTCACCGTTGTGGTTTTTAGCTATAAAAGTTTTAAGCTGCTTTAGCTCAATACTTTGGTTAGTCGTAAATTCTGTTAAGTAACCACCGGTAAAATCTAGGCCAAAGTTAAGCCCTTTTTGCGCTAAGGTTACTACCGATAGCAATACTAATACTGTACTTAAAACCAAGCCCATAAAACGCATGCGTGTGCCGGTTTCGCCTTTTAAAAAATAATTAAGCATCTGTACTTACTCCGCTTTTTTTACCCAATTTTAAATACAAACTTTGGCTCAACACTTTCGATACATACACGCCTGTAAACATACTGGTTACTAAACCCAGCGCCAAAGTAATTGCAAAGCCTTTCACTGGCCCATAACCTATACCGTATAAAATAAGTGCAGTGATCATAGTGGTAATATTGGCATCAAAAATAGTGCTAAATGCTTGCTTATACCCTTGCTCAATAGCTTGATAAGGCGCGCGGCCTTTACGGCGCTCTTCTTTTATACGTTCGAATATAATGACGTTGGTATCTACTGCCATACCTATGGTTAGCACCAATCCGGCAATACCGGGAAGCGTAAGCACTACCCCAGGCAATAACGACATTAAACCCACTAATGAGGTTAAATTTAAAATAAGTGCTACGTTGGCAATTAACCCTAAACGTCTGTACCACATAGACATAAATGCCAAAGTAATACCCATACCTAACATTAGGGCGGCTAAGCCGTTACTTATATTTTCGCTGCCTAAGCTTGGCCCTATGGTTTGTTCGTGCACTATAGTAACCGGCGCACTTAACGAGCCTGCACGTAACAATAGCGCTAAGTCGGCCGCGGCTTGTGGGCTTTGCATATTGGTTATGCTAAAACGCGAACTTAAGTGCTGAGCAATATTGGCTACATTAATAACCTCACTCTTTTTAACTACCTCTCCTTTAGCATTTTGCGAATACTCTGAGTAAACCGTCGCCATAGGTTTACCTATATTAGCTTTAGAAAATGCCGACATAGCATCGCCGCCTTGGCTATCAAGGCTTAACTGCACTAGCGGTTTGCTCCAATCGTCGCGCCCAGCATGAGCGTTATTAATGTGCTCACCGGTAAAAATTGGCACAGGGTCGAGTTTTATAGTACCGCCCGTCTGTAAATTAAAGGTTTGCCCACCCACAGCTTTTAATTGATAAAACCCCAGGGATGCCGTTGCGCCAATAATGCGTTTTGCCTCGGTAGGATCTTGCACTCCGGGTAATTCAATACGAATGCGCTGCTTACCTTGGCGCTGCGTTACCGCTTCGGTTATGCCCAGCTCTTCAATTCGCGAACGTAGAGTTGTGAGAGTTTGGCTCATTACTTCTTTGTTAAACGCGCTACGCCCTTGCTCTGAGTAACTAAATTGCGCCGTTTTAACTGTGCCATTATTGTTTGTTACTACTGCTAAGTTAGCAAAGCGGCTTTGCAGCTCTTTAATAACAGAGGGTAATTTATCAGCTGCATTAGGTAGAGCATTTATTTCAAACCCAGTTTGAGTTTGCAGCGCTTTTACTCCATGTGCCTTTTGCTTAATTATGATTGATTTAGCTTGCTGATACACACTCACTAATTGCTCATCAATGGCTTTATCTAAATCTACATCAAGTACAAATAACACTCCACCGTTTAAATCTAGACCAAGCTTTATTGGCGAAAGTCCAAAGCTTTGTAACCAGTTTGGGCTGGTAGCACGCTCCACAATTTTAACCTGAGTATTTGCATATTGCGCTTTTATAGCCGCTTGTGCCTGGGCACTTTTTGTAGGCTCGTTAAGCAGCACATTTATTGTTGCTTGCGACTCATGCGCTTGCGCCACATTTAAGCCTTGCTCATTTAAAAATGTAACTAGGGTATTGGTGCTCGGGGGTGTTTGTATTTCGGTGTGTGGGGCTGCGCTAACATACAACCATGACTGGTTTGGATATAAATTAGGTAACGCACTTATTGCCAATAGCAGTAATACCACCAACATAGCAAAGGTGCTTAATTTAAATTTAGCCATAAACGGCTTTTTATTATTTTTAAAACTCAACATTGTTATTCCTTACTATCAGCAACTAGCTGATAAGCGCTTAAAAAAGCACAATTAATCTGCAAGCTAAAACTTTAAAAGTTAAAACCTATTAATTATTAAATAAGGAAATTAAGCGTGATGAGTGTTGGTAGCGCTGTAAAGTAAGTTAGCTTCTTTCCAGCCACTAATACGAGACTTTTTACTATTAGAAACAACCGTATACCAAGGTAGTGCCGTGCTTATAGCTTTAGGTTGTAAATAAAACTGCCTTGCAAGCGTATGAATAAAAAACTCATAAATAACGTCGTATTCAGGCTCTGTTTGCGCACTAAATAAAAACAACGATGAATTACTGGCAGTTAGCCTAGGTTGCAGTGCATCAAACGCTGTTTTATTAGGCTTAGTTTGTTGTTTAGCATGCAATACTTTAACTAATATGGAGGGGTGACTTATACCTAATGAAACATTACCTAATGAAGTAGCATCTAATGAAGTAGCATCTAATGAAGTAGCATCTAATGAAGTAGCATCTAATGAAGTAGTATCTAGTGAGAAAGGAGCTGCTGAAAAAGCAGCAGATATTAAAGTAGAATTTGCAGTGTTTAAACCATGTTTAACTGGCGCGGCTTCGCTACATGCACTAAAAAGTGCAGTAATAAGCAAAAATGCAGTTAAAAACAAACGAAATTTAAACATCAATTTTCAAACTTTAATTAAGGATTACTAGTATATAAGGGCAGCTATTTAAAATACAATAGTCTAATTAAGTATTTAGCTTGATGAAAAATTAAATCCACAGCAATTTATACCCATTATAAAAACCGAGATCATTCATGCGCTCTAAACAAAGCTCAGTAAAACGCCCCGACGCAATGAACCTGCGCCAAAGTATAAAAACACTTTGGCCGTATATAACACAATTTAAAGGGCGAGTTTTTATTGCAGCTATGGCACTGGTAGGCGCTAAAGGTGCTACTTTACTTATGCCGTGGGCACTAAAAGAAATTATTGATAGCGTTGATAAATCTATTCACCCAGTGCTTTTTATTCCTACCCTACTGCTTATTATGTACGGTGCACTGCGCTTTGCCAGCGTGTTTTTAGGTGAAATACGCGATGCGGTTTTTTCGCGAGTTACCGAACACGCCATGCGCGACATAGGCCTAAAGGTGTTTAAGCATTTGCATTCGCTTGAACTGGCTTTTCATTTAAATAGGCAAACCGGTGGCATAAGTCGCGATATAGAGCGTGGCACCAGCGGTTTGAGCTTTTTAATGCGATTTTTAATGTTTAACATTGTGCCTACTCTATTTGAAATTCTTACTGTTGCATTAATTTTTGGCACTTTGTTTTCTATCTGGTTTGCGCTTATAACCCTACTTGCAGTTGCCATATATATTACCTTTACAGTAACCGTAACCCAGTGGCGCAATCGCTTTATTCGCGAAGCTAACACCGCCGACAACTTAAGTAATACCCGCGCTATCGACAGCTTACTAAACTACGAAACAGTAAAATACTTTAACAATGAAGAGTTTGAAGCCAGCACCTACGACACCTTTTTAGCACGCTGGGAAAAAGCCCGATTAAAAAACCGCATGTCGTTATTGGCACTAAACTCTGGGCAAGCGTTAATTATAGCCAGCGCCATTACCGCACTTATGTGGTTAGGCTCAAGCGAAGTAGTAACCGGTACACTTAGCATTGGTGAACTCGTAATGATAAACGCGTATATGATCCAACTGTTTTTACCGCTTAACTTTTTAGGCTTTGTATATCGCGAAATAAGACGCGCCCTTACCGACCTTGAAAACATGCTCGGGCTGCTCAACAAAAAACCACACATTGCCGACACTCCTGCATCACAACTACTAACACTCACTAAAGGTGAGGTTAGCTTTAACAATGTAAGCTTTAGTTACGATGCTAACCGCCCTATTCTTAACAATGTTAGTTTTAGCGTAAAACCCGGCACTAAGGTAGCAATAGTCGGTACAAGTGGCGCAGGAAAAAGCTCATTAGCTAGGCTCTTGTATCGTTTTTATGAGGTGTCATCTGGTAGTATCACTATAGATAAGCAACCTATAAACACCGTAACTTTGCACAGTTTACGCCAAGCTATAGCCATAGTGCCGCAAGATACCGTGCTATTTAATACTTCAATACGCGAAAACATTGCTTATGGCAGGCCAACAGCCAGCGAGGCCGAAATAGATCAAGCCATTGCTATGGCGCATTTAACAGCGTTTATAAACAGCCTTGATAAAGGCGATAAAACCTTAGTAGGCGAACGTGGTTTAAAAGTGTCGGGCGGCGAAAAACAACGCATAGCCATTGCCCGCGCAATCTTAAAAAAATCGCCTATTTTAATTTTTGACGAAGCCACCTCAGCCCTCGACTCCCATGCCGAGCAAGCTATTTTAACGGCTATGCGCACTGTCACACAAAACCATACCAGCATAGTGATTGCCCATCGCTTATCAACCATAATCGATGCCGATAATATTTTAGTATTGCATAAAGGCGAGCTTCTTGAGCAAGGCACACATTCTGAGTTACTAGCCCTTAACGGCCAATATGCGCAAATGTGGCAATTGCAGCAAGAACAAGCAAAAAACACATAAACCATTACAATTGCTCGTATAAAGACTTTATTTGCTATTTTATCGACCTCTAGGGTGATTCACCTCAAAAGGTTTGTTTAGCAGCCTCTTATAAATAACAATTACTAAAATAACCTGAACCCAGGTTAAGATAATATTTACAATAATAAAAAATATTAATTAAACAGAGTGAAAGCTCAGGGGAACACAATGAAAAAGAGTTTAATTGCAGCTGCATTAGCTGCCACATTTATTACCGGCTGTTCAGAGCCACAAACATCAAAAACGCAAGTACAACCAGCACCTACTGCACCAATAGCCGCAACAACAGAAAAAGCAGAGCTGGGTAGTTTTGGTGTTGATTTAGCTGCACGTAACGAAGCGGTTAAACCAGGCGACGATTTTTTTATGTACGCCAGTGGCACTTGGTATGACAATTACAGCATGCCTGCTGATAAAACCCGCTATGGCGCATTTTCGGCATTGGCCGAGCGCAGCGAAGACCGCGTTAAAGTAATTATTGAAGAAATTGCCGCGCGTAAAGACTTAAATGCCGATGAAAAACTAGTAGCCGACTTTTACAACGCCTACATGGACACCAAAGCACTTAATAAGCTAGGCATAACACCAATTAAGCCGCTTTTAACGCAAATAAGTGAAATATCATCAACCGACGACTTAGCCAAAATGTTTGGTCAGTCTTGGTTAACCGGTGTTAAAGCCCCGCTTGGTGGTGGCATGTGGTTTAACCGCTTAGATCCTAATAAATACGAAATGTCGTTAGGGGCTGGCGGTTTAGGCTTACCCGATCGTTCATACTACCTTGAAGACTCAGAACGTTTTGTTAATACGCGTAGCGCCTATGTGGCTCATATTGCCGACATGCTTAAATTTGCCGATGCAGATAACGCCAATGAGCGCGCACAGGCAATTTTAGAGCTAGAAACCAAAATTGCACAAGGCCATTGGCCACGCGAAAAGCGCCGTAACCGCGACCTTACATTAAATCAAATTAAACGCGACGAGCTAAGCACTGCCTACCCTGACTTTAACTGGGATGCATATTTTGCTCAAACAGGCTACAAAGTACCGCAGTTAAATGTATCGCAACCAGAGCCAATAAAAGCCATGATTGAATTAATCAATCAAGAAGACTTAGCGGTATGGAAAGATTATTTAACCTACCACGCAATAAGTGGTAACGCTAACTTGCTCTCTGAAGATATTTTTAATACTAATTTTGCATTTTTTGGTAAAGAGTTAAATGGTCAGCAAGAGCCGCGTCCGCGTTGGAAACGTGCTATAGATGAAATGTCGAGCACCAATTCACTTGGTTTTGCTATTGGTAAAATATACGTAGCACGTTATTTTCCTGAGTCGTCAAAACAACAAATGTCTGAACTGGTCGAAAACTTGCGTACCGCATTAGGTGAGCGTATTGATAACCTAGAATGGATGGGCGCAGAAACCAAAGTAAATGCGCGCGCTAAACTAGCTGCATTTGTACCAAAAATTGGTTACCCAGATATATGGCAGTCGTACGAAGGTTTAACTATTAGTAATAACGACTTAATCGGCAACGTAAAAAACATGCGTGAGTTTTTTCAAGCCGAAAGCGTTGCAAAAGAGCTGCAAAAAACAGATCGTAACCGTTGGGGTATGACACCACAGCGCGTTAACGCTTACTACAACAGTTCATTTAACGAAATTGTATTTCCAGCGGCAATTTTACAACCACCATTTTTCGATCCAAATGCCGACGCAGCAGTAAACTACGGCGGCATTGGCGCAGTAATTGGCCACGAAATGGGCCATGGTTTTGACGACCAAGGTTCTAAATCAGACGAAAATGGGATCCAACGTAACTGGTGGACTGATGCCGATCGCGCCGCATTTGACGCAAAAGCCGACCAGTTAGCGGCGCAGTACAATAAGTATGAGCCAATTGAAGGTAACTTTGTTAACGGGCGTAATAGCCTAGGTGAAAATATTGGTGATGTGGGTGGTTTAGCCATGGCTTATCATGCCTACAAACTGAGCTTAAACGGTAAAGAAGCACCGGTTATTGACGGTGTTACTGGCGATCAGCGTTTCTTTCTTGCTTGGGCACAAGTATGGAAAGAAAAACGCACCGAGCAAAGCATGTTAAATCAGCTACGCGGTGGCACGCATGCGCCGGGTCGCTTTAGAGCACAAGCCCCGCGTAACCACGACGCATGGTACAAAGCATTTGATGTAAAACCAGGCGATGAATTGTATCTTCCTGAGGATCAACGCGTACGCATTTGGTAATAGAGCGCTAAATTGCAATTAAATATAACCCGCCATTGCGGGTTATATTTTTTCTGCCCAGTTATTTTTATAGCCTTTAGCATAAAACTCAACCCATCCTGTTTTTATCTGCATTAATCTATTTAATAGTTACTAGCCCTACCCCACATTTACCTTTAAACTATGCCCCTGAAAATTATTTTAATACTTATATTTAAAGGCGAAACGCAGATGGGAAGAGCTTACCAAAACAAAAAAGATTCAATGGCTAAAACTGCGGGTGCTAAAACTAAAGTTTATTCTAAGTACGGTAAAGAAATTTATATTTGTGCTAAAAATGGCGGTACCGATCCAGACGGTAACTTATCGCTACGTCGTTTAATTGAGCGCGCTAAAAAAGACCAAGTACCGGCGCATGTTATTGACCGCGCAATAGACAAAGCAAAAGGCGGCGGCGGTGAAGACTACGTAGCCACACGTTACGAAGGTTACGGCCCGGGTAACTGTATGATTATTGTTGATTGTTTAACCGACAACAATAAACGTACCTTTGCTGATGTACGTGTTTGCTTTACTAAAGCTAACGCTAAAATTGGTGCACAAAACTCGGTTTCGCATTTATTTGATCACCTTGCAATTTTTGTATTTGACGGTGATGACGACGAAACAGTACTTGAAGCACTAATGATGGCTGATGTAGATGTAACCGACGTAGAAGTTGAAAACGGCAAGGTAACTGTATTTGCACCACATACTGAGTACAACAATACTCGCACAGCACTTGAAGAAATGGGCGTTACTGAATTTGACGAAGATTTAATTTCGTTTGTACCCCAAATAGCAGCGCCTATTGAAGGCGAAGATGTTGAGGTTATGGAGCGCTTTTTAGCTATGCTAGAAGATTGCGACGACGTACAAAACGTTTACCACAACGCAGAGTTTTAAGCGTTAATAATAAAACGTGATCAAAGGCCAACTTAGTTTGGCCTTTTTGTTTTTGTAAAATGGATTAGTTAATTTTGAATACCCTTGAACAACTACGCAGCGGTGCTTTAAGCGGTGCTCGCCACTTACAATTGGTGGAAAGCCTCACTGATTTCCCAAAAGAAATTTTTACCCTTGCCGACACCCTAGAAGTACTCGACCTATCTAATAATAACCTAAGTGATTTACCCGCAGAGTTTGCCAGTTTAACCCGCCTTAAACGGGTGTTTTTATCGTTTAATCAGTTTAAGCATATTCCTGCTGTTTTAGCGCAATGCCCAGCACTTGTTATGATCGCTTTTAAAGGCAATCAAATTAGTGAGTTTGCCCAGCATAGCCTGCCGCTTACAACACAGTGGTTAATATTAACCGACAACCGTATTGAGCAATTACCCGAGTCATTCGGCGAGCTTAAACAGCTGCGCAAACTTGCTTTAGCGGGTAACCGGTTACACACTTTGCCAAGCAGTATGCAGCAGTGTACAAACTTAGAATTAGTGCGCTTATCTGCCAATAACTTAACGCACCTAGATAACTGGTTATTTGAATTACCAAAACTTACTTGGCTGGCCTTTGCTGGTAACACCTTTAATAAAGCGCAGTGCCTAACAAAAAGCAGTTTAGAGAATAAGCCACTGAGTGATTACACATTACAGCAGGTTATTGGCCAAGGCGCCTCTGGCGTTATTCACCTTGCAAAAGCAGCAGATAAAGCGGTAGCTATTAAGTTGTTTAAAGGCGCAATAACCAGCGATGGTTATCCGCTTGATGAAGTTAATTGCTGCTTGCAGGCAAATGAACATGCCAATTTAATTAAGGTACTTGCCTATATAGAGCAAGGCAGCCAACTTGGTTTAGTAATGGAGCTAATAGATAATACCTTTAGCAATTTAGGATTACCGCCAAGTTTACAAACGTGTACTCGCGACACCTTCGAAGATGGCTGTAATTATAGTAGCCAAGCTATTTATAAAATTGTGCAACAAATGGCCAGTACCCTACAGCATTTGCATGCAAATAAAGTAAGCCATGGCGATGTGTATGCGCATAACACTATGGTAAACCAAAACGCAGATGTGTTATTTGGCGATTTTGGTGCAGCAACTAATTTAGCTATGTTGAGTGAATATCAGCGCCAGCAAATGCAATTAATTGAAGTACGCGCGCTAGGTTGTTTAATTGATGATTTACTAAGTGTTTGCAGCGACAATAATGCAATAGCCGTTAAGCTTGCGCAACTAGCTAAGCAATGCATGACAACTGATATTATACAGCGCCCCACACTTTCGCAGTTAAGCACACAGCTAACTACACAGTTGTAAAGTAAAGCGTAGTAAATTTATAAATGGCACAAAAAAACCACGCAATGCGTGGTTTTTAACGTTATTTATATAACCTTAAACTCTAAAATTATAAAAACTTACCTAACGCTTTAACTTGATCTAACATGCGGTTTGAAAAACCCCATTCGTTATCGTACCAAGCCATAACTTTAACCAATTTACCATTCGCTCTGGTTTGTGTTGAATCAAACACACAAGACGCTGGGTTATGGTTAAAATCAATAGAAACAAGCGGCAGCTCATTATATTGTAAAATGTCTTTCATTGAGCCCGTTGACGCTTCTTTCATAATTGCATTAATTTCTTCAATGCTGGTATCGCGCTTCGCAATAAACGTAAAATCAACCAAAGATACGTTAATTGTAGGCACACGTACCGACATACCATCTAACTTGCCTGCAAGTTCAGGTAGCACTAAACCAACAGCTGCAGCTGCGCCAGTTTTAGTTGGGATCATCGACTGCGTTGCACTGCGTGCACGGTATAGATCAGGATGATATACATCTGATAAGTTTTGATCGTTGGTATATGCATGAATAGTGGTCATGCTGCCTTGATCAATGCCTACCGTGTCGTTAATTGCTTTAGCAATCGGTGCTAAACAGTTAGTAGTACACGAAGCGTTTGAAATAATTTGGCTTTGTGCATTAAGTACTTCGCTGTTAACGCCATGCACTACGGTTGCATCCATATCTTTGCCCGGTGCCGAAACAATTACTTTTTTAGCGCCAGCAGTAATATGCTTAGCAGCAGCTTCGCGGCTAGTAAACAAACCAGTACATTCTAAAACAATATCAACATTTAACGCTTTCCACGGTAAATTTGCTGGATCGCGCTCTTGCGTTAAAGTAATAACATCGTCGCCAATTAGCATAGTGTTATCGGCTAGCGTTACTTTATGAGCAAATTGTCCGTGTACTGAGTCAAATTGCGTAAGATGAGCATTAACATTAGCTGGGGCTAAATCGTTAATTGCAACAATTTTAATCTCATTATTTTGTGCCGACTCGTAAAGTGCACGCAATACATTGCGACCTATACGGCCATAGCCATTAATTGCTACGTTAATCATTTTTGACTCCTATTTACTTCACAAGCTTGTCGAGCAAGCGCTTCAATAGCTTGCCAGTCTTTATTTTCAATTAGTTGTTTATCTAACATCCAGGTACCACCCACACAAATAACATTATTTAGTGCTAAGTAGTTAGGTGCAGTAGCGAGCGTTATGCCGCCCGTTGGGCAAAAAGTAATATCGGGTAATGGCCCACCGATTGATTTAAGCATGGCGGTTCCGCCTGCGGCTTCTGCCGGAAAAAACTTTAAATACTTAAAACCGTGCGACGCTAGTTTCATAACTTCGCTTGGCGTAGCAGCGCCTGGTAAAAACGGGATATCGCTCGTTTTTATCAGTTCAAGTAGCTCGTCACTAACCCCTGGGCTTACCATAAAGTCAGCGCCTGCAGCTACCGAAGCATCAAAGCTGGCTTTATCAACTACCGTACCTGTGCCTACATAGGCCTCAGGTACAGCTGCTTTCATTAGTTTTACCGCTTCTGCCGCAATGGGCGTGCGCAAAGTGATTTCCAGCGCTTTTAAGCCACCGTTATATAAGGCTCTAGCAAGTGGCGCTGCATCTTCTAATTTTTCGATTACCACTACTGGCACAACTGGCGCCGATGCTAATATTTTTTCAATACTCATTACGTGTTCCTCATTACCCACAATGGCTGATTATTCTTCAATTCCGAAAGCACTCGCACCTAAATCGGCGCTGCTTACGATATTTCTAAATCCGGTAAATAACTCTCGGCCTGTGCCAAAGGTTAAGCTTGGTAGGCTTAATTGCAGTTCACGTTTAGCAAGCTCTTCATCGCTAACATGTACTTTTAATATGCCGTTTGGTGCATCTAAAGTAACTAAATCACCTTCATGAATTTTAGCAATTATGCCGCCTTCAACTGCTTCTGGCGCTAAGTGAATTGCCGCAGGTACTTTACCCGACGCGCCCGACATACGACCGTCAGTTACAATAGCTACTTTAAAGCCTTGATCTTGTAGCGTTGCCATTACAGGTGTTAATTTATGTAGCTCTGGCATACCTTTAGCTTTAGGGCCTTGCTCTTTTAGCACTGCAATAAAGTCTTGGTTTAATTCGCCGCGGCTATAAGCATCTTGTAACTCACCTTGCGAGCTAAATACTTTAGCTGGGGCGGTTACTACTTGATGTTCAATTGCTACTGCCGATACTTTAATAACCGCTTTGCCTAAGTTACCCGTAAGCAGTTGTAAACCACCTTGCTTACTAAACGGATTACTCACTGGGCGAAGTACATCTTCATCGTGTGAGTTATCAGGGCAAGCTACCCATTTAATTTTGCTTGGGCCGGTTGCATCACTCATTATTAAGCTGTTGTCTTGATCAAGACGCGGCTCGGTCATATAGGGTGCTAAACCATCGCCTAGCATAGTTTTAACGTCGGTATGCAAGTAGCCTGCGCTGGCAAGTTCACGCATTAAAAAGCCCATACCACCGGCTGCTTGAAAATGATTTACATCAGCAGAGCCATTAGGGTAAATACGCGTTAATAGTGGAACCTCAGCTGATAAATCAGACATATCTTTCCACGTTATTTGAATACCTGCCGCTTTGGCAATAGCCACAATGTGAATGGCGTGGTTAGTAGAGCCACCGGTAGATAGCAAACCAACCAAACCATTTACTATAGTTTTTTCGCTGATCACATCCGCTAAACACGGGCTGTCTTTATCGTCGGTTAATTGCTTAAGCATGGTTTCTACCGCATTACCGGTTAAACCATCGCGAAGCTCTGTGTATGGGTTAATAAACGAGCTACCAGGAAGGTGTAAGCCCATTATTTCCATTAACATTTGATTTGAGTTAGCAGTACCGTAAAAAGTACAGGTACCAGCACTGTGGTAAGACGCGCTTTCGGCTTCTAGCAAGTCTTCGCGGCTTACTAAGCCTTGCGCAAACTTTTGACGAATACGGGCTTTTTCTTTATTTGGAATGCCTGATTGCATTGGTCCTGCCGGTAAAAAGAACACCGGTAAATGGCCAAACGACAGTGCACCAATTAATAACCCTGGGACTATTTTGTCGCATACGCCTAAACAAAAAACGCCATCAAACACATCATGCGATAACGATATTGCCGTAGACATAGCAATTACATCGCGTGAAAAAAGTGACAATTCCATGCCGTCACGCCCTTGCGTAACGCCATCACACATTGCTGGTACGCCGCCTGCCACTTGAGCTGTAGCGTCGTATTTAGTAGCAATGCTTTTAATTAAATCTGGGTAATCTTTATAAGGCACATGTGCCGAAAGCATATCGTTATATGAGTTGATAATTGCAAGGTTTGGTTGCTCATCGGCTTTTAAACGCGCTTTGTCATCGGTGCTACACGCAGCCATAACGTGGGCAATATTACCGCAGCCTAATCCAGCACGAACTCTTGTTTGTTTTTTTGCGTGCGAAATGCGATCTAAATAAGCTTGGCGGGTTGCTTTACTGCGCGTAATGATACGTTCGGTGACTTCTTGAATTCGTGGATGCAACATAATTAAACTCAGCTCTATTCGTTAGAGGATAAAGGCTCAGTGGCAATTAAAGACTCCACGTAATTAATTGCACTGAGCATCTTTGGCTTACCCGTTCAAAGGTACCTTATCAGAGGGCCTCTCACAACCTCCCTGACACCGGTGTCACTGTATTAACGCACGACCATGACACCGGTGTCAACCCTGTCTAATAAAAATAGTCACTTTTTTTAACATAGCCAACAATTTTTTATAAATAGTCATTTAATAATGTTGTACAGCATCGTTATATTTAACGACAGCCAACAAAAAGCCCGAATATGCTTTGTGCACATTCGGGCTACTGTAAATATTCGTTTTAAGTTGAGTTTATTTAACCTGCGCCGTCGACTCGCGAGTAATTAAACGCGCCTCTAGGGTCACCTGATACGCAACCTCTTGTGGCTGAATAATATGAGCAATAAGCTGAGTAACCGCTTGTTTGGTCATTTCTTCAACTGGCTGCGCTATGGTAGTTAACCCAGGCCAAATATGGCGTGCTATAGGGGCGTTATCAAAGCCAGCAATTGAAATATCATCGGGCACACGTAAACTGCGTTGAGTTGCTAATTTAAGTACGGCGGCTGCCATGTAATCGTTTGAAGCAAATACTGCGGTTGGCCGTGGCGATAAATCTAAAATACTACGGGCACTGTCTACCCCTGAATGATAACTAAAGTTACCCTCTTCTACTAAACGCTCTTCAAATTCAATACCATGGCTTGCTAACGCACGTCGGTAACCTTTAAAACGCTGTTCAGTGGCACTGTGATCGGGATGACCTTTAATAAAAGCAATTGATTTATGGCCCAGTGTAATTAAATGCTCGGTTATTTCAAATGCCCCTTGCTCGTCATTGCTGCGCACCGAAATCGAATCATCTTCAAGTACTGCAGAGGCAACGCGTGCATAAGGTATTTTTTTCGATTTTAAAAAATCAACTAGTTCAGCAAAGTCCGAAAAAGGCGGCGTTAATACAATGCCATCTAAGCGTGATGACTGCAGTAACTGATCAATATTATTAATTAGCGCTTCACCGCGCAGCTCACAAGGATGAATTAATAAATTGTAATTGTTTTCTTGGCAGGCAGCCAATGCGCCTGTTTGCACACGGGTAATATAACTTTTACTTGGATTATCGTAAATACAACCAATAATAAAACTGCGATTTTGAGCAAGACCACGGGCAATAGGATTAGGCGTATAATCAAGCTCTTTAAATACTTTAAGTACCTTTTCGCGGGTAGCTGCACTTACATTTGGCTCGTTATTTAACACCCGAGAGACTGTTTTTTTAGAAACCCCCGCATAACTCGCTACACTATTTATGGTGACTTTTTTCATCTATTTACTTCCAAATACCAGCAGCATTATTCCTGCTTACTATTATGCAAACACGCCGCAGCGCCAATCAAAGGTATATTACCTTGGGTTACTAGCGTAACAGGAACTTGCCCGTTATATTGCGACATAATACCTTTTTGTGAAAAACGTTCAACAAAACGACTCTCTAACAAGCGCGATTGCATGCGTGGCAATATACCACCGCCAATAAATAAACCGCCCAACGCACCATAAGCTAATGCTAAATCGCCTGCGGCACTACCAAGCCAGTCACAAAACTGGTTTAGGGTTGCATCGCAAACCTCACACTCGCCGGTATTGGCTAAATTACTAATTTGCGCGGCATCTAAATGCTTAGCAGTAATACCTTTAACCGCCGCCATCGCTTTATATAAATGGGCAATACCCGGGCCTGAAAAAACAGTTTCTAAAGACACATGCGGATGTTCTTTGCGTAATTCTATAAGTAACTTTGCATCTAAATCGGTAACGGCAGCCAGCGATATATGCCCGCCTTCAGAGCTAAGCACCGCACTAGACTGCGCTGTTCTAACTAGGCAAGCTGCACCAAATCCTGTGCCTGGGCCCATAACTGCAATGTTTGAGTTTTCATCGGCTTGCCCTGCTTTAATAACCACATTTTGGTTACTATCTAAATAAGGGGCAGCGTAGGCAAATGCAGCAAAGTCGTTAATAACTTCAAGCTGCAAAAAAGAAAAAGCCTGTTTAAACTCACTAACGCTAAAATGCCAACCTAAATTAGTAAGATGCACCTGCCCTGCTTTTATAGGGCCTGCCACCGCCAAACACGCGCGCACAGGTTTAATATGAGGCACAATTGATAAATAATGGCGTGTTGCATTTTGTAACGAGCCAAAGTCGGCACTAGGAAAGGTATGATTATATTCTATAACAAATTCGTTTTTTGCTGCATCAAAGGCAGTAATTAGTGCAAACCGCGCATTGGTACCACCAATATCGGCAACTAAAATAGGATCAAATTGGGCAGAAGAGTGTAAGCTCATAGTGTTATCTCTTTTGTATAATACTAATCTTATTAAAAAAATGAACATTTTAACTAATTAAATAACTTACTCACTGCGTTAAAAACAATTCATATAAAACAACTTATATGATTACTTTCGCCTTGTGGTTAAACCATTTTTTTGGCGTTATTTTTTTGCGTTTTAATAGTCCACTCTTTAATACGATTAGTATAAGCGATTCATGCTTATTATTTTACAACGGGTAACCCATTGTTCTTTTTATTACTTTAGGCTATCACCCCAAAGCAGCTATCACAGTAAAAAAATGCTGCCTATAAAAATATAGGCAGCCAATACGTTTTGACAACAAAATGATAAAACGCCCTCATTATGACACCGGTGTCATGGGTAGATCAACTAAAAAAGTGCTTAATTGATAAATTAGCTTGAAATAAATCATTAATAAACGAGAATGGCTGCATTATTCTCTTTGTTATTTAAGTAGTGCTCATGAAAGGTAAAGCAACGTCATTTGATATAGCCCATTATGCTGGAGTGTCGCAATCAACTGTATCTCGTGCTTTACGTAACAGCCCCTTGGTAAACGAAGAAACCCGTAAGCGCGTTTTCGATATAGCTAAAAAACTCAACTATAAAGTAGACAAAAACGCCAGCAATTTACGCACCCAACAAAGTAGCACCTTAGCGCTATTATTGTTTGAAGATCCAACCTCTGATGAATCACAAATTAACCCGTTTTTTTTAGCCATGCTAGGCAGTATTACCCGCGCTTGTGCTAAAGAAGGTTACGATTTACTGGTGTCGTTTCAATCGGCCAGTGCCGATTGGCAAGCCGACTACGAAGATAGCCACCGCGCCGATGGTATTATTTTACTCGGTTATGGTGATTACTTAGATTATCAACCTAAATTTAACACCCTGCTTGAGCAAAACACCAAGTTTGTTTGCTGGGGGGCAACGGTCGACAATCGCCCCGATCTGACTGTGTGCTGCGACAATTATGGTGGCGGAAAACTAGCTGCAGCGCATTTAATTGCGCGCAACAGAACCGACTGCGCGTTTATAGGCGACGCATCGGATCATAGCCCTGAGTTTTTTGCCCGTTTTCAAGGTTTTAAAGATGAACTAAGCGCTAATAACGTAACCTTAAACGAACGTAAAACAGCAAATGCAATATCGACTGAAGAGTCGGGGTATCATGCCACTCGCTCACTAATAGCCAATAACATAAAATTTAATGCACTCTTTGCAGCCAGCGATTTAATAGCCATTGGTGCAATACGCGCACTCAAAGAAGCCGGTATTAGCGTACCAAAAGATGTTGCCGTAATAGGTTTCGATAACATCGCCATTGCCAGCTATACCAACCCACCTTTAACCACGGTAGAACAAAACACCACAGTAGCCGGACAAATGTTGGTAGAAAATCTATTAAAACTAATTCGAGGCGAAGCAGTACAAAGTACCCTACTCCCTCCAATATTAATTGCCCGAGGCTCAAGTTAACAGCCTGCATTACCTTGCTTTTAAATACCACCCAACAATATAAAGTGGCTCTAGGGCAATAACGGCTTAAAATTCAAAGTAACTTATTTTATTGTTTGCGGCCTATTGTCCTTCACCTTTTACAACCAACCCAAAGGTTCACCCCAATTTAACAGCCTATTTACGCATAAGTTTCGTATTAGTTTTTCTTATCTGAAGTAAGCGTTTTTAGCGTGATTTCTCACTCGTTATTTTGCTATTTTATCTATACAATCACGCCTTTATTATAAGTGTAAATTTCAAGTGACTATCTCATGCTATTAAGTATTGTTTTTATTATTGGTATTACAGCAGAAGCCATGACCGGAGCGCTAAGCGCTGGCCGAATGAAAATGGACTGGTTTGGCGTTAGCTTGGTAGCCAGTGCCACCGCCATAGGTGGTGGTAGCGTTCGAGATATTTTACTTGGTAACTACCCGCTTACGTGGGTGCAACATCCAGAATATTTATTAATTACCTGTATGGCCGGCATTATCACCACTTGGTTGGCTAAATGGGTAGTTAAGTTTAAAGGCATATTTATGCGCTTAGATGCCCTTGGCCTAGCTGCTTTTAGTATTATTGGCTGCCAAGTTGGGCTAAATATGGGTTTACACTATGGTATTTGCGTGGTTGCAGCCATAGTTACTGGCGTATTTGGTGGTTTGTTACGTGATTTAATATGTCGTCAAGCGCCATTGGTATTACACCACGAGCTGTATGCCAGCGTTTCACTTATTGTGGCGTGTTTATACCTAGTACTGCATCACTATAATATTGATGACAATATAAGTATTATTGTTAGCTTAGTTACAGGGTACTTAATACGTATGGCATCGGTACGCTTTAAATGGCGCTTACCTGTGTTTAGTTTATTAGAACCCGCTAAGTAACTAATATTGCATGTTGTTATATGAAAGCTAACTTAATAATGGCACCACTATAAAGTAAGGTGATTAGCAGCCCAATTGCTAAAGTAACTTTAGCTTTCATTGTTTGCTTTGGCTTTTGCGTAAATACAAAAACAGTTCTATACAGCGTACTAGGCACTATAAGCAACATGCTAAGTAACGTAGGAAATACCCCCATAATAAAACCAAAACCGAATCCTGAATTTTCTACTTGAGAATATAAAGCTACAAACCCAAACCAGGCGATAGCTATTAAAAAGAAAACAGCTCCGAGTGAAATATAAAAAAGTGCCATTATTAAAAATCCCTTTTCACATAACGAGCCTGTAGATAAACTCGTTTTTTATTTATTTTTATTGATAAACAAACCATAGCCGAGTTCCTATTTTGGTTCAATTTATTACGTTATTTTATGCAGAATATAAAGTGAGAGCTAGGTATTGTTTTAATTGGTTGTTTTAATTGGTGTTTTAATTGGCTTTTTTAAAGCTCCCCCTCATTTTCATGAGGCTAGCTGTTGAGAGAACTGGCTTTTTATTAGTTATCTGTTTTGGGCTAAAGCGTATTATGAGCAACAAAAAGCCAAGGGCAAGCCACATAAAAGCATTATTAAATCGCTGGCATTTAAATGGATAAGGATTGTATTTAGGTGTTGGAAAACGAATACACCCTACGATGAATCGACGTATTTAGCAGCATTAAAACGCAGAGGCTCACCACTAGTAAAATTTGCAATTAATAGCTAAATTTTACTAGTCGTCCACCTCAGGGCGTGTTGTTAGGTATACTTTAACTGCACTATTTTTTTAAGGCGCCTTTTAATCAATCTTTGTTCACAATAAAGTCCAATAAAAACGCCAACACCAAAAGAAACAATAACTAGCATCCAATATAAAGGACTGGTAAATGATTGAATACCAGAGATGTAAAGATATAGGTTAAACGGGAGAATAAAGAGCAAACCTCCTAAGACTTTAATAAACTCTCTAAGAAGTTCAGTATCAGATTTCGCTTCATCAACATATGAGATAATAATTTCATTTGGGGTATCTTTCAGTTTAGGAAATACCTTTTGTAACCAATTTAAATAATTCAATTATGCACCCTTGTTTGCTTGTATACCTAACGCCGCCAGCATGCGCGGCTTTGTAGTGAACGCGAAGCCGCAGCGGAAAAGACGTCGCCGTGACTGGCCTTGTTATAAACCACCTTACTCACTTACTGCCGCCGATGCTGAACCAACATCTTTTTTAAACAGCAGTATGAATAGATAAATTACGCTAAAGATTGGAATAAGTGACAAAACAGCACCGAGTAAACCCGCAGCCGCTGGCTTTTGCATTTTACGACGGGCTACGTAATAGCATAGTGCGCCCATGATCAGCGCGAAAATGATTACAAATTGGCCGTACAAAGTAGCATTGATATTCAAATGAACTCTCCTTGTGGTTTATAACGCCTGCCAGCAGGGGCGAGTGAAACGAGTCCAGCCAGCTTGCTGGCGACACTGGCTGGCTTTGTTAGGTGTTTACCAATCTTCATCGAAGTCATCAACACCGTGGGCACTATGTCCAACCATATACCATTTGTCGTTTATCTTTCTGAATATATGGCTGTATGTATTTTTAGCACCATTCGTAGATTGCTCTGATATAAGCTCCACGTTCCCCTTCTTTGCCCAAAGTGGAACTTCAGACAATGCGCCGCCTAGTTCTAGGTCTTTTTCATAGACTTTTCTTTCAATGACTTTATATGCAGATTCTTCTAGAACCTTGTCTGAAAAGTGAAACGATTTAAGCTCCCAGTAGATTGTTTTTAGCGAGTCTACATCTTTGGCTCTAGTATATTCACCGTAGCACTCTAATGTTTGCTCGGGCGTATTCATCGAACACTCATCCGCTTCAACAGATAATGCAACAAGAGCCAAAAGGGATAGCAATATTTTCATCGAGCTAATATACTCCTAATTTTCATCGAGCTAATATACACCTAACAGCTTATTGAACACCACTATGGGGGTTTATAACACCCCAAAACGGCGTATATTACATAGCTCAATAGTTGCACCAAACAACTCCAATGTAAACAAGTGATTACGTGTGTTATAAAATTGTCTTTGTTAAAATATCCCAAAACGACTTTTAATAATGTTATAGGGCAAAATGCAAGTAAGTGCTTATATGCACAGCTTTACTTTAATGTGATCTGATGTGTGACTTTGTGAAACTTCTCTTTTTAATTGTGTATTACAACAAAGAGCGAACGGGGGGCTGTGCGTAGTAACAAATAGGGGCTAACGCATGTTAACCCCTATAATAAGTATGCTATTTACAGTGTGTTATTTAGTAACAATAAACCGTAAGCGGCAAGTTGATCGCCATTGAGATCGTGCTGCCAACTGGCTGTTAAACCGTCGCGTGTAATACTGCTGATGCTTTGAGCTTTGTCCGTTAGGTTAAGTACAAAAACACTTTTGCTGCCGCTTAACTCTCGCGTTATTTCTACTATGCCATTGTCGTGCTGCGTTAGCTGGTAACTGCCGTTAATAGTAAATTCTGGGCGCTGCTTTTTCATTGCGATTAAGTGCTGATATAAACGCCAAACTGAGTTTGGTTGTGCTTGCTGCGCTGCAACGCTGCGATCGCCTGCTGCTAGTTGCTTAGCAAGAAACTCTGGCCACCAGTTTGCAAAATCATCACCAAATAATGCCGTTTCTTCAACCCAACTATTGTCACTTTGCGTAAAGCCCGCTTGATGACTATTGTCCCACTGCATAGGCGCACGTTTATAAACATCGTCACCGATGCGCTGCTGCGTTAAGCCTATTTCTTCACCGTAGTAAATATACGGCGTACCTGGCGAGCTAAATAACATGGCCGCAGCTAGTTTTGCTTTACCATCGTGCTCTTTAAGTTGATAAGCAACACGTTCTTGATCGTGATTAGTTAAAAACGGTGTAAAAAAGTGCAGTGGTGCTTGTGAGTCTTTACGTTGTTGTAGGTTTTCATCAAGGATGAGTGCATTTTTACCTTTGTGCTGCTCATTAGATGGCATAGTACCAAAGAGCACATCTGTGTCGGTATCGGTTTTAAGTAAGCTCAAAATTTTATAGCCTACTTCAAAGTCAAAGCCTTGATCTAGCCCCTTACCTTCCCCATAGTACTTTGCGGCAATAGGAAGGTCGGCCCATGCTTCGCCTACTAGGTAAGCTTGTGGATTTACACTTTTTATATATTGATTAAAGTCTTGCCAATATTCTATCGTTTCTTGGGTGTCGGCTTGTGCATTTGCACCGCCTTCCATAGCAAAGCGTACTGCATCAAGCCTAAATCCTGCTACGCCTTTGTCGAGCCAAAACTTTGCCATTTTTTTCATTTCATTAGCCACATCTGGGTGGCGTAAATTTAAATCGGGTTGGCTTGCACCAAATGCACCATAATAATATTGCTTACGCGTTTCACTCCAATGCCATACGGCTTCTGGCTTGTCGTTATCGCTCCAAGCATGCCCCCAACCACTGCCTGCTTTAGGCATATCGTCACGCCATACAAAATAGTCGCTAAATGGCGCTTGTTGTTTTTCAGATTGTTGAAACCAATCATGCTGACTAGATATATGATTGATCACTAAATCTAGTATAACTTTCATACCTTTGTCATCAGCCGCTTTTATAAACGCTTCAAACTCAGCCATGCTGCCATAGTCACTTTCAACTTTATAAAACTCTGTAAAGTCATAGCCATGATAA
The DNA here is from genome assembly GCF_013414205.1 of Pseudoalteromonas sp. MIP2626. Classification (NCBI taxonomy): domain Bacteria; kingdom Pseudomonadati; phylum Pseudomonadota; class Gammaproteobacteria; order Alteromonadales; family Pseudoalteromonadaceae; genus Pseudoalteromonas; species Pseudoalteromonas sp. MIP2626. The sequence continues at coordinate 124,573 of NZ_JAATTW010000001.1, forward strand.
GAAGGCGCTTCGAAAATAGGTGTTAACCACAGTGCATTTACACCTAACTCTTCTAGGTATGGGAGTTTTGCGCTCATGCCATTAAAGTCGCCATGACCATCGTTATTGCTGTCGTAAAAGCTGCGCGGCCAAATTTGATAAAATATGGCACTTTGCCACCAATCTGCTGGCTGTTCTACTGCTTTAGTTTGCGCAGTAGTTACTGCGTTATTAGTGTTAGTATTTGTTGATGGCGCAGGCGCTGGCTTACAACCAGTTAATGTTAGTGCCAGTGCTAATGCACTCAAGGTAAAGGTTTTCATTTTATCCCCTTTGTTTTTGTTGTTTATGCTAATTGCTGTATACCATTCAATTAAAGTGTAACTGTAATATGTTGCGAATGGTTTTAGCCTAATGGTTAGTTATTTTGCTGCCTCTGCCCTTGCCTTAAAAATGCAATGGTAGAGGCAGTAATTTGCTTTTATTTATAAAAATTAAGATTGTTTAACGCGCAATACGGCAACGGCTGCCAGTAAAAACGACACCGCGCCTATTAACAAAGCGTATATTGGTTGATTCTCAAAAAAGTGGCGTAATATAAGCCCTAAAATGCTGGCGGCTAACAGCTGGGGTATAACAATAAAAAAGTTAAATATGCCCATATAAACACCCATTTTACTGCTCGGCACCGAGGTACTTAACATGGCGTATGGCAGTGATAAAATAGACGCCCACGCAAAGCCAATACCTATCATTGGCCAAATAAGTAAGGTGGGATCTTTAATAACAATAAAGCTGGCTAAGCCCAGCGCGCCTAAAATTAGGTTAAAACAATGGGCGAGCTTTAAACCAACGCGCTTAACTATTATCGGAATACATATTGCAGCAAGTGCTGCAAAGCCGTTATACGCGGCAAATAATATACCTACCCAGTCAGCGCCGTTGTTATAAGCTGGGGAACTGGTATCGCTGCTGCCGTAATGAAAACCCGTTACCGCTGAAGTGGTATAAATCCACATTGCAAATAACGAAAACCAGCTAAAAAACTGCACCCACGCCAGCTGCTTCATGGCTTCGGGCATAGTAAATACGTCGTTTAATACCTGATAAAAACCGCCCGATGTAAGTTGTTTAGTTTGCAAGGCTGCCGCTATAAACTGAACAACCCCAAAACTCACTAAACCACCAGCCAATAAATACAGTTCTTTTTCTAAATTTAAGGCGCTTACCAAGGCTAAAACGGCTAAGCCTAAAACACTAAATATTATGCCCCCTTTGCTAAAGTTAATATTAGCTGTTGGTTGGCTTTGAGAAGCAGGCTCTTCTTGTTGATTAAATGCAGCGAGTTGCTCTGGCGAGTATTCTTTGGTGGTTAGAATACTCCAACCTACAGCAACCAATAAAATTACCGCGCCAAAGTAAAACGAATATTTTACTGAATCAGGAATTTGCCCAGCCGGTGCAGTATTGGCAATACCAAACCAGTTAGCCATCATCCATGGTAGTGCTGATGCAACGACAGCGCCAATGCCGATAAAAAAGCTTTGCATGGCATAACCTGTTGCACGCTGTTTTTTAGGTAGGTTGTCGCCAACTAAAGCACGAAACGGTTCCATAGTAACGTTAATTGACGCATCCATAATCCACAACATACCGGCTGCAACCCACAGCGTTGGTGAGTTAGGCATTATAAATAACGACAGTGTAGTTAAAATTGCACCATATAAAAAAAACGGACGGCGGCGACCTAACTTACCCCAGGTTTTATCACTCCAGTAACCAATAATAGGTTGTACAATTAACCCCGTTAGCGGAGCGGCTACCCATAAAATAGGTATATCATCAATGTCGGCACCAAGCGTTTGAAATATACGACTAACGTTACCGTTTTGCAGGGCAAACCCAAATTGAATCCCTAAAAAACCAAAACACATGTTCCATATTTGCCAAAAGCTTAGGTCGGGTTTATTGCTATTATTATTGTTCATTATTTACCTTATTGGTTAATACCGCGCTACTTAGTGCATTAAGGGTAAGTGTAAAACTTGCACCTTGGTCGTTATTACTCACTAACACACCGTTATGTGTTTCGAGTAAATCGTGTAACGCTAAATTTGCACCTATATTTGCAGTTGTTTGGCTATTTAAGTTAATAGTGATTGTTTGTTGTTGCTCGCTAAAGTTGCTTAGTACCAAAATCACTTGGCGACCTAAACTACGTGAAAACGCAACAACCCTGTCGCTACCCTTTACGTTTAAAGCGTGCATGTCGCCGCCCACTACCGCAGGTAAGTTATTTAACGCCATAATGGCTTTGTAGTATTCTCGTAAGCTAGCTTGCTCAGGTGTTAAATTAGCACCATCGAACTGGCCGTTATTCATCCACGCTTGATGCGCAGGAACGCCAATATAATCAAAAATACTGGTACGGGTTGGCGTGCCAAACCCGGCGTTTTCAGAGCCATCTTCGCCTACATCTTGGCCAAAATATAACAAGCTAGGCGAGCGGCTAATTAACGTAGATACCACCATGGCTGGTTTGCCCCATAGCGCGTTACCTGCAAAATCGGGGCTGGCAATACGTTGCTCGTCGTGGTTTTCTAAAAAGTGCAGCATGTGCTGTTCTATATCGGCAACTTGCTGTTGTGCATCAAAAATAGTACTCGCAGCTTGCTTATTTTGCATAATAGCTTTTAGCGTGTCGTAAAAACCCACCTTGTCGTATAAGTAATCCATTTTGCCTTGATGAATATAACCTCGGTACATTTTTGGGTTATATACTTCGGCAAGTAAAAAGGCATTAGGGTTTTGCATTTTGATTGCCGAATTTAAAAAGCTCCAAAATTCAACCGGCACCATTTCGGCCATGTCATAGCGAAAGCCATCTACGCCTTTATCTAACCAAAATAGTGCAATATCGCGAAATTTATACCAGCTGTTAGGTAGGTTTTTGTCTTGCCAAAATTCATAGTGCGCTCGGGCATCTTTAGTTGCAAAGTTTGCAGGTAGGGTTGGAAAGTCATAACTGCCATCGGGTTTAACCCCATAGTTTACTTTTACAGTTTCGTACCAGTCGTTTATATCGGGCTTGGCTGCACGTGCGCCGTTTCCTGTCCATTTAGCAGGGCTTTCGTTAAACAAGCCATCGGCTAATGGGTGTGCATCTCCCCCTAAAACTTGATATTGATCAGAGCTAGGTACTTGAAACGACTGCCCTGGCACATAATAAAAGTTATTATCTCGCGCATATTCTTTACTGGTATCGTCTTGCTCGCCAAAGTCTTTTACACCAGCAGGCCTAGCAATTGAATGATAGTTACGCGCCACGTGGTTTGGCACAATATCAATAACCACTTTCATACCATGTTGATGAGTGCGCTCAATAAGTGCAGAAAACTCTGCTAAGCGGCGCTCTGGGTTTACTGCAAGATCTGGGTTTACATCGTAGTAATCTTTTATTGCATAAGGCGAACCCGCACGACCTTTAACTACATCAGGGTCGTCTTGTTTTATCCCGTATTGGCTATAATTGCCCACCAGCGCATGATGCAACACGCCGGTATACCAAACATGGGTGGTGCCTAAATCTTTAATACCTTGCAATGCGGCGTCATTAAAGTCGGCAAATTTGCCAACCCCATTTTGCTCTTTAGTGCCCCAAGGTACATTCGCCGTTTGAGTGTTACCAAACAAACGAGTGAATACTTGATATACAACAGGTTTGCTGATCTCATCTGCAGATTTAGTTAATTGCTCATTAATTTGATTAGCTTGTACTTCACTATCTGAGCAGCCTGTTAGGTAAATGCTGCTGGCTAAAAGCAAAGGGCTATATTTAATTATCTTCATTATTGTCATAGTGCTACTTTACTACTTTGTCGTTTTTGTTATGAATTTAATACTAGTGTGAAGCGCGACTGACTGACAGCCGCTGCATACGTATTCAGTTAAGCAATTTACTCTATCACTAATACTGTGGCGCTCATGGGTGCTAATGTTATTGCATCTGTTAAATTAATTTGCTGCTTAGTAAACAAGTTTGTTGCTGTTGTATGCAGCTTAAGCACCTCTTGCATATACTCTAATGACCAATTTTTAGCCTGCTTATTTTTATTCAAAAATACCAACACTATTTGCTCATCGGCTATACGTGCATAACTGTAAATACCTTGCTGTGGGCTAAAATGCGTTAGCTTGCCATAACCTAATGCAGGGCTTTGCTTTCTAAAATTAAGTAACGTACGTAGGGTTTGGTGCATATCACGCTGTGCATTTGTGAGCCCTTTACCTGTAAAGGCATTAACTGTTTGCCCAGCAAAGCCGCCCGGAAAATCAATACGAATATCGCCGTGGTCATTACTGCCTGTGTTATCGAGTAATACTTCGGTGCCATAATACATTTGTGCAATACCGCGGGTGGTAAGCAGCATGGTCATCGCCATTTTGGTTTTATTTAGATTTTGCTTTAGCTCAGTATAAACACGGCTCATATCGTGGTTATCGGCAAATACTAAAAGGTTATTTGGATTAGGGTATAAAAAATCATTGGCAAGTGATTGGTATACTTTAACCCAACCTGTGTTCCAGCTTTCATCTTCATTTAAAGCTTGAATGAGCGCCTCTTGCAGCGAAAAGTCCATCACACTGGGTAAACTTGAAGTATAACCGTCGGTGTTATTTTTGCCCGCTTGCCAATACGATGCAATTGCTGGATTGGTAGTCCACTCTTCACCAACAATATTAAACGCTGGGTATTCGCTCATAATTGCTTTGGTCCAATTGGCTAAAAAAGCTTTGTCTGAGTATGAATATGTATCTACTCGAATACCGCTTAAATTTGCATACTCAATCCACCAAATTGTATTTTGAATTAGGTAGGTTGCCAACAAAGGTTGACGCTGGTTTAAATCGGGCATGGTTTCTACAAACCAGCCATCGCTAAATTGGCGTTTATCGAACTGGCTGGCGTGAGGGTCTTGAATAGTTTGCCTTGCATGACTAGTGGCATGCTTACCATTGGCAAACTCACCATTAAAATTAATCCAATCAGACGTTGGCTTGTCACTCATCCACACATGCTCAGAGCCAAAGTGATTAAGTACAAAATCCATCACTAAACCAATCCCCTGTTGCTGCGCTTTATTTGACAGCTCTTGGTAGAGTTCATTACTGCCCATACGGGGATCTATATTATAAAAGTCAGTAATAGCATAACCATGGTAAGAGTAGCTTGGCATATTGTTTTCAAGCGCTGGGGTTAACCACAATTGAGTTACCCCTAAATCATTTAAATATGGAAGTGCATTGATCACCCCTTGCAAGTCGCCACCGTGGCGCCCGCCTTTACTTTTTGGATCAGCGGCCTCTAACATGCCTGCTGCGGTGTCGTTACTGCTATCGCCATTTACAAAACGGTCTGGGTTAATTAAATAAAGGGTATCTTGGCTGTTAAAGCCTTTACGCTTGGCACTATTGCTGCTGCGAGTATGTAACGGGTATTCAAAGCGCTCACCCGTTGGGCTGGTAAACACTAAGTCACCAGGCTTTGCTTGCGGCGTTATTTTTAGGTTTAAAAACGCATAATTAGGGTTATCTGTTTTGCTAATACTGATTAACTTAACCCCATTGTAGGGGATTAATTGCCACTGTTGTTTAGCAATGTTTGGCTCATGCAACATAAGTTGCAATGCCTCATTTTGCATGCCAACCCACCAATTTTGTGGCGATACAGACATGGCCTGTGCCTTTGTTGCAGTAAATGGTATTGCAGTAAACAATGTTGTAGCAAACAGTGCTTTAATTAGCTTTTTCATTTAATTATTTTTCATCCTAGATAAAAATTCACTATGAGAAGGGAGTTGTTCAACCGTGTGGTTAATCAAAGCTTTTAAATCAGAAAATAATGCGAGCAGCTGCTCATCAGTTAGGGCGTTGGCTAATGGGTGATAATCATCTGCTTCAAGCCCCTGACCTATCATTACTTGCTGCCACGCTGGCTCGGCAAAAAGTTCGTCGTCTTCTCGAATGAGCTTGCCTGTTTGCTTGAACAAGGTTATTTTTTGTTGCAGCGTTTCGGGAATACTCATTTGCTGACATTGACGCCAAAATGCGTTATCTGTGCGGGTGGTAAGCTTATAATGTAAAATTATAAAGTCGCGTATGCGTTCTATTTCGGTTTTACTTTGCAGGTTATATGTAGTTACTTGCGAGTGTTTAATCCCATTATGCGGAAACAACTTAATTAATCGAATAGCCGCTGTTTGAATTAAATGAATACTGGTTGACTCTAACGGCTCTAAAAACCCACTTGAGAGTCCAATAGCAACTACATTTTTATGCCATTGTAAGCGTCGGCGCCCCGTTTTAAAACGGATCACCCGCGGCTCTGTTATTGCTTTGCCGGGCAAATTAGCGAGTAATTGCTGCTTTGCTTCGTCATCTGTTAAATGGCGGCTCGAGAACACTAAGCCGTTACCAACTCTGTGCTGTAAAGGTATTTGCCATTGCCAACCAGCATTTTGGGCAATAGAGCGAGTATAAGGTACTGGCTCATTCGCTGATTCACTTTGCACTGCAACTGCGCTGTCGCAAGGTAGCCAATGCGACCAGTCTTCAAAGCCTGTATTTAAGGTTTTTTCAATTAATAATGCACTTAGCCCAGTGCAGTCAATAAATAAGTCGCCCTTAATTACTGAGCCACTCTCAAGTGTTAATGCTTGTATATCACCTGACTGCTGACACTGCTGCACGCTTTTTATTTTACCTTCTACACGTTTAACACCGCGCTGCTGCGCAAGTTTTTTTAACAGTTTGGCATATAAGGTTGCGTCAAAATGATAAGCATAATGTAACCCTGGTAATTGGGTATTAGGCAAATTACGTAAATGGGCGAATTTACCTGCTTTTGCCGCTTGGTAGTTAACAGAAAAATCCCACAAGTCGGGGGCGTGGTTTTGCTGTTTTGCTTTTAGCCAAAAGTGATGAAACTCACAAAATGGAAAATCTTTACCTATGCTACCAAAGGCATGCATATATTTATGATTTTGCTCGCGCCAGTTTTCAAATTCAATCCCTAATTTAATCGTTGCTTGAGTGGCATTAATAAACTCATGTTCATTTATGCCCAACGCGCCATTTAAATGCGAAATTGGCGGAATACTCGCCTCTCCTACGCCAATAGTCCCTATTTGATCAGACTCAACTAAGGTGATGTTGATCACGTTACCCAATACTTTATTTAATAAGGCTGCCGTGATCCATCCTGCAGTGCCCCCACCGGCAATTACCACATTTGTTATTTTATTATTCATTTAGTTTTCACCATGGTTGTTGAATAAACCAGTATTGAATGTGATATAAAAAAGCCCTTGTAAAGCAAATCACAAGGGCTTTTCAACGCTAAATAAAACTAGAGTTTATAACTAAAGCCTAGTAAAAATGTACGGCCATAATCTTGGTAGTCACGTATTTGTAGGTCGTTATCGCCTTGCAGCGATACAAAAGGTTCTTCGGTAATATTTTGCACTTGGAAGGTAACACTTAAGCCAGCTAAGCTATCAAAACCGCCTTCGCTAAAGTCATAACCTAATTGTGCATCCCAAATTGTTTCGCCTTTGATATCAACTTGAGTGGTTTCAAAGCCTAAACCATATACGTCACCTTTAAAGTCACTACGTTTGCGCATACTGGTACGTGCTTGAAAACCGCTGTGCTCATAATAAAAGGTTAAGCTGTCGATTTGGTCTGATAAGCCTGGTAACTCATATTCGTTACCATTTTGATCACTCAAGTCTTGCTCTACACCTGTATGGCTAGCAATTAAACCAAAACCTTCTAGGCTTGGATGAAATACGCTAAATGGTAATGATAAAGATAGCTCATAACCCCAAAGGTCGCCTTCACCGCCATTTACTTTACCTGAGCCTGTGCCGGTAGACGTAGCTGGAATTTCACCTGTAGATGGGTCTGCAACACCTGTCATATCTACATCATAGGTACCATCAAAAATCCATTGCGTAATATCTTTGTAGAAGAATGCTGCAGCAAAGTAACCTTCTGCATCAAAATAGTTTTCGTAGCTTAGGTCAAAGCCTGTTGCTTCTTTAGGCTCAAGCTTTGGATTACCACCCGAAATGCTCCAAAAATTACCGTTATCGTCTGGTTGTGTTTGGCTGTAAGTGGCATTTATTGATGCATTCATTTCATCAAGACGTGCGCGCGAAATTGTTTTTGCTGCACCAAAACGTATTGTTTGCTCTTCATCAATTGCAAACGATAAGTTTATGCTTGGTAAAAAGTGGCTATAGTCATGGCTAACATCGGTAGGCGTTACAACCACTAAGCCATTAACTGTATTAGCAGCAGAGCCTTGTGATGATTGATCTGTTTGTACATAACGCGCACCAATATTACCCGTTACCGGAATTGAGCCAATTTCTGCGTTAATATCTAGCTGTGCAAATACTGCAATTACTTCTTCTTGAACAGTCCAAGATTGCGTTTTGTGCTTTTGGTTTGTAAGGCTTTCTTGTAATAGGTCGTAGTAGCCATCGTTTACTAAGCCGTTTGTATCGTAGGCAACCATGTTACCCATACCAATAAAGTCTAAGCTAGCAGACCCTTCACGGTATTGCTCAGGAATAGCCAACATACCTGGACTGGCAAGCGAGAAGTCTTTTAAGGTCATGTAATACCCTTCAGACAACTTACTTTTTTCGCGATCCCGATATGAAACACCAAAGCTTACTTTACTAAAATACTCATTTTCGAGTGCTTTGCTCGCAGCAAGCTTTAATGTTTGTAGTTCATCGTTAATTTCTGGGGCATTAATAAAACCGTCTTGTGCTGTGTTTTCATAAGCAGTGCCCATTAAACCGTATTTGTCGTTAAGGGCTGAACTCGCTCCCCAAGATAACGGGCCGCCTAATTGAATAAGATCATAATCACTGTAATCTAATTCATGACTAAATTGCGCGCCAGTATTGCCACCATCAAAGGCATAACCTATGTTATCAGCCACGCCATTTGCATCGCCACGCCCTGTACCAGAGTAACTTTCGATACTCCAAATTTCACGTTTTACTTCAGATACACTGGCATCAAACTCTAACGACCATGAATCATTAATATCGTATTTAGTGTTAAAACCAAATTGCGTTAGCTCAGCATTACGTTCTTCATAATCGTTACGAACGACAACTCGTTGCCCTTGTGTAACTGCACTGGTGATAAAACCAGACGACTCATCTATTTCAGCGCTTGAAGCATCTATTGTGCCTTGGCCCCATGCAAAAGGTACTTCTATACCACGTAATATCTTCTCATCTGAAAAATCAACATAAAGCGCATCAAACGTCATGTTTAAACGATCAGTTGGTGCGGCTTCAAGTACAAACATTGCTGAATCACGTTCAAGTGTTGATGAGCGCACATAAGGTTTTGCACCACCTAATATAGAATATTGCTCGCCAGCTGCTTCAAATTCAGGGTAGCCCCATGAGTTCCATCGTTTTTCTTGGTTTGGTGAACTCATTTTATTATAAGCAAACGCAACACCTATGGTGTCATCTGCAAACTGGTCAATGTACGAAATTGTGCCGCGATAACCACTGTCGTTGCCATCAGGGTTTAATTTATCAAAACCTGTTTGCTCTAATTGGCCATTAAACATGATCACACGCTCACCTTTACTTAAAGGCTTAACGGTTTGCATGTCGATTACACCAGCAATACCTTCTGCATCAAGACTTGCATTAGGCGTTTTATAAACGGTTACACCGCTCATTATTTCTGATGGGTACAGGTCAAATTCAACACCACGGTTGTCACCAATAGAAACTTGCTCGCGACCATTAAAGGTAGTGGCACTTTCATTTTCGCTAAAGCCACGCACACTTACACGACTTGCTCGGCCATCAAGACGCTGCGCGGTTAAACCCGGTAAGCGTGCAATAGATTCTGCAATAGATGAGTCTGGTAATTTACCAATATCTTCAGCAGAAATTGACTCTACAACCTGTGTAGAAAAACGTTTGGTGTTTATTGACTCAACTAAACTGCCACGAAAACCTTTAACTTCGATGATTTCAACGTCTTCTTTTTTTATTGTATTTTCTTGCGCGGCAGCAGTAGCAAAGCTTGATAAACCAGCAGCTGTTAATGCCAACGTTAATATACTTGGTTTGAACATAGACATGATGTTTTTCCCGTTACCCATAGTGTGATCCTCGCTTTGTTTGAGTGATAGTCAAACAAAGTGAGCTAATTTTGTTGTCAGGATTAATGTTAACGCTCTCTTCATTTTATTAACAACTTTATGCATACGTATTCAACACTTGCACATTGACATCATATTAACATAAAAACAACCTGAAACATCATAAATCATTGTTTTTATTGCCTTTTATAACTTTACATTAATTTCTTAATAAATTTAGTTAAGTAATTATATTTATCAATAAAAGGAGCATGTTGTTAAATTTAAACTGAATAAAAATAACCATATTTAAGCTGATCCCTGCTCTGTATACGCTTATTGTTGGGCGTACAATTGGTAAGACCAATGAAGTATAGAGGCGATTAACTCAAGCCATTGTTAATAATGATTAAAATAAGAATTAACCTATAAATCAATTTAAAAACCTTAATTGGTAAGGTTGTTTTCTCGCTAATTTAAAATATTTAATTGGTTTTTAGTGATTTTTTTAATACTTAAAAAGTGTGTATTTTACTGCATACGTATGCAGTATTTTTACAAAATCACGGGCTTCACGTATGGTTTTAGAAATATTATATGGTGAGTTAACAAACCATATTTAGCGTAATCGAAATACGGTGTGCAATGACGGAGAAAAGCATGGCCCAACAGCAGTGGTACAAAGGTGCGGTAATTTATCAGGTTTATCCGCGTAGCTTTCAAGATAGCAACAATGATGGTATTGGTGACTTAAAGGGGATAATTAATCGCATTGATTATATTAAAAGCTTAGGTGTTGATGCTATTTGGATTTCACCTTTTTTTAAATCGCCAATGAAAGACTTTGGTTACGATATTAGCGACTACCGAGATATTGACCCAATATTTGGTGATTTAAACGATTTTGATGCGCTAATTGAACAAGCGCATGCCCGCGATATTAAAATTATTATTGACCAAGTACTCAGCCATACCTCTGATCAACATCAATGGTTTTTAGATAGCCGCGAAAATACCACTAATGATAAGTCTGATTGGTATGTTTGGGCTGAGTCAAAAGAAGATGGTACAGCACCTAATAATTGGTTATCTATTTTTGGCGGCCCGGCATGGCAGTGGGAGCCGCGCCGAGGTCAGTATTATTTACACAACTTTTTTACCGAGCAGCCCGATTTAAACTTTCATAATCCAGATGTTAGACAAGCTGTGCTTGATAACGTGGAATTTTGGCTGAAAAAAGGTGTAGATGGCTTTAGGCTCGATGCAATTAACTTTTGCTACCACGATGCGCAATTACGCGACAATCCTGCAAAACCAAAAGATAAGCGCCAAGGCCGCGGTTTTAGTGAAGATAACCCGTACGCGTTTCAGTATCACTATTACAACAACACCCAACCAGAAAACATCGAGTTTATGCAAGATATTCGTGCCTTACTTAATAAGTATCCAGGTGCGGTTTCATTGGGTGAAATATCATCTGAAGATTCACTCGCTACCATGGCGCAGTATACCCAAGGTGACGATAAGCTACACATGGGCTACAGCTTTGAATTACTCACTGATGACTACTCTAGTGAATACATTAGAACAACAGTGCAAACGCTTGAGCAGCAAATGACTGAAGGTTGGCCTTGCTGGGCGTTTAGTAACCATGATGTAGAACGTGTTGCGAGCCGTTGGAGCGACAATGGCGAAATTAACCCTGCCCAATGTAAAATGCTTACAGCCCTACTCGCTTCACTGCGTGGTAGTGTATGTATGTATCAAGGGGAAGAGCTAGGTTTGGGCGAAGCAAACGTGGCCTTTGAAGACTTACAAGACCCTTACGGAATTACATTTTGGCCTAACTTTAAAGGACGTGATGGCTGTAGAACTCCAATACCTTGGGAAAATGAGCAAGTAGATTATGCTGGGTTTAGTGAAAATAAGCCTTGGTTGCCTGTAGACACAGCACACAAATCTCAATCGGTAGCAGAGCAAAATAGCGATAAAAACTCTATTTTAAACGCGTACCGTGAATTTATGGCTTGGCGTAAAACGCAAGCGGTGATGATTACAGGCGATATTGAGTTTATCCAAACGGCTGAACCGATCCTGGCGTTTTATAGAACACTTAATAATGAAAAAATGCTGTGTGTATTTAATTTAAGTGCGCAACAAGCAAGATTAAGTTTGCCGGTAGCTATAACTAAAGCGTATGACACGCTTTCGCATCACAATGCTACTTTGAGTAATAACCAGCTAATAATGAATGGTTTTGGCTGCTATTACGCCCAATGTAGCTAAAAGTCATTTAATATAAAAACAAAAGCCTGAGTACGCTCAGGCTTTTTTATAGCTTACAACTTAATGACTGCTAGTTTTACAGTTTAAATAATCGGTAAACGCAAACAGTACCCCTGAAACAACAAAGGTTAGGTGGATTACTATTTTAAATATAAGCTGATCTGATGAATATTGTGCTGAGTTTAAAAATACTTTTAATAATTCTACAGCAGAAATAGCAACAATTGCACTGATCAGTTTCATTTTCAAACCGGAAAAGCCAACTTTTCCCATCCAAGCAGGTCTGTCTTCATGGTTATTAGTTTTAAGCTTAGACACAAAACTCTCATAACCGCTAAAAATAACTATCATTAACAAGCCAGCTAAAAGCGTGGTGTCAACCAATGTTAGAATAGCAACTAACATATCTTGATTAGACGCACTAAATACTGAGCTCCCCATATAGTAAAGCTGCTTAAAAAACTTTATTAATAATACTATTACCGCAAATAATAACCCAACAAAAAATGGTGCTATTAACCAACGTCCATTAAATATAAAACACTCCAATACCGATTCTATTTTATTTGTTTTGGTTGGCTTAGAGCTTGATGATTCGTCCATGTATGATCCTAATTACCATTAAAATTTAACATTAACTTATTTCCTATTCTAATACAATGAGTTGAGCCTATTGCAATTTTAGTATTCCTTATCCTGACGATAAAAATATTTCGTTATCTTTTATTTCAAATTCGATTAAAAATCAGCATACCAACAGAGTTGTTCTGGTTTGGGTACACTTGTTTTAAATAACAATTGTCATAAAATTTTTTAGGAATAAACAAATGAACAAAGCATTGCTAGCATTAATCGTAGCACCTCTATTTGCACTGTCTGCACTTAATGTGGTTGCAGAAGATGCGGCGGACGCTTCAGCTGAAACAGTTAAAGAATACACAGAAATGTGTGTTAACTGGGCTAAAGATGACGACGTAAGCAATGAAGAGCTTTATGGCTATGTATTAAAGTGCGTGAATGATGAGCTTGTATCAGAAGGCTACAAAAAGGTCTCTGCAGTAAAAATTTAATTAAGTTTATTGTCTAATTAAGTCTATTGCTAATACAGCCGTTGCGAACACTTTTAATTAGATATAAAAAAACCGGAATCGACACTCAAAGTGTATTCCGGTTTTTTATTGCTTTCAAAAAGAGAAAAATTAAATACTTATATTAGTATTATTTATTCATCATCTTTTTTAGTTTTTGCTTTAGCCTTAGTTTTAGCAGGCGCTTTTTTGGCAGCTGCTTTCTTTTTTGGTGCTGCTTTTTTCTTCGCTTCTTCAACCCACTTACCCGCAACATAATGCGCAGTCCAACCGGTCGCTTTACCGTCGACTTCGGTCATTACATACTGTGATTTATTCTTACGACTGTAACGCACAACAGCAAGATTACCATCAGGATCTTGTGCTGGTGCATCAGCTAAGTAGTAAAACTTAGGCGAAATACGATCTCTAAAACGCTGTAACTCTTCTACTTTGGGGGCGCGTGTTTCTCGCGATTTAGGGAAGGTATTTGCAGCCAAGAAAATACCTGCAGCGCCATCACGTAAAACAAAATACGCATCTGACTTTTCACATTCTAATTCGGTAATGTGAACAGGGTCTTCTTTTGGCGGCGCAGCTTCACCGTTTTTAAGTAACTTACGGGTATTTTTACACTCATCGTTATTACAACCAAAGTACTTACCAAAACGTCCCGATTTTAATTCCATATCCGCGCCACACTTATCACATTCAATAAGAGGCCCGTCATAGCCTTTAATTTTAAACGTGCCCTGCTCAACTACATGGCCACTACATGCTGGGTTATTACCACATACATGTAATTTACGGGTTTCGTCGATTAGGTATGAATCCATTGCCGTTTCACAAATTGGGCAACGTTTCATTTGCATTAATGTTTCAGTTTCAAGATCTTCTGCATCGGCACTGTCTGCGGCAACTGCTTCATCGCCCGATACTAAGTTCATCGTTGTTGTACAACGCTCTTTTGGTGGCAAGTTATAACCAGTACACCCTAAGAACACGCCAGTAGATGCGGTACGGATACCCATTTTACGGCTACAAGTCGGACATTCAATATCAGTTTCGACCATTTCATTAAGACGCATTCCGCCATTTTCAGGCTCGTCTTTCGCAACAGTTAATTGCGTTGAAAAGTCGGCATAAAACTTATCGAGTACTTCGGTCCAAATGCGCTTGCCTTCGGCGATATCATCTAAACGACCTTCCATTTTGGCAGTAAAGTCAAAGTTCATTAAGTCTTCAAAATTTTCTACTAAGCGGTCGGTAACTATTTCACCCATTTTTTCAGCGAAGAAACGACGGTTTTCAACCCGTACATAACCGCGATCTTGAATAGTAGAAATAATAGATGCATAAGTAGATGGGCGGCCAATACCACGTTTTTCAAGCTCTTTTACTAAACTCGCTTCGCTAAAACGCGCTGGCGGTTTAGTAAAGTGTTGCTTAGGGTCAAGTTCAATTAACGTTAATGTTTCGCCTACTGTTACTGCAGGTAAAGACTGATCTTCTTCGTTCTTTTTACGAATAGCAGGCTGTACTTTAGTCCAACCATCAAAGCGTAGCACACGGCCTTTGGCTTTTAGTTGGAAGTCATTTGCTGCTACCGTTAATGTCGTTAAGTCGTATTCTGCAGGTACCATTTGGCACGCTACAAATTGACGCCAAATTAGCTCATATAGTTTTTTAGCATCGGCATCAACCCCTTCAATATGCCCCGAAAGCACAGTTACACTAGATGGACGAATTGCTTCATGCGCCTCTTGTGCATTGCCTTTTGAGCTATAATTAATAGGATCTTTAGGTAAGTATTTTTCACCAAATTGCTCTGTTACATATTCGCGACACATAGCAACCGCATCTTTTGACAGATTAGTTGAGTCGGTACGCATATAGGTAATGTAACCGCCTTCGTACAAGCGCTGCGCTAGCATCATGGTTTTTTTAACGCCATAGCCTAAACGTGTACTGGCTGCTTGTTGCATAGTTGAGGTGATTAAAGGCGCACTTGGGCGACTTTTACTTGGTTTTTCGTCAACGCTTATAACTTTATATTCTGCATTCTCAAGGCTTTTAACTGCTGCGCTTGCCTGAGCTTCATTTACTGGCTTAAATGGCTTGCCTGCTTGTTTGGCTACTTCTAAGCGTAACTCTGACTCTGCATTTTTAACGTCAGCATGAATATCCCAAAACTCTTCAGGTATAAACGCTTTAATTTCGCGTTCACGCTCAACGAGTAAGCGTACTGCTACCGATTGAACACGTCCAGCCGAAAGTCCACGTGCCACTTTTGCCCACAGTAAAGGAGATACCATAAAACCAACAACACGGTCTAAAAAACGACGTGTTTGCTGCGCATATACCATATCGGTATTAAGCTCACCGGGTGTTTCGAATGCTTGCTGAATTGCGTTTTTTGTAATTTCGTTAAAAACCACACGCTTATATTTTGCAGGCTCACCGCCAATAATTTCTTGGAGGTGCCAAGCAATTGCTTCCCCTTCTCTATCCAAATCCGTTGCGAGGTATATTTGGTCAGCGTTTTCGGCAAGCTTTTTAAGCTCTTGTACTACCTTTTCTTTTCCTGGCAGTATTTCGTAATGTGGTTCCCAGCCTTTATCAGGGTCAATGCCCATACGCGCGACTAAGTTAGAATAGTCTCGTTGCTTTTTATACGCTGCTTTCTCTTCAGGTGGTAATTTACGCACTTCAGCCGGCGTTTTAGTCGCTGGCACTTTGTTTTTTCCAGAACCTGAAGTAGGTAAATCTCGCACGTGTCCAATACTGGACTTTACGATAAAATCATTACCTAAGTATTTATTAATTGTTTTAGCCTTAGCAGGTGACTCTACAATTACTAGCGATTTGCCCATAGTTGCCTATTTCTAACCTAGTTTTTTAAATGTGTTTAGCCGACTCATGCGGCGCGAATATTTATAGGTATATCTACAAACACTAACTGTTACAAGCTTTTAATACAAATTTTTCAGTATTTACTGAATAAACAAACAATTTCTGTTGTAAATTTAATCAAACCAGTGCTTTTTGAATAATTGATGTGAAATATATAGAATAGAAACAAAAATGCCAACCTTATTGGTTGGCATTTTCTATGCTTTATTAATTTTAAACCTTAGGCTCGTCTAAAATCGACATCACGGTATATTGAGTTTTCACCCCACCAGGGGTCACAAATTCGATGTATAAAAAGCCAGAATCAACATCATTTGGCTCAGCCTCTTTTGTAATATTTACTGAAACAGAGATAGGCACTTGTTGAGCAGTATTCACAACGGTGTAATCTGTTAACCCTCTTAACACACCATTGTCGGCAGTGACAGTAACTGTAGTACCTGCAGGCAATGGATTATTATGAATATCACTGAAGAAGATAGTCACTGAAATCGCGCTGTAAGGTGTGGAATTGCTAATATCAATAAGGTTTATGTCACACATACCCGCCATATCGGAAGCTTCTAAGCGAATACCATCACTTAAACTACAGTCATCTAAAGCCGTTACAGCTCTAATGTAAGGTGTACTTCCAGACATCACTAACTCTGAACGATCGCGTACATTTACTGTTTCACGCGTACATGCATTTGCAGCAAGCGCCTCGTCACTACATAACAAGCCATTGTAAATGCCATCGCCGGAATCAAACTGACCATTATTTAGTGCACCAGAGCGCTCCACATACCACTCATCCTCACCGCCATTAGAATTTATAGGGTTCGCAGGTGCGGGTAAATTTCCGTCAAAAATACCGTTTTCATTAAAATCTATAAATGCTTCAGGTAAATCTTGTAATGTAGAATCAAACTCGTTTTGATCAAATTCACCGTTAGCAGATACATCATTAAATGATTCTTCACCCACTGAGTATGCTAGCAAGCTTACACGACCACCTAATGGATAATCTATTGGCGCGTTACTTGGCGCATCCGCAAGTGATATCGGGTTACCACTACTATCAAGATAGGTAAGTAGATTGCCGTTTGTGTCTAGTTGTGACTCTCTGATACCTAATGTACAAGGTGCTGCTTGACCAAAAAAACGGTCACACTTATCAGCCACAGAGTTTTTATAAATGCTGTAATGATAAGGAATTGGGTTTTGGCTACGCCACTGCGCTTTACACACACCATCTATGGTGCGACAAAGTAATAAAGGTGTAAATTGTTGATCATCTATTGTGCCTACTGCACCACCTTCGCTGGCTATATAAATTGCCGTGTTATCAGGAACAAAATTATTAAAGTGATCGGCTGCAAATACAGTTAAGTCTGTTGTCACCCCGGCTTCATTTAATGACTCGGTATTAAATGTTTGCACTGCAAGCGTAAAACTATCCTGATCTGGCACACCAGTGGTAATGGTTATGTCATTAGAGACAATAGAGATCACATTATTTTGTGATGTGTCGCCAGCCTCAACTTGATGTGATGCAATAACAGATAAAACTCCTGCGGCTCTTCCTGAGCGGACATTTACAGTTACTAAACCTTCATTATTGGTAAACTGAAATGCACTGTCTAGCAACGCGCCGCCGGGGTTTTGCGAAAGAGCAAAATCAATTTGCTTTTGACCAACAGGGTTACCATTAATATCTAAAAGTTTAAAGGTAAGCTCTGAATTTTCAGTGAGAGTCTGACCGCCAGCTCCTTTAATAGCTAACACTTGATTGGTCACACCCATAAACGCGATTGAACCCGTTTGAGCGGCAGCTACATTAATATTAATTGTTTTAGTAGCAACGTTGCCACCGGTAACCACGGTTGCTGTAATCGTATCTATACCATTACAACCATCCGCTTTATAAGTTGCTCTTGCTGTGCCGCCAATGCTAGTTACCACACTATCGATAGTGGCTCTAGGAGTAGATTCTTCTGCACATGCCGAGGTAAATTGTACTTCAAGTGGAGTGGTGAATAAGTTATTGCTGCCATCTACAATCTGAGCGGTAATAATAGTAGTAGAACCTGCAGACAACACATCACCAGTTGCAATACCCGCGCTTAAATTTACATTTACTTGAACAGCGTTAATTTCAAATAAAGCACTCGCAACGCCGCCCTGAGCGGTTAACTCAACTTGGCCAACACCTGAGCTACTGCCAGGCAATAAATTCAAAATAGCAACACCAAACGCATCCGTTTTAGCCGTTAAGCTTTCAGGTAATAAAATACCTAGCGTTGTTGTCGCTTGAACCAGTACATTACTTGCTGGCGTATTACTGCCAGGTTTTGTGATTTTTGCGTATACAATAGCTTGTTGCCCAAGTAAATTACTATTTTGAGAACAGTCAGATGGATCAAGCTCTATAGAATCTCTGTCTATATTTAACCAGCTATCAGGACAGTTTTGTAAAATTTTAATGTCAATGTTTGCGGTTGAGTCATTCGATTGAGGCTCATCACCTGCCGTGTAAAAGCCAAGTTTATTTGTGGCATCTTCGTAGCTGGCAACAATGGTTCCTGCTCCTTCAACACTACCCGCGCTAAGCTCGATAGTTGCAACACCGCTGGAATTTGTTAAAGCGCTACCTGTAGCCGGTATAAAAGAACCCAGTGTTGTGGTAAAGCTTACCTCTTGACGCACAACAGGTTGACCATCACTTCCGGTTACCGTTGCAACCACCTCTAGCGGGTTATCGGCAGTAACAATTCTATCTTCAAAATCAAGTTCAACTTGAATTGCTTGTTCGACAACGTCTCCACCGGTGCCTCCAGTATCACCGCCAACGGTTCCACTTTCTTTTTCCAGTGAGCCACCACCGCCACAGGCGATGAGTAATGTGCTGAGCCATATAATGCTGAGCAAACGAGTTAAAGGCATAGGTTTCTCCGTTGCGCTATTACTAAGTTAAACTTATTTACTTAATGTTAACCTATAACTTAGTCTAAAGTCTCAGATTTTTACTCTTTTTTGCGATAAAAATTTTTAAAAAGTTGACGTTTTTTCTGTAAAAAAAATTACATGCTGTTAGTCTATGCCTAATTTATAAAAAATAGATTGGAAATATGTCGAAAATACGTTCAATGAGCTTAACAACTCGCATAATGATAGGCATGGCATTAGGTATTGCCGTAGGCTTTTTATTTCAAGCTATATTAGCTGGTGAAGACGATTACCTAATACCACTTGGGTTATTCTCTTTGCCAATTAAAGCTTTTTTTGTTGATGGAATTTTTCACATTGGTGGGCAAATATTTATTGCCAGCTTAAAAATGCTGGTTGTTCCTTTAGTATTTGTATCTTTAGTGTGTGGCACATGTAGCTTAAGCGATCCTAAAAAATTAGGCAGCTTGGGTGGTAAATCAATTGGTTTATATTTAATTACCACAGCCTTAGCTATTACTCTGGCTATTACTTTGGCTTTACTGTTTAGCCCTGGCGTAGGTATTGACTTGCCAACAGATGCAAGTTACGACGTATCTGAGGCACCTACCTTAGCGCGCGTTATTATAGATATGTTTCCAACCAACCCTTTTGAAGCTATGGCAAAAGGTAATATGCTTCAAGTTATTGTTTTCGCATTACTGTTTGGTATTGCTATGGCACTTAGTGGTAATGCAGGAAAACGCGTAGCGGTGGTTTTTGAAGACCTTAATACGGTAATTTTAAAACTAGTTACTTTGTTAATGAACGTTGCGCCTTACGGGGTGTTTTTCTTAATGGCAAAGTTATTTACTACCATAGAGTTAAACTTAATTGTTAGCTTGGCTAAGTACTTTTTTGTAGTGGTTGCCGCTTTATTATTACATGCGTTTGTAAATTACAGTTTGTTATTAAAACTATTGACTGGTTTAAACCCTGTAATTTTCTTAAAGAAAATGAAACACGCCTGTTTGTTTGGTTTTAGTACTTCAAGTTCAAGTGCAACTATGCCAATTACTCTTGAAACAGCCACTAAAAAACTCGGGGTTAATAACTCTGTTGCTTCATTTACTATTCCGCTAGGTGCAACCATAAACATGGATGGCACTGCCATTATGCAAGGGGTTGCCACTGTATTTATTGCACAAGTGTTTAGTGTTGATTTAACCATTTCTGATTACTTAATGGTAATTTTAACGGCTACGTTAGCGTCTGTTGGCACGGCCGGCGTACCGGGTGTTGGCTTAATTATGTTAGCAATGGTACTTAATCAAGTAGGCCTACCAGTAGAGGGTATTGCAATAATTATTGGTGTAGATAGATTGCTAGATATGACCCGCACTGCAGTTAATATTACGGGTGACTGTATGGTTACCTGTGTGGTTGCTAAATCTGAAGGTCAGCTAGATGAGTCTATTTATAATGACCCAAATGCCGCGAAAGATTTAGAAAACATAAGTAAATCTATGAATTAGTAAATAACTTCGCATTAAAAAACCCTTGATTAATTCAAGGGTTTTTTATTGGCCAAAGCTAATTAAGCTTAAAGTAATCCACTATTTATGGATTTAATGATTTAAACTTAGAAACTAAATTAACCCCTGCCTTATTAACTGCACTACTAAAGCCAAGTGCTAACTTGTCACTTAAACCTTTTTTAATCTTATATTTAATCTTATAAATTTGACGCTCATCTTGTTGTTCAAGC
Organism: Pseudoalteromonas sp. MIP2626; assembly: GCF_013414205.1. Taxonomy (NCBI): domain Bacteria; kingdom Pseudomonadati; phylum Pseudomonadota; class Gammaproteobacteria; order Alteromonadales; family Pseudoalteromonadaceae; genus Pseudoalteromonas; species Pseudoalteromonas sp. MIP2626. The sequence goes on from NZ_JAATTW010000001.1 coordinate 145,688, forward strand.
AAAGCATCATCACTGGTTTTTATAACATCCACCAAGCCTTTCTCTATTGCTTGAGTCGCAAACCAATGCTCACCTGTAGCAACTAAGCTTATATCTAAACTTGGGCGCTGCGTGCTTACAAAAGTTTTAAATAAGCCATGAGTTTGCTCAATTTCTTCACGAAATTTTTCACGTGCTTTATCGGTGTTCTCGCCAAATAAAGTAAGAGTACGTTTAAACTCCCCCGCAGTAATTTGCTCAAATTCAACATCGTTTTTCTTTAATATTTTATTAAAGTTAGGTATTTGCGCTATTACGCCAATCGAGCCTACAATAGCAAATGGCGCTGCAATAATTTCATCAGCAACACAGGCCATCATATAACCACCGCTTGCTGCTACTTTATCTATAGCAACACTCAAAGGTATACCTGCATTTTTAATGCGCTGTAACTGTGAAGCTGCAAGCCCATAACCATGTACTACCCCACCTCCACTTTCTAAACGAATAAGTACTTTATCTTTGCTCGCATCTGCAATAGAAATAATAGCGGTTATTTCCTCTCTTAAACTCTCTACTTCATGTGCATCCATACTGCCTATAAAGTCAACCACATATAATCGCGGTTTTGGCTCTTTACTGTCATTTTTTTTATTATCTGCCTTAAGCTTTTTTTGATGTGCTTTAAGTTCTTTTTTACCTAAAGTATTGTGTAAAAAGCTTTGTTTAATATTATCTAGTTGCTCAGATATATTATCTATTTGTATTTCACCCTTTTTAGCTTTTGGCTTAACTGCCGCACCAACTATCAGCATTAAAATAATGGCTATAGCAATAACAAAAGTAACCGTTTTAGCGAAAAACAAACCGTATTCGTATAAAAATTCCAACACTTTTCTCCATTTATAAATTTCAGCTAATTTAGCATGCTTTTTAACAAAAAAAAGCCACTAAACAGTGGCTTTGGTTACTTAATTGCGTTGTAAGCTATTAATCGGTCACAACATCACTATTTGTAATTAACAACAAACGACCACGAGCGGCTAAGTAAGTTGCAATTTGCAATTGCATTTCAGAGTTAGCAGCTAAGCTACCTGCAGCATCCGATCCCGCCTCTTCACTAGGCGCTGGTGTTAATACTGAACCGTGATGCCCTTTTGTAAATTTAACTAAATAGCTAGACGGCGTGGCACTAGGTGCTTGTGATGTGCTCACTGTTTCTAAGCCCATAAAGTTGGCCAGTGGTAAACTACCTGCAAGCGGATTGCTAGCAACACTTGGAGGTATAACTTGGTCTGGCTTATTGCCATCGCCCACTACCACGTTCATATATACAGGCGTTTCGAGTGCTTTAACGGTTGCGGCATAATTAGTTGGGTCGCCACTATCTAGTGCAGTTTGTGCTGCAAAAGCAAATTGTGTCATTACGCCTTTAATATTTGCCAGCTTACCCGTTTCGCCAGCCATAGTTAAAGCCGTTGCATATTCGGTGTAACCACAGCTTAAGAAGGCTTGCATATCAGACTGTAACGCACCACAGTTAGAAATTGCATCACCTTGTAAAAATGCATTAAATTCAGTTGCTTCGGTTGTACCTGCTTGTGATAACACCGAGCCTTGAATAAATGGGCCAAATGTTGCAGATTCTAATAAGAAACTGGCAATACCACCGCCGCCACTTGCAAGCGCAACTGTATTAACGTTAAACAGTGGGTCAAGTGATTCAGCCATTGGGCTATTTGCTTGGGCAATAAACGCCGGCGCTACAATTGAACCCAGTGAGTGACCAACATAGCTCACATCTCGTGGGTTTAAAGTTGGGTCGCCTGAAAAATTAATACCTAATCTTAGTGCTAATAAATCAGCCGACGACTGACGTAAGCTATCACGGGCAACTAGTAGTGAGCTTAAATTCATATAACTAAGTACCGAACCTGTGGTTGCATTAAAGTCATCGTTACCGTCAGCATCTACATCAATTCCTCGCTCGCCATGGCGCGGATGATCAATTGCAATTGTGGCAAAACCCTGAATAGAAAGCTGCGCCGTTAAAGCAAGCATGGTTTCTTTATTGGTAGTAATACCGTGCTGCATAATAACTACAGGCCAGCCACTTTCAGGCATAGCAATAGGTGCTAATTGTAAACTTGCGCGCACACCATTAATTATAGGCAAAATAGGTTTGGTAATTTGCACTGGTACTTTTTCTACACTCTGCTCTTTTGGTATAGAATTATATTTGGTTAAATGACGCGTGCTATCTAACCCTAAATCACGTAGTTTTCCATCGCTTAATGCGGCACATGCGCCGTCATTTTCACTAATTGGATCAGTAGGAAATGCAGCACCTGCTTGTGCTTTATAACCCAATACAGCAACTGCGTTATCACACATGCCTTGCCAATAAGTGTCGTTTAAATCGCTATTTTTTTTACCTGTAGGCGTGCCTAAATACTGGGGTAGATTAATACTACCACGTTGATATTGTACGCCCGCAAACACATCAGGGAAATAACTGAATTTTCCTTTTACTGTGGTCATATCTTGATTTGGAATGCTCAGCACCGGTTTAGTTAAATTTGGATTTTGCAGGCTCGCTGCTAATAACTTTTTAATTGTACCAAGCACAGGGCCTGCCGATTGCATGGTCATTGCAGCAGAAAAAATAATTTCATCTTTAGTAATATTGCCTGAACTAACAACCACATTTTCGTAGCTATTAACAGCCCCCTGTAGCGCTAGTTGTGATGGCGTAATTAACGGCGCTTCTTGTTTTACTGTAGCGTAAGTAGATGACGGCTCAATAGCACGCCCTTGTGAGTCTTTAAGCTCTGTGGTTAATACATTAATATAAGAGCTGCCGGCTTTAAATGGCTTAAGTGGAATAACCGCCACCGCATCACCAGATGCTTGGGTGATAAAGTCCACACCAAATTGTAGTTCACCTACTAATTTACAGGCAGCACCTGCAGGTGCTTGTGAGCATTGTTCATCTGTTAAACTTGCTCCCATTATTACTTCAAAAATACGTACTGAACCTGGTGTACCTGCAGAGGTGGCATCTAGGCTTACATTTGGTGGGAAAGTTAAATCTATTTTAAAAGGAACTTGAGTAGACCAGCCATCAAGCGCACCTAGTGCAAGTTGAGGGTTAGCATAAGCAGCACGAGGAATTGACACATTAGCGTCATTTAACTCCCCAGGAATATTTAAAGTACCATCTTGGGTACCGCTCATTAATAAATCATTGGGTACAGATATAACCCCATTAGCGGGATCAAACTTTACCGTCGCCTTTGGGATAACTGTAACCGAATCGTTTTTAACATCTTCTAGCGTTTCTCCGCCGCCACAACCTGCAAGAGCAGCTGTAACCGAGAGTGAGAGTAGCATTTTTTTCATATTGTTGGCTCCGCACATATCTTATTTTTATAGTGTGTTTATTAAGTATATTAAGTTAAAACAATGTAATCAGTTTATTAATGAGACATTAGACCAGTTAAACTTAACGTAAACTTTCTACTTTCGCCACCTAAATTTACAATAAATTCGATTACTTAATGTTTTGCTATGTTAAAATCAAAAAAAATTCATCCATGGGTACTTTTATGAACACCTATCAAGCTGCTGAAAATGCACTTAAAGATAAAGTTATTTTAATCACCGGCGCAGGTGATGGAATTGGCCGAGTAGCTGCAATTACATACGCTAAATACGGCGCAACTGTTATTTTATTAGGCAAAACAACTAATAAACTAGAATGTGTTTATGATGAAATTGTTAAAGCAGGTTATCCACAACCGGCAATAGTCCCTATGGATTTAAAAGGCGCAACTAAGCAAAACTACCGCGATCTAGCTGCCACTATAGAGTCTCAATTTGGCTGTCTTGATGGTTTATTAAATAATGCGGGCATTTTAGGCACGTTAGGGCCACTTGAGCACTTTTGCTCGTCAACTTTTGAAAACATAATGAAGGTTAATGTCACCGCGCAAGCTATGATCACTAAAGCGCTGTTTCCGGTACTGCGCAAATCTAAAAATGCATCCGTGGTATTTACATCATCTGGCGTGGGCCGTAAAGGTCGCGAATTTTGGGGGCCTTATGCTATTTCGAAATTTGCTGTAGAGGGCATGATGCAAACATGGGCATGTGAAGTAGGTAAAACCAATATACGTATTAATTGTATTAACCCTGGTGCTACACGCACTTCAATGCGCGCTAGTGCTTATCCTGGTGAAGACCGAGATAAACTTGCAACACCTGAAGACTTAATGCCTACTTACTTATATTTAATGAGTGATGATTCGAGTAATGTGAATGGCGAGTCGCTTGACGCACAAGTAAAAAAATAGCTATTACTCTAATGTAGATACAAAAAAGCCGCTCAAAATTTTGAGCGGCTTTTTTAATGCCTAACTAATTTAACCTGAACTCTGGTTAAGAGATTTACTAACATATTGAATCATCGTTATATTTAATTTTATTTTCTCTAGCCAGAGGTTTTCAGTGAAAACAAGGCGAATTTACGCGTCAATAGCTGGCCTATTGCAAGTAAATTCAACGCAGTTAGCGCTGAAAATAGCTGCTTGAGATAAGTTTATTATCCGGAGCTCAGGTTAATTTAACTAAATAGCAGGTTACTTACGTTTAGTTGGTTTAACACGCTGATTGTGCTTTTTAACCGCTTTACGTATTTGGTTTATTTTGGCACGCTTATCTTTGCGTTTTTCAGGCATTACAGAAAGCTTAGTTTGTGTTTCACGTCCTAACTTAACTGTTTTACGTAAATAGTTTACAGTGTCTAGGTCGTATTCAATCCAACCACCTTGTGGTACGCGCTTATCCAGCTCTAATTTACCGTAACGAATACGGATCAGGCGAGAAACTTCCACCTCTTGTGATTGCCATAAACGACGAACTTCTCGGTTACGTCCTTCATTAAGCGTTACATTGTACCAACGGTTTATACCTTCACCGCCCATAGGGTTAACCGTTAGAAATTTTGCTGGGCCATCTTCAAGTTCAACACCACGGGTTAAGTTTTTAATGGTTTCTTTGGTTACTTCACCAAATACACGGGCTGAGTATTCACGTTCAACCTCGTAACTTGGGTGCATGAGTCGGTTTGCTAATTCACCATCGTTAGTAAATAGCATCAAGCCTGCGGTATTAATATCTAATCGGCCAACCGCAATCCAGCGCTCGCCATCAATACGAGGAAGCCGGTCAAATACAGTACGACGACCTTCAGGATCTTTACGCGTGCTTAACTCACCTTCAGGCTTGTTATACATAATTACGCGACAAATTCTATCCGCTTTTTCTTCAATTTTTACTGTATGGCCATCAACGCGAATTGAATCTGTTTCTTCAACACGATCGCCTAATTTAGCCACTTTGCCGTTAACGCTAACGCGGTTTGCATCAATGTATTTTTCCATTTCACGGCGTGAGCCTACGCCAGCACGGGCTAGGACTTTTTGTAACTTTTCACCTTGTATAACACTCATTCGGATGGTTCTCTCACAGAAGGATCACTTAATAACTGGTTAATTTTACTTTGCTGTTGCTCTGGCAAGGCAGGTAAATTATCTAAACCTGTTATCGAAAAATAATCTAAAAATTGTTTAGTAGTCGCATATAGCGCCGGCTTACCCGGCACTTCTTTGTGGCCTACCACTTTAACCCACTCTCTTTCGAGTAGTGTTTTAATAATATTTGACCCCGTAGTAACACCACGCACTTGTTCAATTTCGGCGCGTGTAATTGGTTGCCTATAAGCAATTAGCGATAATGTTTCGAGCAAAGCACGCGAATATTTGGGCGCGCGTTCTTGCCATAAATTACTTAGCCAAGGGCTTAAGCTACTACATGCCTGAAAACGATAACCACTGCCTACTTCTACCAAACGAATACCACGGGTCTGAAAATGTGTTTGTATTGCTGTTATTGCATCGTTTATACGCACCATAGATATTGCTAAATCGGCTAAAACAACATCCTTTAGATGACGTTTACTTAATGGTTTGTCAGCAACAAAAATCGCCGCTTCAATGATCTCAATTAATTGCTCATCACTAACTCGCCGACCCACCATAAACGCTCTTAAACTAATAAACACACACAGCAAACTATTATGCCAGAACTACAGCAAAGTAGGAAAACATATCGAGCAATTTAGTAAATCAAAGCCACAAAAAAAGCCAGTGCACAGCACTGGCTCCTTCCTCACACTTTAAAATGGTGTGCTTAGCTGTTATTGGCGCTTTTAAGTGCGTCGTCTTCAGCGACTGCATTGCCATATTTTTTTATGTAAGTTACAAATTCACGTTTGCTAACACGCTTGTCTTTATTTACATCCATATAGCCAAAGTGATTTGAAATATCATCATCGTCTGCTTCTTCTACCGAAATATAGCCACTTTTATCGTTATCTAAACTCGAGAAACTGCTTTGTATTTTATCAAATTTAGTAATATCCGCTTTAAATGCTGATTCGCTTACTTCACTGTCTGTGGCAACTTTTCCGGTATTTAATTGCATGTACGCATTAAATTCATTGCGACTTATTTGATTATCCATATTGGTATCAATATTTGAAAAGTGTTGCCAAATATTATCGTCATCGGCTTCAACTTTCGAAATAAAACCATCACTATCGTTATCTAAACTTGCAAAGTCACTATCAATTTTATCTAACCCTTGGTTAGATGCACAAGCTGCTAAGCTTAACGTTGCTAAAATAGTAGAGGCTAATGTTAACTTTTTCATAAGACGTATCCTTGTAGTTAATTAATGTCACTTTAACTAATACAAGTTAAATGCCAAAAACACTAACCCCTTAAAATCAATTGGTTACAACTAAAATATAAGTAAAAAACTAACGTAATACATTATAGTAATGAAAGCTTTGCTTCATGCCTTGTAATTTTTGCAAAAATATTGGTGTAATACCGGACATTACAGCGAGTGTTTTTACACTTAAAAGTTCAGCCAATAACTTCCTTGTTTCGGGCGTGTTATGTAAGTGTATTTACTGATATAATTTAACGCATTATATAGAACCAATTTTAAGGTATATGCTATGAAAGTGATTTCTTTCAATATCAATGGTCTGCGTGCGCGTCTTCATCAATTACAAGCTATTATCGACAAACATCAACCCGATATTATTGGCCTACAAGAAATTAAAGTTCATGACGAAGCGTTCCCACTAGAAGATGTACAAAAAATGGGATATCACGTTTATTATCATGGCCAAAAAGCCCATTACGGCGTGGCTATGTTATGCAAAAAAGAACCTAAATCGGTATTTAAAGGCTTTGCCACTGATACTGAAGAATCACAAAAACGCATGATCAGTGTTACCGTAGAGCAAGACAATGGCCGTGATTTAACGGTAATGAATGGTTATTTCCCGCAAGGTGAAAACATTAATCACGAAACCAAGTTCCCATATAAACGTCAGTTTTATAAAGATTTAATGACCCACCTGCAAACAAATCATACCCCTGATGAAGACGTGATTGTAATGGGCGATATTAATATTTCACCTACCAACCTAGATATAGGTATTGGCGAAGTAAATGCTAAACGTTGGTTAAAAACCGGTAAATGTTCTTTTCAACCGATAGAGCGTGAATGGCTGGCAACATTACTTAATTGGGGCTTTAAAGACACCTTTAGAGAGCAAAACCCAGAAACCAGCGATCAATACTCGTGGTTTGACTACCGCTCAAAAGGGTTTTTAGATAACCGAGGCCTACGAATTGATGTTGTACTTGCAACACATGAGCTAGCCGCACGTTGTATAGACACAGGTATAGATTACGAATTACGTGGCATCGAAAAGCCATCAGATCATGCCCCTATTTGGTCTGAATTTAAATAACCCTATGCTTAGCCTCCCAATGCAAGGGCTACTTTGGGCCCTTGTAATCGCTATAAGCTTATTTAGTATTGATAAAGCGACCTATAAAGCACTCTACAATGTACCCATACGCCAAACAGGAGTACTTGCATGTGCGTTGGTGTTTGCTGTTTTATGGCGCATTAAAGCTGGTATTTTAACGGGCCTTGATTTACATATTTTAGGTATTACTGCAGCTACACTTATACTCGGTTGGCGTTTAACTATTTTAAGTAGTGTTCTGGCAACGGCGCTATTAGCCGCATTTGGTTTAATTGAGTTTGAGTTACTGCCAGTGCAATTGCTTATTGGCGCATTTATTCCTATTTTATTGAGCTACTTGGCTTTTATTGTTAGTTATCAGTATTTACCGCGCCACTTTTTTGTTTATATATTTGTATGTGCGTTTATTACGGCTGGGTTTATCGCCTGTATAAAAATAGCTTTAGGGGCATTATTTTATCTTGCTATTGGTCAATATAGCTGGCAACAATTAGCAGATAATTACGTTTACTTAAGCGCTATTATTTGGCTGCCAGAAGCCATGTTAAACGGTATGGCTATTACAATTATGATCACTTATCGCCCACATTGGGTAAAAACTTTTTACGATAAGGACTACCTAGGCTCATGAGTCTTGAATATAGCTGCCCACTGTGTAGCAACTTACTAATAAAAACAGCTAATATGCTTCGCTGTGAAAACAACCATAGTTTTGACTTTGCAAAAGAAGGCTATGTAAATTTATTGCCTGTACAGCAAAAAAACTCAAAACAACCTGGTGACTCATTAGAAATGGTGCAAGCTAGGCGCGCTTTTTTAGAGCGCAACTATTATGCCTTTTTACAGCACGAACTTGGCCAAATTATTAGTAATATAGCAGCTAATAATATTATTGACTTAGGGTGTGGTGAAGGATTTTATACCCAAGCTTTAGCTAGTAATACCCAAGCTACTGTGTACGGGGTTGATATATCGAAGGCGGCGGTAAAATATGCGGCAAAACGCTACAGCAATTGTCACTTTAGCGTGGCATCCATTAGACAAGCACCTTTTAAAAGCTACTTTGCCGATGTATTGGTCAGTGTATTCGCACCATTATTTACTCAAGAACTAGCAAGACTTGCTAAACCCGGTTCAACACTCGTAGTGGCAAGCCCCGGACCTCAGCATTTAAAAGAGTTAAAAGAGTATATTTACTCAAGTGTTAATGAACATACACAAATAGAAGTACCTGCAATGTTTACACAAACATCGCAAACACTCATCACTGAGCAAGTTACCTTAAACTTTAGCGACGTTAAAAACTTAATAATGATGACACCATTCGCGTGGAAGTTCAGACCCGAGCACTGGCTAGCACTCGAAGAAAAAGGTGAACATAATGTCACCTTATCGTTTTATATTACACAATTCACAAGAGATAAAAGCATAGCTGTTGCGCACATATAAAGGCAACAGGCGCTTAAAATTGCTCTTTAGTGAACGTTTTGTCCATTTTATCAAACATATCGTTAAGTAATTCTTCAAGCTCCAAGTAACGGGGCTTTTTTTCGCTGCGCTGTGCTTGATAGCCATTAGCCACCATTTTAGCATAAAGCTCGTTATACCAACGTTGCATAGCAGGCTCTAACTCGGTTTGCGCTCGTTTTCCTAACCATAACAAACCTTGTAAAGGGAGCGATATAAAAAAAAGCGCGCTTGCAATTGCTTGCGGTAAAAAGTCAGAGCCAAGGTAATTTAACTGAAAAAATAACGTTAGCATGGCTAATATTGGCATTACCGTAATCGCCAACTCTGTCGCCTTTATTACTTTAAACTCAGCAAACAAAGGAGCTAATTCTTTTCGCATTGGCCATTTTTTAGCGTACACACGCCCTATTTGTACTTGCGACATCACACTTTTTTGCATCATGACTCCTCATACATAATATCAACACTACCAATAACATTGGTTGTTATCATGATAGTGTAACACAAATTATTTTATATGGAATTTTCATAAAAACACACTAAACGAGTAAAAAATCACTCATACTTTAAGGCCTTTTGTTTGAACATATTTCGTCTCAATATTAATACATACGCTGTTAAGTGCTAAATGGATCTTTTCTAAACTAATAATTTTAAACATTATAATCAGTACGTTAAGCCACTTATACGCCACAATTCCCACAGTTATCCACAGAAAATGTGGACAACATAATTAACCTCACTTTTGCTAACGTAACCACAACTAGCTTAGTTGCTGTTACTGCTTTAATTTAAGGTTAATGATCTATACTATAACCTTATAGTTATTGCTGTTCGTCGGGCTTTTAATATCAAAAAAAGCATTACAATTGCATAGTACAGTCGATACCGATTATATATTAGTAAAAAAACACACCGTAGATTTAGCTATTACCGCTTTGAAAAAAGATGGCTATAACGTAATTTTTGAGTGACTTATGAAACCGCAAACAATAGATTATTTAGCTCAGAATAAATTACCTCGTCATGCCATTAATATTACTAGCCCATTTTCAGGAAAAGTAATAGCACTTAACGAACACCCCGAACCACTTTTTCGCTTTGGCACATTAGGCCCAGGTATTATGGTACAGCTAAACAACCATAAAATATTAGCCCCGTTTGACGGCACTTTGCTGCAGGCAAAAAATGCCGGCACCGAATTTATTTTACAAGCTAAAAACGGCCTAAAAGTACTGATTAATTTAACTATTGCGAGCTCGCAACACATTACCCATACCCACATAGCTCAGTTAAATGGTAGCAAAATAAGTAAAGGCCAACGCCTTGCTTATTTTGATTTACGCGAACTTGATACACCTATGCTAGCAAGTTTAATTTTGCTCAATGGCCACAGCCTAGGTACATTTCACTTTTCACACTTGCAGGTAAATGCGGGTGTCGATACTTTATTAACTATTATTAAAAAGAAGTAGATTTATGATCACCCTTTACGGCATAAGCAATTGCGACACTATAAAAAAAGCTAAAAAATACTTAACCGATAACAACATTGAGTTTACTTTTCATGACTATCGCAAAGATGGCGTAAACGAGAGTATGGTTAGCAACTTTGCTGATAAACTTGATTGGGAGCAGCTTGTAAACAAGCGTGGCACCACTTATCGCGCTTTAAGCGATGATGAAAAACAAAGCTTAACTAAAGAAAAAGCGATACCGTTATTAGTTGAGCAGCCTGCAATGATAAAACGCCCTGTACTGGTTAATAATAACGAGTACCACTTAGGTTTTAAAGCAGCACAATACGATGAGATTTTTAAATAATGACAAATGACGTAATCGCTCTAGCGCAAGCCTTAATACAACGCGAATCAGTAACACCTGAAGATGCTGGCTGCCAGCAAATGATGAACGATAGATTGCAAGCAGTTGGCTTTAACATCGAATCGTTATTTTTTACCGATACCTTAAATACTTGGGCACGCAAAGGGACGCAATCGCCACATTTTTGTTTTGCCGGGCACACCGATGTAGTCCCCACAGGCCCTGAGAAAAACTGGCAGTACCCGCCATTTTCTGGCCTAGTTGAAAATGGTTTATTACACGGGCGCGGTGCAGCCGATATGAAAGGCTCATTGGCAGCTATGCTGGTTGCTACTGAACGTTTTGTAACAAAGCACCCAGACCATAAAGGCTCTATTTCTTTTTTAATTACTTCAGATGAAGAAGGCCCATTTATAAACGGCACTACTCGGGTAATTGACACTCTTGAAGCTCGCGGTGAAAAAATAGATATGTGTTTAGTTGGTGAGCCTTCATCTCGTGATGTATTAGGCGATGTAGTTAAAAATGGACGCCGAGGCTCACTGACCGGCTTTTTAACTGTTAAAGGTATACAAGGGCATGTGGCATACCCGCAGTTAGCGCAAAACCCTATTCATTTAACTACCCCTGCACTCACTGAGCTAAGCCAAACAGTATGGGATCACGGTAACGAGTACTTTCCCGCCACTAGTTTTCAAATTTCAAATATAAATGGCGGCACTGGGGCCGGTAATGTGATCCCCGGGGAGTTAGAAGTACAGTTTAACTTTAGGTTTAGTACTGAAGTTACTCATACGCAATTACAACAACGCGTTAACGCTATTTTACAGCAGCATAATTTAAATTATGAATTAAGCTGGATTGTAAACGGCCAACCGTTTTTAACAGAGCACGGCCCACTGGTTGACGCCACAGTAAAGGCAATTAAATCGGTAACCGGTTTAACAACAAATCTAGAAACGACTGGCGGTACATCAGATGGGCGTTTTATTGCTCAAACCGGCGCTAAAGTAATTGAGCTTGGCCCGCGCAATGCCACTATTCATAAAGTAGATGAATGTGTAAGTACCGATGACTTAATTGCACTGTGCGATATTTACGAGCAAATTTTAGAAAACCTACTAACGTAATGGACTCAAAAAAAACAACCACAATGTGTATTACAGGACAAAGTGATACGCATTTAACCCAAATTCAAAATCATCGTTTGCACTGCAATATCGTTAATGATTTTTTAGCACTGCAAAGTGCCGCAAAAACAGCAGGGTTTGAGCTTACAATAGCTTCCAGCTTTCGTGACTTTAACCGCCAAGCGGCTATTTTTAACGCTAAATTTTCAGGTGCACGCCCTGTTTATAATAAACAACAGCAAGTTGTTGAATTAGATAACTTAAGCGATATAGATAAATGTATTGCCATTATGCTCTACTCTGCACTGCCTGGCGCAAGTAGGCATCATTTAGGGACCGATTTAGATGTGTTTGATAAAGCGGCAGTGAGTGATGATTACCAGTTGCAACTCACGCCCGATGAATATCAACAAAGCGGCCCATTTGCCCCACTGAGCGACTGGCTAGATGCTAACTTAGCACTATTTGGGTTTTATCGGCCTTATCAGCATGACTTAGGTGGTGTAGCCCCCGAGCTTTGGCATATTAGCCATATTAAGCAGTCGCAATTACTGGTTAATATGCTTAGTCTGCAAGTACTTCATGAGTGTATAAGTAATAGTGACCTATTAGCCAAAGAGGCTATTTTAGCCAACTTACCCATGCTTTATGAGCGCTTTATAATAAACGTTAGCCCTGTTTAACAGGGCTGTTTTTTATTGAGCGTAAATACCAGCACTGCCCCCAAAATAACACTGCTGGCAACTATAAATTGCACGGTTAACTGCTCAGATAAAAACACCACGCCCGCAATGGCAGCAAGCACAGGTACACATAGCTGCACCACTGCTGCTTGGGTGCTTTTTAATTTTGGCATTGCCGTATACCAAATACTGTAACCAATACCTGAAGCTATTGCGCCACTGGCAGATGCAAGTAACACCCCTTCTATGCGGATACTTTTTATATAACCCATACCTATTATTAGCAATATAGGCAAAGCAACTAAGCTGCGAATAAAGTTAAATGCAGAGGTTCTCAGTGGTGATATACAAGCTTTGCCTCGTATACTATAAACACCCCACGCTATGCCACTAATGGCCATAAGGGTCGCTCCAAATAATGAAGGTATTGCTGCAGAGGGCAACATTAAATAAACAAAACCGGCAAAAGCGCTTATAAATGCCAACCATTGTAATAGACTCAATTGCTCTTTTTTATAAATTCCCCAGCCAATCATAGTAAGTTGTACCGCGGAAAATAAAATAAGTGCACCAGTGCCGGTATCAAGCTCTATATACGCGATAGAAAAACACAATGCATAAACAAGCAAACTAATACTACTTCGCCAACTTCCTGTATCTTTTAATATTTCGCTATTAAACGTACCATTACGTTTTGTAGTATTAGTATAAAGCAGCATAATAATGGCTAAACATACAGCCCCGCTAAGTAAGCGAATAACAGTAAAGTTCCATGCATCTATATACCCTTGTGCGAGCGCCATTCTGCACAATAAAGAGTTAGCGGCAAACGCAATTAAAGCACTTAAAGTGTACAACGTTGTTTTCAAAAACAATCCTTAGCTAAAATAAGTACAGTTAACACTGCTAATTTAATGATTTTTAGATTTAGTTATTATAATAACATTACAATATTAATACGATTAACGCTTCGTTCACTGCTCGGCAGTTATGCTACGCTTTTTTACAATATTTCACATATTTTTTTAATGGGTGTATGTTAATCTTATTAAGTAAATTTAAAGGAGTGCTCAGTGCGCCGTAGCTTAATATTTAGTTTTTGTTTTATTTTAAGTGGTTGTAGTACCATAGGATTTAGCGATCTATTTAATGACTATGCGACTCAAGTAACCCCTGTAAGACAAGCAATAGAGAGTAACAACATAGCGCAAGCGCAGTCGCTTATTGCTAAAAATAGTAGTATGCACAGTAGCTACTTACTTAATCAATTAGAGCAAGCGCGCCTTGCCGACTTAGCTAATATGCAAACCGATGCGCAAAGCCAATTTGAAAACGTTTATCAACAAGTACAAAACAAGCGCGAGGCTGCCAAAGTTCAGCTCAGTAGTGGGCTTGAACAAAGTAATGCTTTATTTACCAACGACTCGGCTATTACTTATATACCCGCCCCTTATGAAATGAGCATGCTGCATAGTTATAAAGCGCTTAATTACGTATATAAAAATGATGTTGAAGGTGCATTAGTTGAAGTTAGGCGAGCTAATAAAGTACAAGTAGACGCACTTATTCAAAATCAGGCAGCGCTAGATTCCGCTACAAAAGAAGCGCAGCAGCATTATCCAAGTATGAGTAAGGTTACCCGAGACGTTAAAAATGGCTTTCAAAATGCTTATACTTTTTATTTATCCGCTTTATTGTACCAAAGCAGTAAACAGTATGATGATGCCTACATTGACTATAAAAAAGCACTCGAAATACAACCCAACAATATTTATTTGCAACGTGATGTACTTCGCCTTGCTAAAAAACAAGGCTTTGATCAAGACCTAAGCGACTTTAAAAAGCGCTTTGGTGAGGCAGCAAATATACCGTCTGAACAAGGCGAAGTAGTTATATTATTTGAACAAGGCTTAGTGCCTAAGCAACACGAATTTAAATTACGTTTACCTATTTTTACCTCTGGTGGTAATGCACGTTTTTATAGCTTAGCTATGCCAGTTTATAAAGACAACGCCTATGTTCGTAGCATTAATAACATCAGTATTAATGCCCAAAACTTAGTATTAAGCCCGCTAGTGCACATAGAATCACTGGCTGCTAAAACGTTAGAAGATCAAATACCTGCCAGAATAGCGCGGCAAATACTGCGTTTAGTCGCCAAAGAAAAAGTACGAGCCGAACTGGCGCGTAGCACCGGAGACGTAGGGAATATAATTGCGAACATTTATAACTTAGCCTCTGAGCAAGCCGATACACGCAGTTGGCTCACGCTACCAAATCAAATAAGTGTGGCGCGAAGTAGCTTAAACAGCGGCGCACATTCATTAACCATAGGCACGCAAGCGCCAATAAATTTTACCGTTAGTAAGCAAAGGTTAACCTTAATTTATCTAACCTCTATAAATAACTACTTTAATTATCATGTAGTACAACTCTAGGAGCGATTATGAGATACATAATGCCATTATTTGCGGTTTTAATACTCAGTGCCTGTGCTGGCAAACCAGACACATCGGGTATAGCAATTGAGCAAGGTAATAAAACATTTAATCAGCAACTACGTGTTGATAACCCAGAGCTTGGTGAGAAACTAGCTATTAGTGACGTAAAAACACGTCAAACAAACCAATTAACTGACGTGGTAGTTACCTTAGCAAGCCAATATAAAAAGTCGCAATACTTACAGTATCAATTTAATTGGTACGACAAAGACGGCTTTGTTATTAAGGGCAATCACTCCCCTTGGCAAGCAATTACCTTATTTGGCTTTGCACAAACACAATTATCAGGCCTAGCACCCAGCCCAGATGCAGTTACCTTCTCATTAGCAGTAAGAGAAGTGTCTACCGATGCGCAAGAATTTAAAGAATAAAGGAAATAACAATGATCATACGTAAAAAATTCAAAACAGCTTCAACTTACGCGCTTATTGGTTTAAGTGCATTAGTATTAAGTGGTTGTGCAAATAAAGCGGTAGTTAGTTATGGCGACGCACAAGCCGTAGAAACCACTGACATTAACTTTGGCTCTACCGATTTACAAAAAGTAGCCAGCCAAATGACCGATTCACTATTAAGCTCTCCGGTTGTTGGCACCATGACCGCCAATAAACGCCCTGTGGTATTTGTTGAAAGAATTAAAAACAAAACCAGCGAGCACATTGATACCGAATCAATCACCGACTCTATTTCAACTCAGTTACTGCGTAGCGGAAAATTTAGATTTGTTGATATGACCCGAGTTGAAGCTATACGTGAGCAGCTTAAATTTCAAAACGAAGATGCATTAGTTAACCCCACGACTGCTGTGGCATTTGGTAAACAAATTGGTGCGCAGTATATGCTGTACGGCAACTTATCAAGCATAGTTAAATCCAATGCTGACAAATCAGACGTATACTATAAATTTACCATGCGTTTAATGGATATGGAAAGTGGCTTAGTTGAATGGGCTGACGAAACAGAAATTCGTAAAACGAAAGAAAAATCAACCTTTGGCTGGTAGTCAATAGGAGTTAATTATGAAAGCGATTACTGTATTAATGTGTACATTACTTACGATTAGCGCACCTGCATTGGCTAATTACGAGCGCAATAAAGCAGTAGCAGTACAACAAGTGCTATTTGGCGATGTGCAATCAGTGCGTAATATTACTGAGCAAGAGCTAGTACAAGATCAAAGTAGTGGTTGGAAAACATTTGGCGGCGCTTTGCTTGGCGGCGTTGTTGGTAATCAGTTTGGCGGTGGCAGCGGGCGTACTGTTGCTACTATTTTGGGCTCAGTGATAGGCGGCAATGTAGCGCATAATCAACAGCAAAAAAGCCATTACCAACAAACTCGTTTAGTAGAGTTATTAATACAAGTTGAAAATGGCGATCAATTTATGGTGGTTCAAAATCAAGACCAATCAATGCGCTTTAGCAAAGGCGATAGTGTAAGGCTGGTGTATTTAAACGATAACAGCGTACGTGTTGATAAAGCCTATTAATAGCAATTATATTAACTTTAGCATAAGTAAAAACGAGCCTAAATTGGCTCGTTTTTTGTGTGTTTTAAAAGTTAGCCTTGTCGGTAATCTTTAAAAAAGCGCTGCATTTTAGTCATCGCATCCGTTAAATCATCTTTGTTGGGTAAAAACACCAATCTAAAATGATCAGGCTCAGGCCAGTTAAATGCACGCCCATGCACCAGTAATATTTTTTCGGCTTTGAGTAAATCAAACATCATTTGCTCATCGCTTTTAATATTAAAGCGCGCGGTATCTACTTTAGCAAAAGCATATAAGGCACCTTTTGGTTTTACGCAGCTAATACCCTCTATTGCATTGAGCCCGCGCCACGCTATATCACGCTGTACATACAAACGCCCGCCTGGATTAATTAGGTTGTCGATTGATTGTACTCCGCCCAATGCTTGTTGAATGGCATATTGAGCAGGTACGTTAGCGCACAAACGCATAGATGATAAAATTTCTAGGCCTTTGCGTAAGTCACTCATAACCGACGTACGCCCACTTAACACCATCCAGCCCATTCTTAGGCCAGCAGCACGGTACGTTTTTGCTAAACCGTTAAAGGTAATAATAGGCACATCGTCGCACAGTGCACCAATTGAGCTATGCGTAATGCCGTCGTATAAAATCTTTTCGTAAATTTCATCACTTAACAGTAGTAACTTGTGCTCACGCGCTATGTCAATTAACTGCTGCAGTAAATCATCGCTATACACAGCCCCTGTCGGGTTATTTGGGTTGATCAATACTAATGCTTTGGTTTTAGAGGTGATTTTACTTTTTATATCCGCAATATCCGGAAACCAATCTTGCTCTTCATCACATAAATAATGCACCGGATTGCCACCAGAGAGCTTAACTGCAGCGGTCCACAGAGGGTAATCGGGAGCGGGGATAAGCACTTCATCGTCATTATTTAACAATGCCTGCGTAACCATTTGAATCAGTTCGCTAACGCCATTGCCAATATAAATGTTATCTACATCTAAATTATATAAACCGCGTTGTTGATAATGCTGATAAATAGCCACCCGCGCCGAATAAAGCCCTTTAGAATCACAATAACCTTGGGCTGAATATAAATTGCGAATAATATCGCGGTGCATATCTTCTGGCATATCAAAGCCAAACGCAGCCGGATTACCAATGTTTAGCTTTAAAACTTTTTGGCCTTCGTCTTCCATTTTTTTAGCTTGCACTAAAACAGGGCCGCGAATGTCATAACAGACACCGTCTAATTTATGACTCATTTTAATTTCTGACATTACTACCTCTAAAGGGCACGAATAACCCTTAGAATAACTTAGTAAAGACGTAAAACACTAGTCAATTTAGTAACTTAATACTGAAATAAATTCATGTTTAATGCCTAAACCTACGCCTTTACTTATCTGCTTAACGTGATGCCAACCAGTTATTTAATAGCGTTTGAGATTGCGCCACTTGCGTCATTAACTGCGCTGATGCAGCAGTGGCTTGAGCTAAGTTATCGTTATTTAAACTTTGTTCAATTTCACCCGCTACCGCGGCCAAGCTATCGGCACCAAATTGAGCCGCATTCGACTTTAAACTATGAGCGTGGCGCACCGAGGCTTCCTTGTCTTGCCCTATTGTGGCCAACACTTCTGAGCCTAAGCGCTCAAATTCCACACAACAAAAGTCGAGAGTAGCTGCAAATTGCTCACCTAATAACGATTTCATACTCTCTAATGCTGCTTCGTTAATACTTACTTCTGTCATATTTTAACCCTTAAAAACAATCTATACTTAATTAACCTTAATCTATAACACTCTATAGCTAAGCGTAAAAAAATCCAACTTAATTACCTTATAAATGTATAATTACTCATAATGTACCTTCACCAAAAGTAGTTTAAATGGCTCGCCCACTGTGTAATTTTTGTTTGTTCGCACTTAATACTTGTATTTGCAGTGCTGTAACCTCTATTAACAATAAAGTAAAAGTAATTATTTTACAGCACCCTAGTGAAGAAAAGGTAACAAAAAACACGGCTAAATTATTAAATTTATGCCTAGCTGATTGCCAAATAATCAAAGGCGAAAGTAATAACGACTTTGCGCAGCTTCGTGCCCTACCTGCCAGCTCAACCGTTTTACTTTACCCTAATGAGCAGGCTATAAATTTAGATAATAACGACGCGCTAAACACACTACTGCCTATTACGCACTTAATTGTTATTGATGGTACATGGAAAAAAGCCTATAAAATTTTACAGCTAAGCTCGCTACTGCAACGATTTAAAACTGTAAGCTTTGCTAATTTACCTAAAAATCGTTACACAATACGTAAAGCTCCCCGCGCAGATAGCTTGTCAACGCTTGAGGCCGTTGCACATAGCTTACAGCTTATTGAACAGTTAAACCCTGCCCCACTTTATAATTTACTTGATGAATTAATACAAAAACAAACCCAACACATGCCTGCTCACGTAAAAGCACGTTACTTATAATGTATGATTAGTTTTTATAAATGATATTAGCGATGCGTAACTATCAAAATAGATTAAAACGCGGCTTTAGCCGTCAAGGTCCCGATTATCGTTTTGACGATCAAGTTGATTTTAGCGATATAAGAGACACTTTCGGTTTTAGATCTATGGTGATAGGTAAATGGGTAAACAAAGAAGAGCGCTACATTGGTGCTAATTTAATTTATGATGCACTTGCCGATTTAGCACAAATACTGCACTTACCACCTAAAGCAATTGGCCTGCGCGGTAAACTCAATTTTGCGTTTGGTGCTGGCGGACAAAAGCATGTACAAGCGCATTATAATGCAGCTAGCCAAACGCTTGCACTTGCAAAAAATGCCGGCGGTGGTGCGCTCGCCCATGAATGGTTTCATGCTTTTGATCATCATATAAGTGAGCATTTATTTGCAGCAAAACCACGCTTTGGTTTTGCGTCTAAACTGTGGTTATCAAACACGCCTAATTTATCGCATCCGCTCAATAATACGCTTAATGACTTTTACAAAAACGTGTTTTTAGATGCACAGGGCATTGCTGCAAACCGCTTTGTACAAACGTGCATTGAATACGATAAAGCAAAAAATATGAATTACATGAGTATGCCCGAGGAGCTAGCAGCGCGTTGCTTTGAAGCCTGTATAGCCAGCCACCCGCATATAAAAAATAGCTTTTTAGTCAGTGGGCTAAAAAGTAGTGATTTAATATACCCAGATGATGAGCACATTAACACTGCAAATAAAGCGCTTAACCAGTATTTTGAACTACTAGGTTATGCGCTTCATAAGTTAGATAAGTAAAGTGCTTTATTTAATCATTACCTGTCGTCGCTAATACGACTTGCTACGGCACTGTTTTGATCTTTGTACTTAGCATCTTTGCGCGTATTGTAAGGATTAGCACAAGGGCCTGTAAGTGTTTCAAAGCTCATAGCACCAATTTTCATCATAGGTCTTAGTGCCAAAGGAAGTTTACCTGAGTTATAAAACTCTAAAACAATATTACCACTCCAACCGGGATCAATACGATGCGCGGTTACATGCACCATTAAACCTAATCGTGCCAGCGATGAACGTCCATCTAACCAGCCTACAATGTCTGCTGGCAGTGTTACTTTTTCATAGGTAATAGCCAGTGCAAGCTCGCCTGGGTGTAAAAAAAATGCTTCGCCTTCATCTAGCACAATTTCGTCGCTCATGATTGACTCCATGGCTTTATTGAGCTGATCTTTAGGGCCACTTAAATCTACATATGCTGCTGTATGTGCATGAAAAGTTCTAAATTTATTACCTAAGCGTAAGTCGGCAGTAACACCCGAAATCATCTCATCTGTGGGTGCAGGCTCAATAACAATACGGCCATCGTTTAGGTATTCTTTAATATGTGTATCTGAAAGTCTCATGGTGTATTAATCATCCGTAATCACAATCTCTACCGAGTTGTGATGCTGTTGATAGTAAAGCGTGCTGGCTATAAGCCGCGCTGCTGCGCTGTAAGTTTTGCTTATTGCTGCAGTGTTATCGCAAGCAATAAGTTTGCCCTGCTCAGAGTATTCTCGAATATCTATTGCAAGCGGAATGTGTGATAGCACAGGCACACCGTGTTTGTGTGCTAGTTTTTGTGCGCCATCTTTACCAAATACGTGGTTTGCCTCGCCGCAGTGGCTGCAAATATAATGGCTCATATTTTCAATTAAGCCCAGCACTGGCACGTTTACTTTATTAAACATGGCGATGCCTTTTTGTGCATCGGCTAAGGCTAAATCTTGTGGTGTGGTAACAATTACCGTGCCACTTGCCGGTACTTTTTGGCTCATAGTAAGTTGAATATCACCCGTACCTGGTGGCATATCAACAATAAGGTAATCAAGCTCGCCCCAATCGGTTTCATTAAGCAGCTGGCTAAGCGCCCCCGATGCCATAGGCCCGCGCCATACAGTGGCGTCATCGCTAGGTACTAAAAAGCCGATTGATTGCGCTTTAATGCCGTTTGCATCAAAAGGCTGTAACTGTTTGTTATCTTTAGTGACGGGCTCTGCGCCTACCAAGCCTAAAAGCATAGGGATTGACGGGCCATAAATGTCGGCATCTAAAATGCCAACTTTTGCGCCTTCGCTGTGCAGCGCGCCTGCTAAATTAACAGCAGTAGTCGATTTACCCACACCGCCTTTACCTGAGGCAATAAGCACAATATGTTTAATTGCTTTAAATTTTGCAGGCTCTTTAAGCTCTACCGTGGCCGACACAGTTACTGCCACCTTGAGAGCGTTAGTGACATGCTCTGCCACCATTGGCATTTCTGATTGTGCCGCAAATGGCAAAATTAAAGTAATAGCGAGCGATTTGTCATCGTTTTGGGTGATATTCTTAATGAAGCTTTCATCAATACCCACAGCAAAAGCGGCACTACGATACGCGGCTAAGGCAGCAAAGATCGGTTGTTTTTGCACCGATTTAGAAGAGAATAGTTTCGACAGTCCAAACATAGTAATTAAATAACGTTTCTTTGATGAAAAGTGCCTCGGAATTATGTAACATTCAGGGCATTAACACCAGTCAATTAATACAAATCCACAAGCTGTTGCGTTGTTAGCGCTTAGCTTGTAAATAAATTAATGATTTTCATCCGTTCCTTAATAGGAACCGTCAATTCGGAATGATTATGGCACAGCGAAAGATCCTGATTACCAGCGCATTACCTTATGCAAATGGCCCTACTCACTTAGGTCATTTATTGGAATATATTCAAACTGATATTTGGTCACGTTTTCAAAAACTCCAAGGCCACGAAGCCTATTATGTTTGCGCCGACGATGCCCATGGCACGCCTATTATGCTTAACGCGCAAAAGCAAGGGATCACGCCTGAAGAAGCGGTAGAAAAAGTAAGTATTGAGCGTCAACGCGACTTTGCCGACTTTAATATTAAGTTTGATAATTATCACAGTACCCACAGCCAAGAAAACAAAGAGCTGAGTGAGCTTATTTATAATCGCCTAAACGATGCAGGCCATATTAAAAGGCACACTATTTCGCAGTTATTCGACCCAGAAAAAGGCATATTTTTACCCGATCGCTTTGTAACCGGTACGTGCCCAACTTGTAAGTCTGAAAATCAAAATGGCGACAACTGCGACTCATGTGGCGCAACATACAGCCCTACAGATTTAATTAACCCGCGCTCGGTTATGTCTGGTGCTGAGCCTATTTTAAAAGACTCTGAGCATTACTTTTTTGATTTGCCAGCATTTGAAGGCATGTTAAAAGAGTGGTTACACTCGGGTACTATTCAGCAAGAAATGGCTAACAAGCTTGATGAGTGGTTTACTGATGGCCTGCAACAGTGGGATATTAGCCGTGATGCGCCTTACTTTGGTTTTGAAATACCAAACGCACCGGGTAAATACTTCTACGTTTGGTTAGATGCGCCTATTGGTTATATGGCCAGCTTTAAAAACCTGTGTGATAAAAATGGTATCGACTTTGATGCTTTTTGGGCTGCAGATTCAGACGCTGAGCTTTACCACTTTATTGGTAAAGACATTATTTATTTTCATAGTTTATTTTGGCCAGCAATGTTAGAAGGCGCTAATTTTAGAAAGCCAACTAACGTATTTGCCCACGGTTTTGTTACCGTAAATGGCGAAAAAATGTCTAAATCTAAAGGCACGTTTATTAAAGCGCGTACTTATTTAGATAATTTAAACCCTGAATATTTACGTTACTATTACGCGGCAAAATTAAGCGGTGGCATTGTTGATCTTGATTTGAACCTAGAGGACTTTGCGCAACGCGTAAACTCAGACCTAGTAGGTAAAGTAGTAAATATAGCAAGCCGTTGTGCGGGCTTTATTACTAAAAAGTTTGATGGCAAGCTAAGCGCAAGCGTTATGCAACCACAGTTACTTAAAGAATTTCAAGCAGCGGCACCAAGCATTACAGCCCATTACGAAAACCGTGAGTTTAGCCGTGCAATTCGCGAAATAATGGCGCTTGCCGACAAAGCAAACCAATTTATAGATGCCGCAGCACCTTGGGTACTCATTAAAGACGAAACTAAGCAACAAGAAGCACACGAAGTTTGCTCATTGGGGCTTAATTTATTCCGCGTGTTAATTACCTACTTAAAGCCTGTACTGCCTGAAATGGCCGATAACGTAGAAGCATTCTTAAATGACGACCTTGCATGGGACGGTGTGCAAAATGCATTAGTAAGCCACCCTATCAATAAATTTAAACCGTTAATGCAACGTGTAGAAATGGACAAAGTAAATAAAATGGTTGAAGAGTCAAAAGAAAGCTTAGAGTCAAAAGTGACTATTGACCCTAATAGCCCACTGGCTAAAGAGCCAATTTGTGATGAAATTGAATTTGATGACTTTGCAAAAGTAGACTTACGCGTAGCAAAAATTGCTAAAGCTGAGCACGTAGAAGGCGCCGATAAACTACTTAAGCTAACACTTGATTTAGGCGGCGAAACGCGCCAAGTGTTTGCGGGTATCAAATCAGCTTACGCTCCAGAGGATATAGAAGGTAAGCTTACTGTTATGGTTGCTAACCTTAAACCACGAAAAATGCGTTTTGGCATGTCAGAAGGCATGGTATTAGCTGCAGGCCCTGGCGGTAAAGAGATTTACATTCTTAACCCAGACGACGGCTCAGAGCCTGGCATGCGTGTAATGTAAGCTTTCTTATATATTAAAAGCCGCTGAATTTATTAGCGGCTTTTTTGTAAGTAAATTATTAACCTAACTTATAGGTTATATTTATTTTAGCTAAATGAATAACTAAGCATTGCGAGCTAATATAAATTATCCAATTTATATACCTAATTTGTGGAAAGTACCCTTCACCGCTATTCCCATAAATCCAATATAAACCAATTAATGCATCGGCAATTGCCGCTAATACTAACCCTAAACTAACCAGCCATACTCCCAAAGGCGCGTTTAACCTGCGATATGTATTAAGCAGTACTAAACTCATTAATCCCACACTGGTTATAACAAAACTATGAAGCCCGGTTAATAGCAGTACATAATAACCTGCCTCTGGAATATGCATAAAATAAAAACAAAGCAGCGATATTAATAGCGTGCCCCCTAAATAAGCAGCCACATAATATAATGGATACATAACTAAACTACGGCTCGCCAGTAGTACAGCAATAAAGAGTAAGCTGTATCCGGGTACAAAAAACCACACAGAGTCAGCTAAATAGTCGTGCTTAATTACCTCGTTATAACGGTAATATTGATTGCTTAAATTAAAATTTACCACGTCTCCACAAATGCATAAGACTAAGGAGGCCATGCATAATAGGGCGATATAACGTTGTTGTTTGTTTTTAGTGTGTTTATATACCCAGCGGGTAATACTGGCGCTATTAAATAACAGAATAATTAAGGTTATTATTTCAATAGCTAAAAGCACTTTACCCTGTGGTGAAGGCCATAAACCATATATACCTGCAGCCCCTAAAAAAATAGCCGCTAACCAAGCTAAAAACGAAAGCGTAATATGTTTATTCATAAAAACAACTCCAGTAAGCTGCTTTACGTTATTGTATATTTTTGTCAGGGGTAGATTCTGCTTTCATAGTTTGCATCTCTTTATCGGCTTTTAGCTTACATACGGCCAACTGCTCTAAACGCATGTTTTTAATTGCTTCTAGCGGATCATCAAGCGCCCTACTTTGCTGCGATAATGCATATTCAGCGCTGTCATCATTTTTAATTGTCATTATTAGCTACCTTATTATGTAATTTATATTTTGGGTTTACCATCATTTAGCTAAGCTCTTTGCAGCTATAATTTATACAGTACTTTAATTAATCTGAGCTTCGGATAATTAGCGATAAAAAAGCTTGAACAAATTATTGCCCAGCTGTACATTAGAAGCCTCTAATATATAAAGGTGTATTATGCGCTCTATTTTATTATTTACCAGCTTGTTTGTTTCATCAAGCGTATTAGCTAATAGCGACGATGCGTACTTTGCTCGTAGCACTGTTAAAGCATTTTCAACTGATTTAAAAAATGTTTTAGTAAGTACCATGAAAGCAAATGGCCCTGTTGCAGCAATTGAAGTATGCAATATTAGTGCGCCGGCTATTGCACTACAACACAGTGCGAATGAGTGGGAAATTAGTCGTACATCATTAAAAGTGCGTAATCCTAATAACCAAGCTAACGAGTGGTTAAATTCAATACTGCTCGATTTTGAGCAGCGTAAAGAAAATGGCGAACCTATAGCAAGTATTGAACATCAAGAACAAAAAGCCGATGCTTGGTATTTAGTTAAAGCAATTCCTACAGGGCAAGCTTGCTTAGCTTGCCATGGTAGTGAATTAAAGCCTGAAGTAAAAAATAAATTAACTGAGCTTTATCCAAGTGATAAAGCAACTGGTTTTAATTTGGGAGATATACGAGGCGCTTTTGTTGTAAAAAAACACCCTTAAATACCATTATTATTCAAACTGTTAAACCTCTTACCCTGAGTGCTGGTTAAGTATTAATACTGGGGTTACTCTGCCTTATTTAACACATATTAAAGTAAGTGTTCCACAGGCAGATAGCCAAATAACCAAGCCTGAAAACGTACCCAGGTGCTGGCCTCTGGCTCAGCGTTTTTACTTACCACTTTAGTGGGTGTAATTGATTCATCTAACCACAGTAAGTCGTGATTAAAACCCCACCAATTTTCAGTTTTAGTGACATCTAACCGCCATGCATGGCGAGGTAACTCTTCTAAAAATATATCTGCTGCTGTGCTTGCCATTTTGTCACTATAAATTACAACACCTATTTCGGTATTTAAATTAATTGAACGTGGATCTAAGTTCATTGAGCCAACAAAAAGTGTATTACGATCAAAAATCATTGTTTTGGCGTGTAAGCTCGCTTTTGATGAACCAGCTAAATCGGTGATTTTTTTATGTTTTGCTTTATCTTTAGATTTAATTTTAGGCTTAGACTTAGGTTTTACTGTAGCGCGTAACTCCCATAATTTAACGCCCGCCTCTATAAGTGACTCACGATAGTTTGCATAGCCGGCGTGCACAACGGGTACGTCGTTGGCCGAGAGCGAATTAGTTAAAATGGTCACATTAGCACCGGTATTAATCCAACGCTTTAAGCTTGCAACGCCTGCATCACCGGGAATAAAATAAGGTGAAACAATTAATGCTTCACTGTGTGCATCATTTAGTAAGTTACTTAATGCTGGGGCCATATAACCGGTATTATCATCACCCATATTCATTATTTTATCAGGGTGATCGTATACTAGTTCAGAGTTTGCCCAGTAAAGTGCTAGCTGTCCGCGTAGCAAATTATCAATAATATCCAGCGACTCTAAACGCCTTAAATAGGCTTTACTTTGCTCACTAGTGTATGTTTTAGCGAGTTGTTTTCGTACTTGTTCTAGTTTAGCTGCACTTGATGCTGGCGCTATATGTTTAATCGCTACCGAGAGTGAATGATTCCAATATAAATCAAATGCAGTGGCCACGCGTGGTGCAAATTCTCCCACGCCAAGTACATCTAAATCAGAAAAATTAGTGTAAATATTAGCAGAAAAATAAGTATCTCCAATATTACGGCCACCAATAATAGCCGCCTGATTATCAACAATAAACGACTTGTTATGCATGCGCCTATTGATCTGTTTAAAATTAGTTAAAAAATCAACATAAGGTAAAGTGCGATTTGAAAACGGATTAAATAACCGTACTGACACATTAGGGTGTTGCACCAAGGCACTAAATAAAGCGTCTTGGCTTTCGTGGCCAAAGTCATCTAGTAACATGCGTACCCGCACGCCTCTATCGGCTGCATGAAGTAAGTAATGAGTGAATATTTTGGCCGTAGTATCGTTATGAAATAAGTAATACTGCACATCAATAGACATTTCGGCTTTTTCTATTAATAACAGCCTAGTTGCAAATGCATCAAGGCCATCACCAAGTAGATAAAACCCCGAACTCTCAGGGTGTTTACTCGCCTCTAATGCTATGCCTTTAGCTAAGCTAGTATTTTGCGTTTTGCTAAATGCATAGCTAGGTTCGGCTTGAACCTTAGGATAACTAGCGCAGCCAAAAAGCATGCTTATAACCATAAATAAACAAAGAGAAATTGCCGATAAATATCGCATAAATGCTATCAGTTCTCATAATATGTGAGCCTAGTTATATAGGTGATTTAAATGATTATACTATTATTGGGCTGGTTTCTCGATAGTGTTAACTTTACTTGCCCTTTTTTTAACTGAGTAAATTGTAAAAGGTAGCATAATTAATTGATTTAATAAAAAACCAAATACTAGCCCAAACGCAATACCGGTAAAAGTAAGCGGTATGCCTAATTTAAAGTTATCAATAGTATTTTTTAATATATCGAAACGGGTGGGAGTAAACATATAAATTAGTTTTTCAAAAAAGTTACCCTGTTTAAATATAGTCATTCCACCTTCTAAATCTGCAAATAAATCAAGGGTTAACAGCTTTTGTTGTGCATCAGTTTTAACACTTGGCTCGCTATTGCGTAAGTGTCTATCAATCATTGCTTTAACACTGGGAAACGCATGCATTTGGGCGGTGGCTTTATAACCATCAACTTGCCATTTTGTTGCCTGATACAAGCCTGCTAAATGTTGCTGATAATGATCCGTAAGTTGCGGTACTTGCAACGCTATAATTAATGCTACGGCAAAGGTTAGCTTATCAAATATTCTTACTATCATGAGCAATTTCCCTTAGCATTTGCGTATTAAAGTTAAAAGTCTATTTATAAATTTAATCTAAAAAGCGATTACTTATGTCCTCTGCTGGCAACCAACAGGCATTGGTACGCCCAAACCACTTATAACGTCTAGCACCAATAAAATCATAACCCCAATCTCGTAATGGCCGAGGTATTATGAGTAACACTTGCAACAACGGCCATAAACCCGATAACTGCCCAGCAGTACGAAGTGCCGCTGTTGACTTAAACCAAATGCCACTATCGTCAATAAGCACCACAGAACCCAGCTTACTTGTAGCTTCACTTCCCTGCTGCTTGAGTAAGTTTTTTGCTACAGTTGACTGCAATGACGCAAAGCGAAATTTTTTATATGGATCATGTTCAATCACAAAGCGTACCGAGCCTGTGCATAAATTGCATACGCCATCGAACAGTAATATAGGCGATTTTTTAGTCTTTAAGCTCATATTATTGACTCTGCTGAACAGGTGTTAAAAAATAGCAGGAATATCAAGCTACTATAATTACCATCAATTTACATTCGTTTTATTACTTTATGCAATACAACTCAATGGTATAACCCGGGCTTTTATTTAGCTGCTAAAATACAAACACGCTTATTCAAGCGCTTTTAATAATCGATCAGTTCGCGGTAAATAATAGTTATCGTAATCAAGCGATACAATTACTCGCTCTGCTTTACCTAACATTTCGCTACGCGGGATCAAGCCTATTACGCGAGAATCGGCACTGTTATCGCGGTTATCCCCCATGGCTAAATAGTAATTATTCGGGATTGTGATTTTATCAAACCCTGCTAATCGCGACGCTCTATTGGCTACTCTTATTGAGTGTTTATGACCGTTTAAATTTTCAATTTTATCAAGTGAACCTAAATTACTGTGCAAACTAGCATAGTTAAGCTTTTTACCATTAATAATAAGCTCGTTATCCTCAAGTGACACAGTATCGCCAGGTACGCCTATTACCCGCTTTATTAAGCGGTTATCAGCTTTTTTTGAATCAAATACTATGATATCACCTACTTGTGGGTCGCCTAACTTCATTAGTGGTATATGCGTAAAGGGTAAGCGTAAGTCATAAGCCATTTTATTTGTTAAAACTCTGTCGCCTACTTCAATGGTGGGCCGCATAGAGCCTGTAGGTACTTCGTACCAATCGGCAACTGCACTTCTAAATACGCTCATTAACGCTATAAATATGATTAATGAACGGTTATTTTTCCAAAATTTAATCAGTGTTTTCATACAATATTCCCACCATTTTATCGACTAAAACTAAGACGCTAAAAATCAATCGCAGTTCAATTACTAATGTAACAAAACATGTTTAAGGTGAGCTAAAATACCAAGGTATAAGGTTATACCTTGGTTAAAAGTGCGGAGGGATTACTGATTTAACTTATCTTTTGCGGCTTGTACTTTCGAAAAGTCTAAACCTAACTCGTCTGTCGCTTCTTTAATTAAGTGCGGCTGAGTCATCACTACTGCCATTAGTTGCTGTAGTTTTTCAGGTGGTATACCAAGTTGTTGCACCATGGCCATTGCCATCATTGGGTTTTGCGTTAATGCTTCAAATAGCTCGGCTATTTGCTCGTCGCTAACATTATGCTCTTTTAAAGTGGCGATAATTGGATTCATTATTAACCTTATTATGTGTGTTATAACTAAATTATATTGACTACCAGAGACATAAACAATGCCTATACATTACACGTACTGGTTTATTCTACACTTAACACTACTTTACCGGCGTTTTCATTGCGCTCTAAAATAGCATGAGCCTCGTTTGCTTGGCTCCAAGGTAGCACTTTATATAAATTAAAATCGTAGCTTTTACTTGCAATATCGCTATAAAAACGCGCTACAAAATCATCTCTTAATGCACGTTTAAACTCTATACTACGGTTTCTAAGTGTTGATGCATGAAACGAGATACGTTTTTGCAGTAAACGGGCAAAATCAACTTCAGCAAAACGACCATCTAAAAATGCCAGCATTACAATTTGGCAATCCATAGCCGCAACGGCCGCATTTTTGTTTAAATAACTGCCCGAAACAGGATCTACAATTGTGTTAGCCGTTAGGTTATTAGCCTTCATATATTCTACAAAATCAGTGGTTTTATAGTTTATAGCATGATCGGCACCCAGTGCTTTGGCATGTGCACATTTTTCATCTGAACCTGCGGTTATAACCACGGTTGCTCCTGCACTTTTAGCCATTTGGATTGCAGCACCACCCACACCACTTGCACCTGCATGAATTAACGCCGTTTGCCCAGCTTGTAATTTACCTAATTCAAACAAAGCACCAAATGCTGTTAAATATACTTCACTTATTGCAGCGCCCTCTCTCATAGATACATCATCAGGTAATTCCATTAGCTGTTTGGCATCAACCGCAACATATTCACTGTAAGCACCACCAGCACATAAAGCAAAAACGCGTTTATTTAGCCAAATTTTATCAACTTTACCACCAATATCGCAAACGGTGCCTGCGCACTCTAATCCTAATATTTGGCTGTCATCTTTTGGCGCCGGATACTTACCTTGGCGCTGCATACAATCGGCGCGATTTACACCAATGGCGGCTACTTTTACCAGTACTTCATGGCTCTTTAAAACCGGTTTATTGGTTTCATTAAATGCAAGTATGCCATCTTCATGAGAAATGTATTTCATTGCCACTCCTAAGCTTTATATAACTAAACGCTATTACTAAACGTTGCATAATTAAATTAATGTAATTTATATATGGGGATCAAAACACCTTATTTAAAGCGCCAACTTTGTTTATATGGATACACGTCGGGTAAATAGCCTTGTTGTACCTGTTGTTGGCACGTTTGCCAAAACTGGGCGTTAAATAAATCGCTGTGATGACTATTAAAAGCATTAAATGCCAATTCATTAGCACTAAAAAACACTTTAAATTGACTCGGGAAAATATCATTTGGCTCTATATCAAAATACGAGTCTGAACTTAGCTCTTCTAGCGCATTTTGCGTTTGCGGCACTTCTCTAAAGTTGCAATCGGTAAGTGGGCAAATTTCGTCATAATCATAAAACACTACCCGCCCCCAGCGCGTAACGCCAAAGTTTTTCATTAACATATCGCCAGGGAAAATATTAGCACCTGCTAAGTCTTTAATTGCTCTGCCGTAATCTAGCATCACTTGTGAAAGTGCTTTGCTGTCGCAATCATTTATGTATAAATTAAGCGGCGTCATTTTTCGCTCAACATAAACATGTTTTAAAATAAGCGCCTTGCCCGAAATAATTAAACTGGACCCAATGTGCTCTTTCATTTGTTGCAGTAACTGCTCGCTAAAGCGGCTTAAATCAAACGCTAAATACCTAAACTCATGCGTATCTACCAGTCGCCCTACTCTATCGGCTTGTTTTACAAAGTTGTATTTTTCTTTTACTTGCGCTTTAGTGGCGGTTTTTGGCGCGCTAAATTTATCTTTAATTACTTTATAAACATGGTCGGAGCCAGCAATAGTAAACACTAGCATTACCATGCCCGGTGTACCTGGCGCAGCTACATATTTAAAACTCGCGGGGCTATTTTTAGTGGTATCTACCTTATAACGATAAAACTCTGTTTTGGCATGTTTTATAAAGCCAATCGCATTAAATAGCTCAAAGCGCTGTTTATGCGGCATAAGTACACTTAAGTAATCTACATAACGCGCTGGCTGGTCGGTATCGACCATAAAATACGTACGCGCAAAACCAAATAGTAAGCTTAGCTGATCGGCGCCCATCATTACCGCATCAATTTTAAGCCCGTTAGGGGTATTTAAAATGGCAATAGCAAAGGGCATATTATCGCCATTTTTAGCAATGCATCGGCCTATTAAGTAACAGGCTTTGTTTCTATAAAAATGTGAATATGCGTATTCTATATAGCCGTCGTTTAAGTTTATTAACTCATAGACTTGCCGACATTGCTGCTTAGCACCTTGCGTTAAAGTAGCCTGCAGGGTGGCAACATCTTGGTTTAAATTACTAAATGGCACTCTAAAAACCTGATTAGTGATCAGCGTTTTTATTGCGCTATTAAAGCCATGCTGTAATGAAATACGTTTAACTAAGCTGTCGTATGGTCGAGGTTGAGTACGATATTTAGCTTTTAATACAAATAAATGCACAGTACGTATTTTTTTATCGTCCCAAATAGCACCAAAGGTAGAATTAAAAAAAGTATGCGCTATTGGCTCGTTTTCATGATTTTTTACCATGTTGCCATAAATATTTTTAGCTAATTGCCAGGTCTGTGGACAGCTTAACTCCGCGTAGGCAATAACCTTTACCGCTTCACTTACACTTTTAACTTGGCGCTCATACACTTGTAAGCGCTCGCGCATAGCACTTTGTACCTCGTGATATTGTCGCTGTTCAAAGCGGCTTTGTGCGCCCAAGGTTATATTTAAAAAGGTGGCAAACATAGCTTCAAACCCAGCAAAAACGGCGCGCGCTAACTTAGTCGCAATCACATCTTGCACTGTACTATTTTGCAGTTTATTCGTTATTGTATCTGGCATATTTACTAAGCTTATTACGGCTATTATTTTTTAGTTGTTTACACCTTAGCAAGCAGGCTTTAATTTAGATAATTAATACAGTAAATAAATAAGATTGATTAAATGAATATAAGAAATGTCGATCTCAACTTGCTTGTGTACCTAAACGTACTAATAGACGAAAAAAGTGTTTCTAAAGCGGCTAATAAACTCGCACTTACCCAACCTGCTATGAGTAATGCGTTAAAGCGGCTGCGTGACTTATTTGACGACCCGCTTTTGGTGCGGGCTTCAGGCTCTATGGCGCCCACAGCAAAAGCGCTGGCACTAAAGCCCGAAATAGAGTTATTACTTAAAATGGCTGAAGAAATTACTCAGCCCACTGAGCTATTCGATCCGACAAGTGCCAAAGTAACGTTTAGAATTATGGCAAACGATTATTTAGAGTCGACGTTAATCGCCCCTTTTATAACTGAGCAGTTGAGTAAAAACCCAGGAATAAACTTTGATATACTCAGCCCAAGTGATGTAAATCTGCAAGATATGGAAAAAGGCACCATAGATTTAGCAATTAACCGCTTTAATGGCCTACCACGCTCGTTTCACCAAGCTACGGTTTGGCGCGATAACTATTGTTGTTTAACGCACCCCAATAATCAATTTTTACAACAGTCGAGCCTAGAAGATTACTTAAAAAGCGAACATATTTGGGTAAATCGTGCAGGTTGGGGGCCTGAGCCCGCTGTTACTAATAAATCTGGTAAGCAAAAGTTAGGATGGGTAGACGAAGCACTGTGGCAATTAGAACAAACTCGAAAAATACGCGTTTTTACACGCCACTATATGATTGCCAGTTTACTGTGCCAGTCAGATAAGTTAATTGCTACATTACCACGTCGCCAAGCTAAGCTGTTAACTACGCATACTAACTTGGTTATCAGCCCAGTACCTTTTCAAATTGTACCTATTGAGGTAAAAATGATCTGGAGCCCATTGTTGCATCATGCATCGGCGCACCAATGGTTACGCAGAGAACTACTGGAATTTGCAAAAACAATTGCCGACAGATAGTAATACTAGTGCAAAGGTATATAAAATTTACAACGAGTAACTTGCACAGTAGGTGTTGCAAATTACTCGTTAAATTCGCCTAAACTTAGGCTTTAATGCGTATTAATAAGGCTTATAGCGCTGTACATGTTTCAATTGCATCACCCGTGCTACCATCTTGCATATGGCTAAACAGCGTGCCTTCAGAGCCAGTACCTGATGCTTTAGTCCAAAACTCGTACTTGTCATTCATATAGCGCGCACCACTAGCCGACACAGCAATCTTCATTTCGTATTCTGTACCTAAATAGTCAACTGTTGCAGTGTCTGTAGAGGGGTAAGTTACCGCCATTGTATTACCACTTTCACACTGATAGTTATGCACTATTACCGCTGTTTGTGCCGTGTTTTTTACGTCGGTGTGGCTGTTGTCTTGTGGCTCATTACCACAAGCCGAAAGCATTAATGTGGTGATAATAATAGCAGGAGCAAAAATTTTCATAGCAGCTCTTTATTGTTAGTTAGTGGTTAAACCATTGCCTGTGTAACAAGGTTATTGTTAAGTGTTATCTGTTAACTTACTAATAATAGATACTTATACCAGTGTGGTTTAGCCTCTGTATCTAGTTTGTAAAATTAACAACTGTGGCTACTGTAAGCTAATTAGGCTTAATGTAGCCTTGCTAAACACACTAAAATTCGTCGTAATTTAACAGTATTGATATAATCAATATCAGTTATTGAAAACAACAATTTTATTAATACTAGAGTTAGCGCTAGAGTGAAGTTAAGCCAACTAACTAAGAGTAATAATTATGCAAACTTCATCAAGCTTCACCCAACAAGACGGATTGTTTATTAATAGCCATTTTCATCAATTTATTGAGCAGCAGTTAGCACCACAAGCGGCGATGCCAAGCGATGATATTTACCAGGTACTTGCCACTTTAGTCGATGAATTTGGCTGTACTTGTCGTAAAACTAAACATAATGCGGATGATATTTTAGACGTGCAAACATTGCTTAATGCTTATCAGCATAATAACCACCCTTATTGCAATGTAGACTCGCAAACAACAGAAGCTGTTCTGGATGAGCATTGCTGCCAAGTTCCGGCCATTATTGTAGTTGCGTTAATGGATACGCTTAGCGGCACATTTAATACCGACCAAGATGCACATGCTATTTATCATCGTGCTGCGCAGTTAACTAATCGTGCATGTACGCATCGCGTAAACCTTGTTAACGTATCTGCAGCCTAATAATGGTGTTGTTTAAAAGTGCTCGATGACCCTAAGTGCAAAATCTGTACAACTTAAGGGCATCGAGTTATGAGGCTCAGATAGCAAATCAAACGTAACCTCTCCCGCCGCTAACGTGCGCTCTAAGGCATTTTCTATTAAATTAGCCGCCTCATGCCACTGCATAAACTTAAGCATTAATACCGCACTTAAAATACTGCTGCTCGGATTCGCTTTATTTTGCCCAGCAATACGCGCAAATGTACCGTGCGTGGGTTCAAAAAATGCTACCTCATTATTTAAATTAGCCGCCGGCATTATGCCTACTCCACCTACTTGTGCGCTAAGCATATCTGCTAAAAAGTCACCATTTTGATTAGTCGTTGCAACTACATCAAATTGCTCTGGGTGCATTAAACACTGCTGTAACATGTTATCGGCTATAACTTCTTTAATTATAAGTGGTGGCTGCCCTTGTCGTGGAATATGTAACCAACGGCCGTTTTCATCGTCAATGGCTTGGTATTCACGCTTAGCGAGTGCAAAGCCCCAGCGTTTAAATGCACCATCAGTAAATTTAAGCACATTGCCTTTGTGCACTAAAGTCAGCGATTCGCTGTTATTTTTTAGCGCGTAATTAATTGCGTAACGTACTAGGCGCTCTGAGCCTTCTTTAGAAATGTTTTTAATGCCAATTCCACATTCTTGGGAAAACCTTAAACGCGTAACCCCCATTTCTTCGCATAAAAAATCGAGTACTTTTTCGCTTTCAAAACTACCAGCTTGCCACTCTATACCCGAGTAAACATCCTCACTGCTATCGCGCAACACAGTGATATTAGTTAAATAAGGATTTTTTAACGGCGATGGCAATGCACTAAAGCCTTTTATAGTGCGCATATTGACAAATAAATCCATTTCTTGTCTAAGTGCAACGTTAAGCGAGCGAAAACCACCACCCAAAGGAGTCGTTAATGGCCCCTTAATCGCTATTTTACATTCTCTTACTGCATTTATTGTTTCTTGTGGAAACCAATCACCATCATATAATTTGGCTGCTTGCTCACCATTGTATACTTGCATCCAATGAATTTTTCGCTTTGCTTGGTAACAATGCGCTATCGCGCTATCAACCACTTTTCGCATTACCGGCATCACATCTTGGCCTACACCATCACCATCAATGTAAGCAATAATAGGTTGCAACGGAATTTGCCATTGGCCATTTTTTGCTATTTTTATGCTTTGCCCCTGTTCGGGCACATTAATATGTTGATACTGCAAAGCTAACATCCATCAAAAGTACATTACCCTCGATTAAAGCATGTTAAATTAAGCGTGTCTGCAGTTGCTTTTTATAGCGACTATTACAGTAATGAATAGTCAGAACTTGCCATTTTATAGCTGTTAATAAATGAGTTTTTGAATTGGCGCAGCTTATAATAATTAAAACTGTAAAAGTAATCTTAGTGGTTTTTATACGCACTTATTATTTGCAGCCGGGCATTTTTAATGCGCTTCGCTATTCGCTGTTTTTATAACTTTATAAAAATATTGGTAACCATATTCACTAAAATTTTGTGACTGCTGATTCATAAAGCCATGCAGGTATAGTGTTTTTAAACAGCGCACATTGTTTTTGGCCGATAAATTAGTTATTAATTCATCTACATTAAAGTGCGGTTCAAACCCAGGGAAAATGAATTCACATGGATGAATAGCATCTATATTTAAATAATTACGTATTTGCGTAGGATAAAAAGCAATTACTTTTTTAAGATGTGTAGTTGTAGTCCTCGCTTGTGCCCGCCATGCAGCGCTAGCACCGGCACTAAATGCAATACAAATAGTGGGTTTGCTTAATTTATTAAAATATTCTTCGAGCTTGGCTGCATATTCGTCATAGCCACAGTGTTTAATAAATAACTTATAGTATTCCTCTTCATTTTCAATGGCTTGATGAACTCCATTATAGGGATCAACTATTTGGTTTTCAGCATTAAAGTGCTTAGCTAATTGCTGTAAACAAGGTGTTTTACCGTAAATATCGCTGATAACTAGGTATTGTATCATTTCCCTTTTAAGTTATTGATAGTGGCTGTCATAAATAATATAACAAAAAGCTTGCATATAAAATACAACTGGGTTACCTTCCCTCTCTGGTTTAAATAAACCACCGCGGTTAACCATTTACCCTGATCCAGTAAGCCCCGCAAAACGTATATTCAAAAGCTAAGTTATTGTACGGCGAGAACCCCTTAAATAATACCGAGATGATTTTATTATCATCGCAAAAGTGTCATAAAGATCGTCAACACTGTAATGAAGCTAAACACAACATCGTTAATTTATTAACTGCATATAGCTATAAAAAATAGCGCAGAATAAATAACAAGAATAAAGTGAGTTTTATTATGTCTTATAAATATAATGGGTCTATGATCCAAATTGCACATCCAGTGCAGTCAATTTCAGTAAACAAACATCGTGTAATTTTTAGTGATACACAAGGTTTAAAAAATGCATTGTTTCAAAAAGCAAGCGATGCGCGTCAATTTGTTAAATGGCTAAAAGCTAGTTAACCTACACAGATTATAATTTGCCTACTTATTAGCGCAATAATCAAAATTAAATGCCAGCCTTGTTGCTGGCATTTTACTTTTTATCACTTTATTAGCTACACTTAAGGTTAATAAAATAATTGTGGGTAATGTTTGTAATGCTCCGCGCATTTTTAGTCGTTTTTATACTTAGCTTATTCAGCTCGCCAAGCAATGCTAATACCATTAACTGGTTAACGCATGACTTCGCCCCCTACTACATTTTAAATGGGGAAAACAAACGCCAAGGTCGCGACGAAAGCATTATTTCTTTACTCGAAAAACAACTCCCCCATATTACTTTTAATAGAATACTCATTCCTTCGGGCAGAGTTATCCAAGAACTCTCCAATACCTCAGCCAACACCTGTGCTTTGTCACTGTATAAAAATAGTTTTAGAGAAGAGCGCATTTACTTTACTAATGAAAGCTCCACCACAGGCCTTTCGCCATCAGTCGCTATGCATATTAAACTCAGTAAAGCACTTAAACTACCTGCAGATAAAGCGGTGTCGTTAGCCTCTTTAATTACGGCTGATAAATTAACTTTAGGTATTTCTATGAGCCGCTCTTACGGCAACGAAATAGACACGCTTATTAATACCACACCCGATATAAACTTAATTATTAGACCCACCCGAGATAGCTTAGCAAGTCTTACTTATATGCTTAATTTAAAACGCATTGATTTGTTATTAGGTTATCCAAGCGAGCACTACTATTTAGCTAAATCTATGAATTTTGATAAAAATCTAACACAGCGGCCGCTTCTAGAGTCGCCTGAATTAAGTTATGGCTATATAGGTTGCACTAAAAACCAGCAAGGTGCCAAACACATTGCTTTGTTAAATGAACAACTAAAAATAATTAAAAAAACCCAAGCTTATACGCAAATATTAATGCGCTGGTTACCTCAGCATTTAAAAGTAAAGCTTAAAACACGCATAGCAGAAACAAAAAACGCCACATAATGTGACGTTTTTATCGACAGTGTTTACTTTAGCTATTACTTGCGAATACCTTCAATAGATAAACCAATATCAACATGAGTTGATGCAGGGCCTAAATTGTAGTCAATGCCATAATCGGCTAACTTAAGGCTAGTTTCGCCTTCAAAACCGACACGATGACCACCCCATGGATCTTTACCTTCGCCTACTTTATCTATTTCAAAGGTAATGGTTTTAGTAACGCCATGCAAAGTAAACTCACCCGTCACTTCACCAGAGTCGTCGTCATCAAACTTTACGCTAGTGCTTTTAAACGTTGCCGTTGGGTATTTACTAACATTTAAAAAATCTTTACCTCGTAGGTGCTTATCGCGCTCTGCGTGGTTAGAATCTAAACTCGTGGTATCAATGTTTACCGTGATCTGTGATGCGTTTGGCGTTTTTGCATCGTAACTAAATGTACCGTCAAAGGTATTAAAGCGACCGTGTAACCAACTATAGCCTAAATGCTTTATTTTAAAGTTTACAAACGCGTGTGCACCTTGTGTATCAATCACATAGTCAGCAGCGTTTACTGCACTTGCCGATAGCAGCATAGCACCTGATACCGCGGTACTTAATAGTAATTTTTTCATTGTAATCATCCTTTTATTGGTAAATACCCGTTAACATAAATAGCTAACCTGAGTTCAAATTGGCTATTTACTTTTTAGTGTTCATTGGTTTAATCATTCGAATTAATGTTTTATCTTTATCTATAAAATGGTGTTTTAAAGCGCCTAATGCATGCAATACGGCAAAACCAATTAAAATGCAGGCCGCGTAATAATGCACTTCCCCAGCAATATCGGCTTGTCCGTCAAATGTAAAGTTTATTGCTGGCACATTGAATAAGGTAAACACTTCGATAGCTCGCCCATCTGCGGTAGAAATTAAATAGCCTGCTACAACAATAACCGCCAAAATAATGTACATAATAATATGGGCAGTGTGCGCTATTTGGTTCATCGCTTTGTTAGTACCCAGTGGCTTAGGTTGAGTCGAAAAAGTGCGCCATAAAATTCTAAACAAAAACACCGCAGCTAAGGTTAAACCTATGCTTTTATGCAAGTCTAATGAGCCTTTATACCAACTATCGTAGTAGGTAAGTTCTACCATGTACAAACCAAGGCCAAATAAACCAAAGATAGTTAATGCCATTAGCCAATGTAAAATAATCGCAATAAGCCCATAAGATGCAGGCGAGTTTTTAAACATGTCTTTATTCCTTTATGTTATTACACCTACAGTATCGCGCAAGAGCATAAATAGGAATAACATTTACAAACACTTTAAGTGCATATACGCACAGAAGTATATTTATGCAGCCAATTTTATTAACTAGTAAATAATAAATAGAGAATTATGGGACTTGCAAGCGGAGGTTTTTAATAACTACTGGTAATTGTAATCGTTATTAAAAGAGACTGTTTTTGAGTGCTTATTAATAACTATTGAGTAGTATTTTTACTGAGGCTCACATAAATAAGGCTATCAGATGTGACTTGTAGGCAGGTAATTAACCCTTCTTTTACCAGCTCAAGTATTGCAATAAAACTCACCACAGCACCGCTTCGCCCTTCATTAACCGTAAAAAGCGCACTAAATGGTAAAGCCGATTGAGTGTGTGATAACTGCTGCAATATTTGGCTCATACGTTCACGGGTAGAAAGTACTTCGGCGCTAATTAGATGATGCTCTAGAGTTTTAGCGCGTGCCATTATATCGCTCAGGGCAAAAAGTAAATCTTTAAGCTGCACTTCAGGAAGCTGCTCAGTGGTATTTTCAGCTACTGGCATAGCAGCATGAGCTACAAAAATATCACGGCCTACACGTGGAATTTCATCTAAGTTTTCGGCGGCTTTTTTAAATTGCTCGTACTCTTGCAAACGTTTAATAAGCTCTGCGCGAGGATCTTCCTCTTCTTCTAGCTCTTTGTGTACGGGCAACAGTAAACGAGATTTTATTTGCGCCAATAAGGCGGCCATGACTAAATACTCGCCCGCAAGTTCGAGTTGAAACTCAGTCATCATTTCAACATAACTCATGTATTGCTCTGTAATACTAAAAATAGACAGTTCGAGTACATCAAGCTTGTGTTTTTTTATTAAATACAGCAGTAAGTCGAGCGGGCCTTCAAACGTTTCTAAAATAATTTCCAGCGCGTCTGGCGGAATATATAAATCTGAAGGTTTATCGACCATGGCTTTACCATGTAAAAAAGCCAGTGGCAGCTTTTGCTGCACTGGCTTTTCAATGGGGGTGCTTATTGGTTTGGTGTTTTCTTCGTTCACTGCTTTTTACTCAAACGGACTGGTATCACCACAGCCAACACGCAAAATTTGCACTTCATCTTCAGATAAATCAACCACTGTGGTTGCTTGCTCTGCTAAATAACCACCATGGATAATTAAATCTACCTGTTTATCTAATCGCTCAATAATTTCATCTGGATCTGACTCTGTGTATTCTTCACCAGGTAAAATAAGTGAACAGGACATGAGTGGCTCGCCAAGTTCTTCTAGCAATGCACACGCAATAGGATGCGCTATAACGCGTATACCTATGGTTTTTTTCTTGTCGTTTAATAAACGTTTTGGTACTTCTTTAGTGCCTTTAAAAATAAAAGTATAAGGCCCTGGCGTATTGTTTTTTATTAATCTAAAGGTTTGATTATCTACACGTGCATAAGTAGAAAGCTCAGATAAGTCGCGGCACACTAAAGTAAAATTATGGTGCTTTTCTATGCCACGAATACGCTCAATACGCTCTTTTGCTTGTTTATTACCAATATTACACCCTATGGCGTACCCCGAATCTGTAGGGTAAACAACAACGCCGCCTTGCTTAATTATATCGGCAGCTTGTTGAATTAATCTTGATTGTGGATTCTCTGGATGAATATGAAATAGTTGACTCATGTTGCTGCTCCTTCTTGCTTTTCCCAAGCTTGCCAAACGCCGCGGCAATCCTTAGGTAAGTATAGATTTTTACCAAGCTCTAAATAGCTTGTCGGAAAATGAAAATCAGACCCTTGCGAGCATAACAAATCATACTCACGGCTTAACTCGCCTAAAAATTGGCGATCACTTGGTGCCTGCTGAGGCTGAGCAACTTCTATTGCGTCTCCGCCAACAGATTTAAACTCAACCAATAATTTACGTAGCCATTTATTAGACATTTGATAACTACTAGGGTGAGCTAAAACCGCCACTCCACCAGCGGCATGAATCGCCTTAACAGCCGTTTGCATATCGCACCAACTACTTGGCACATAACCGGTTTTACCGCGCCCTAAGTATTTTTTAAATACCCCGGGAAAGTTTTTTGCAACACCGCGTGCTATTAAAGCGCGAGCAAAATGCGCGCGAGTAATTTGCGCATCTTTTGCAAGCTCTTTTGCTTGTTCGTAAATATCATCAAAGCCATTTTTAGCTAGACGTGTACCTATTTCTAACGCGCGAGTTTCGCGTTTTTGCTGTTGCTCTAGCAATAAAGCCGTTAGGTCTGAATTTTCAGTATCAATATTTAATCCCACAATATGAATTTCAAAGCTTTCCCAGCGAGTTGATATTTCAACTCCGGTGATCAGCGATAATGGTAGGTTTTCGGTATCAATAATATGCTGAGCAGGTTTTATGGCCGCCACAGTGTCGTGATCTGTAATAGCAAACACATCTATATTTTTATCAACAGCACGATGCAATAGCTCTGCAACGCTTAGCTGCCCATCGGAGTGTGTTGTATGGCTATGTAAATCATATTTTATCAAAAGAAAACTACTTAAAATTAAGTGTGGAAAGTATCGTTATTAGTATAACAAGTTTTTTAACTAAATTGTTTTTAAATAAACACTTGACATCAAAGCATATGATACGTTTTACTGTACGCACTTAAAGACACTATAAGCATTAACAATAATGAACAATTCTACTCTAAACACTATTTGGTGGTGGCACTCGTAATTTTCGGGTGGTGAATTGTCGTGTCTAACAAATATTCAAAACCCGCAACTGTGCGGGTTTTTTTATCACTAAATTTTATAATTATTATTTACACGTATCTTTTTTAACCAGTAACGACTGGAAAAAATAAAAGCATTAGAGGCTAAAAAACATGAATAACAATCTTACTCTTACACATCGTTGGTGGCGCTTAATTTAGCGGGACGGTAATGATCTGTTTGTAATTTAGATATCGTTATTTAAACCCCGCATTGCACAGCATTGCGGGGTTTTATTTTTTTGAGGGAATGAGGTTTGATTTTTAGTCACATAACTACAACACCAGGCGAAGTAACCAGTATTACGCAAGTACGCGACTACATTAGTAGCCCGCTTGCACTATATAGCGCACTTGATAAGCCAAATTCGCTACTGCTTGAGTCGGCCGAAATTGAGTCTAAAGACAGTGTTAAAAGTTTAATTTTAGTTGATTGTGCACTGCGTATTGTATGTCAGGGTAAAACTGTAACTATTACAGCGCAATCAAATAATGGGCAACAGTTACTAAGCTACTTACATGCTAATGTAAAAAGCTGTAAAGCCACGCTAAACGATACAAGATTAACGCTTGAGTACTTAAGTTCAAACAATGGTATTGACGAAGCAAGTAAGCTGGTTGCCGATAATGCATTCAGTGCACTGCGCACCTGTATTAATAGTATTAAAAGCACCACCAACAATCCTTTTTCGGTATTTTTAGGCGGTGTATTTGCCTACGACATGGTAGCCAATTTTGAACAGTTAACTGATGTACCAGACGGCGAAAACACCTGCCCCGATTACGTGTTTTATTTAGCCGAAACTTTAGTTGTTATTGATCATCAAAAACAAACCACAGAACTTATTGGTAATGTATTTAATGGCCCCGACGTACATGCAAACTGCTTTGAAGTAGGTAAAGAGCTAGAGCGCTTAAATACCTTATGCGATAGTGCTGCACAATTTAGCGCCAAGATGCAAAGCGGTGAATGCGATGTTGCTGTTGATATAAGCGACGAAACTTACTGCGAGCAAGTAATTAAGCTGAAAAAGAATATTGTAGATGGCGATATATTTCAGGTTGTGCCTTCGCGTACTTTCTCGCTGCCTTGCCCTGACCCACTTCATGCTTATAGCAAACTTAAACAGCAAAACCCCAGCCCGTATATGTTTTATATGCGCGATGAAGACTTTGCTTTATTTGGTGCATCCCCCGAGTCAGCACTTAAATATACTGTGGCATCAAAACAGGTCGAAGTATATCCAATTGCAGGTACTCGAGCGCGTGGCAAATTTGCTAATGGTCAAATAAATCTAGACTTAGACAGCCGCATCGAGCTTGAACTCAGAAACGATCAAAAAGAGCGCGCTGAGCATTTAATGCTAGTTGATTTAGCCCGTAACGATGTTGCCCGTATTA
Organism: Pseudoalteromonas sp. MIP2626; assembly: GCF_013414205.1. NCBI lineage: Bacteria > Pseudomonadati > Pseudomonadota > Gammaproteobacteria > Alteromonadales > Pseudoalteromonadaceae > Pseudoalteromonas > Pseudoalteromonas sp. MIP2626. The sequence continues at coordinate 189,770 of NZ_JAATTW010000001.1, forward strand.
GCGTAGCCGGTACGCGCTTTGCTAAAGAGCTATTAAAAGTAGACCGCTATTCTCAAGTAATGCATTTAGTGTCGCGCGTTGTCGGCACGCTAAAGCCAGAGCTTGATGCACTACACGCATACCAAGCATGTATGAACATGGGAACCTTAGTTGGTGCACCAAAAGTACGCGCGGCAGAACTTGTGCGCCAAACCGAAGGTAAGCGCCGTGGTAGCTACGGCGGCGCTGTAGGCTATTTAACCGGAGATGGCGCTATGGATAGCTGTATTGTTATTCGCTCAGCCTTTGTAAAAAATAATATTGCTTACGTGCAAGCCGGGGCCGGAGTGGTGTTTGACTCAGATCCGCAGTCAGAAGCAAACGAAACCCGTGCTAAAGCACAAGCGGTTATTACCGCTATTAAATCTACTTACGAGGCGGGTTAACATGAGCCAGCAACACCCAATTAAAATTTACTTTTTAGATAACTTTGACTCGTTTACTTATAACTTAGTTGACGAGCTAACTATGCTTGGCTGTGAACTTGTTGTTTACAGAAACAATATTAGCGCAGAAGTTATTTTTAATAAAATGCGCCAAGAGCAAGGCCAAGTGCTATTAGTGCTTTCGCCAGGCCCTGGCACACCTAGCAATGCAGGCTGCTTAATGGATTTAATAGCGCTTACTAAAGGTCACTTCCCTATGCTGGGTATTTGTTTAGGCCAGCAAGCTTTAACCCAAAGTTATGGCGGCATAATTGGCCATGCTGGTGAAACTGTTCACGGTAAGTCGTCAATTATTGATTTAGGTGTTCACCCGGTATTTAACGGTATGGGCAGCACTATGCCCGTAGCGCGTTATCATTCTTTAATGGCCACTAAAGTGCCCGATAATATTGCAGTCATTGCCCAGTACCAAGATATTCCTATGGCTATTTATCATCATGATGATAAGGCTTTAGGGTATCAGTTTCATCCTGAGTCTATTTTAACCCCAAACGGCGCGCAGCTATTACAGCAAAGCATTGCCTACTTAACCGCTAGCCAATAAAGGAGAACATTATGAGTATACAAGCCAAGCAAAACATGAATGTTCTCAGTGCTAATATGCACAATGCGAGCATTCAAACTGCAATTGAGCAACTGATAAGCAACCAATCATTAAGCTACACGCAATCTAAAGCGCTGTTTGATGAAATAATGCAAGGTAACATGAGTGATATTGAGCTCAGTGCGCTACTTATAGCGTTAAAATCAAAAGGCGAAATCAGCGATGAAATAGCTGGCGCTGCAGCGTCTATGCGAGAAAATGCGCTCGCCTTTAATACTACCAGTAACCAGCTTGCTGATTGCTGCGGTACCGGTGGCGATGGCTCTAATACAATTAATATTAGCACTACCGCTGCTATCGTTGCAGCAGCGGCAGGTATTAACATGGTAAAACACGGTAATCGCAGTGTCTCGAGTAACTCAGGCTCTGCCGATTTACTCAAAGCACTGGGCATCAATATTGAAATGACGCCAGCACAAGCTGCTAATTGCTTAGAGCAAACAGGCTTTACTTTTTTGTTTGCACCTCAGTATCACCCAGGCGTACGCCACGCAATGGGAGTGCGTACTGCCCTTAAAACACGCACTATTTTTAATATTTTAGGGCCTTTGGTAAATCCAGCAGCACCTGAAGTACAGTTACTCGGGGTATACGACCCCAATTTATGCCTACCTATGGCACAAACATTAAGAACCCTAGGCACGAAGCGCGCAATGATAGTACATGGCTCTGGCACCGACGAAATTGCTCTGCACGGCCCAACTACTGTGGTTGAGTTAAATAATGGCAACATTAGCGAGTATACGCTTAACCCAAGTGACTTTGACCTTGCAAACTATTCACTTGAACAACTAACCGGTGAAGGCCCACAATACAACGCTAATGTCTCTCTTGCTATTTTACAAGGTAAGGGTAATGAAGCGCATAATGCCGCTATTATTGTTAATGTGGCCGCACTGTTATACCTAAGTGGTAAAGCACAATCGCTAAAAGACGGCGCACAACAAGTACACTCGTTATTAAGTTCAGGGCAAGCCATGAACACACTAAATGCAATTATTGAGGTAAGTAATGGCTAATGTATTAGACAAAATTGTTGCTGATAAAAAATTAGAACTAATTGAGCGCAAAGCCGCTCGCCCACTAGATAGCTTTAAGCACCTTGCGGTGCCTACAACTCGCAGCTTTTATAAAGCACTGGCAGCCCCTGGCATTCAGTTTATTTTAGAGTGTAAAAAAGCATCGCCGTCTAAAGGGCTTATTAGAGAGCCTTTTAATTTAACTGAAATTACCTCGGTTTATAAAAAGTATGCCAGCTGTATGAGCGTGCTAACCGACACCAAGTATTTTCAAGGCAGCTTTGATTACTTAGAGTTTGTACGTAGCCAAGTAGAGCAGCCTCTTATTTGCAAAGATTTTTTTATAGACGAGTATCAAGTATATATGGCGCGTATTTATGGCGGCGACGCTATATTATTAATGCTCTCAGTACTTGACGATGAAAGCTATAAAGCACTGCATAGCGTTGCTGACTCGTTAAATATGTCGGTGCTAACTGAGGTAAGTAATGAAGCAGAAGTACACCGTGCGCTTGCCCTTGATGCTAAAATAATTGGCATTAACAACCGCGATTTACGCGATTTAAGCACAGATTTGGCCACTACCGAAAAACTACGTAAACTTATTCCGGCTAATAAAGTCGTTATTTCGGAGTCGGGTATTTACACCCACCAAGACGTAAAACGATTAGCGCCACTTTGCGATGGCTTTTTAATTGGCAGTTCACTTATGAGCGAACGCGATTTAGAGCAAGCCTGCAAAAGAGTTATTTTAGGCGATAACAAAGTATGTGGCTTAACGCGCAGCCAAGATGCGCTTGCAGCGTATGAAAATGGTGCCGTATATGGCGGGTTAATTTTTCATCCTAAATCGCCTCGTTATGTCGACTTAGACTGCGCCATAGAGCTTAGCCAAAGTGCACCACTTAACTTTGTTGGGGTATTTGTAGATGCGCCTATAGAGCAAGTAGCCCACTACGCAAGTGTATTAAAATTGGCGGCTGTGCAATTACACGGTCAAGAAAGTGACGATTACATTACCACCTTGCGTACACAACTACCTACCGACTGCGAAGTTTGGAAAGCACAGGCAATAAAAGATGCGCTGCCGACTCCAGTAAACGGTGTTGATCGCATTTTGTACGACACCCACAGCAACACCCAAGCTGGCGGTACAGGTAAAACCTTTGATTGGTCGGTGCTGCGTGATGCCACCACCCCCTTTATGCTTGCTGGAGGCTTAAATCCTGAGAACATTAAAGAGGCACTTTTTCAAGGCGCCCTAGGGCTAGACCTTAATTCTGGAGTAGAACAGTCTCCGGGTAAAAAGTGCCCTAACAAATTACAAAACGCATTTACAAGTATTAGAAATTATTGAGGTTAAAATGAAAAATCCAGCTTATTTTGGCGAGTTTGGCGGTATGTTTGTACCCGAGCTACTTGTCCCTGCGCTTAAGCAGTTAGAAAACGAATTTAATAAAGCACAAAAAGATCCACAGTTTCAGGCTGAACTTTCAAAATTACTTAACGAGTACGCGGGTCGCCCTACGCCACTTACTTTAACGCGTAATTTAATTAAAAATCCAAAGGTTAAACTGTATTTAAAGCGTGAAGATTTACTGCACGGTGGCGCGCACAAAACTAACCAAGTACTTGGCCAAGCGTTATTAACTAAACGTATGGGTAAAACAGAGGTTATTGCCGAAACAGGTGCAGGCCAACATGGTGTTGCTACAGCACTTGCCTGTGCTCTACTGGGTTTGAAATGCCGTATTTACATGGGCGCAAAAGACGTTGAACGTCAGCAACCAAACGTATTTAGAATGGAGCTAATGGGCGCGACAGTTATTCCGGTAACAGCGGGATCTGGCACATTAAAAGATGCTGTAAACGAAGCACTGCGTGACTGGTCAGCAAATTATCAAGATGCGCATTACCTACTTGGTACTGCAGCGGGCCCACACCCATTCCCTACTATTGTGCGTGAATACCAAAAAATTATTGGCGAAGAAGCAAAACAACAAGTGCTTAAAGCTGAAGGCCGCCTACCAGATGCCGTTATTGCCTGTGTTGGCGGCGGCTCAAATGCCATTGGTATGTTTAGTGATTTTATTAACGAGCCAAGTGTAAAGCTCATTGGTGTTGAACCTGCAGGTAAAGGTTTAGATACACACGAGCACGGTGCCACTATTTGTAAAGGCACTAAAGGTATATTGCACGGCACTTACACCTATATTATGCAAAATGACGACGGCCAAATAGAAGAGTCGTACTCTGTATCTGCTGGTCTTGATTACCCGGCTGTTGGGCCGCAACATGCATTTTTACACGAAACAGGTCGTGCACAATATGTAGCCATCACCGACACCGAAGCACTAGACGCTTTTCAGTCGCTTGCCAAAAATGAAGGTATTATTCCGGCACTTGAATCTAGCCATGCCCTAGCTTATGCACTTAAATATGCAGAAGCGCTAACTGATGAAAGCATTATAGTGGTTAATTTAAGTGGCCGAGGCGATAAAGACTTAGCCCACGTTCACAATGTATTGTCGCAAGGAGGTCAAATATGAGCCAAGTAAATACAGATCGCTACGGTAAAATGTTTGCCACCCTTAATGAGCAAAAACATGGGGCATTTGTACCCTTTGTAACCATTGGCGACCCCGGTAAAGAGCAAAGTATTGCTATTATTAAAAGTTTAATTGATGGCGGCGCTGATGCCCTTGAACTTGGTATTCCGTTTTCAGATCCAATTGCAGATGGACCAGTAATACAAAAAGCGAATATTCGCGCCCTTAATGTGCACATTAACACCCAAGACTGCTTTGATATTATTAAGCAAATACGCCAGTACAATGCAGATATTCCAATTGGTTTATTACTGTATTCAAACTTAGTTTTTAAACGCGGTATCGACACCTTTTATAAAGATGCTAAAGCCGCCGGCGTAGACTCTATTTTAGTGGCCGATGTGCCACTACATGAGTCAAAAACATTTAGAAAGGCAGCCATGGCAAACGGTGTAGACCCTATCTTTATTGCCACCCCTAATGCTGATGACGACACGCTTCGCGCATGCGCATCGTATGGCAGAGGTTACACTTATTTACTGTCGCGTGCGGGAGTTACCGGCACTGACGAAAAAGCGCAAATGCCAGCGGGCAACATTGTAACTAAATTAAAAGAATACCATAGCGCACCTGCGCTATTAGGTTTTGGTATTTCAACGCCTGATGATGTAAAAGCTGCATTAAATGCCGGTGCTGCTGGGGCTATTTCGGGCTCGGCAGTGGTTAAAATTATCGAAGCAAACCTTGATGACTTACCTACCATGACAGCGCAATTAAAAGCCTTTGTAACTAAAATGAAAGCTGCTACAGCGCTTTAATTAGTTCCTACGGAAATTAAAAAAGGGCATTTTAAAAATGCCCTTTTCGTTTTTATAAAAAAAGTGTTTAACAGAGAATGAAATTAAAGAAGGTCTTTTAACGTTTTAGAAGCTTTAAACACCGCTTTATTAGCCCCTTCAATTTCAATACTAGCACCGGTTTGTGGATTACGCCCAGTGCGTGCAGGGTAATAGCTTAATGCAAAAGTACCAAAACCGTTTATTTGTACTTGATCCCCTTCTGCAAGCGACTTAGTAATTACTTTTTGTAAACTGGTAAGTGCTGCTTGTGCGTCTTTTTTAGTTAACTCACTTTTTTGAGCCATAGCGGTAACTAGTTGTGCTTTATTCATTGAATGCTCCTAAATACACGCAAAATGAATTAGTTAAGCGTGGGAATTTAACCATAATATAAAATAAAGTCAGGGAGGCTAAGGCTTACAAGGACGCAAGTCAACCCTGCAGCGTTAATACAATTGATATTAGCTATACATTTACTACAGACATAAAAAAGCCGCGAAATACGCGGCTTAATTAATATTAATCAGTTTTTAAAAACCAAATAATTTCAATCCAAAAAACTTAGTTGCAACTGTGTTTATAAATATAGTCGCTAAAATAATTGGAATAAACGTTGAAAGCGAAAAGTTAACATACTTTTCCATAAAGCTGCCTGCATAATTAGGCGAGCCTATACTCAACTCTTTACTTAAATTTGCTTTTTTCCAGCGGTACATTACAAATAAACACACCATTAAACCGTTAAACGGTAAGATGGTATCGTAAAATACATCGTAAACCACATCAAAAAAGCTCTTACTTTCACCGCCGTAACCAGTAAACGACGTTAAGCTATCTATCATACCAAACGACATAGTACATAAAACTGTAAGCACGCCTGTGGCTAAGGTTAAAATACCCAATGCTTTTTTACGGCTTATACCTTTGCGATCGCTCAATGTTGCTGTAGGTACTTCTACAATAGAAACGAGTGATGTAATTGCAGCAAAAAATACTAATAAAAAGAATAAAAACGCCACTGCCGATGCACCAAAGTAACCAATATCATGTTGCAGTGCTAACAGTATTTTAGGTAGGTATACAAATATCATCGATACTGATGAATCAGAAAGCGTGGCTGGATCTGTATTTGGATCAAAGCTAAAAATAGCCGGTAACACCATTAAACCTGCAACAAACGCAACCAATGAGTCGGTAATCGCGACCATTTTTGCACTGCCTACAATATCATCCTTTTTAGATATATAAGACGCATACGTCATTAAAATACCCATACCAAGCGATAATGAGAAAAATGCTTGCGCTAACGCACCATTTAACACACTGGCATTCATTTTAGAAAAATCAGGAATAATATAATACTTAACACCTGCCATCGCATTATCTAGCGTTAATACATAACCCACTAACACAATTAACATGACAAATAATGCCGGCATTAAAAATTTAGCCGCTTTTTCTATTCCTTGCTTTACACCACCTAACAAAATTAAGTTAACAACAAGTACCACTGCTGCCATATAAGCAAATACAGTGTAGCTATTAATAAACAGCCCAAAGTGTCCAGGGTTTGCCAGCGAATCTAAATTACCAAGTGCGGTTTGCATTAAATAGCCAAAAATCCATACAGTAATAACCATATAAAAAACCGCTATCATAAAAGGAGTAAACACAGCTAAAAAACCAGCCAACTTCCATTTTGTGTCGTTGTTGCCCAATATTTTGTATGAACCTAGGGGATCTTTTTGCGCTTTACGGCCCATGGCCATTTCAGCCATCATTACAGGTAAACAAATAAATGCGACAAACAAGGCATAGACGAGCAAAAATGCGCCACCACCGTTTTTTGTTGCAGAAACAGGAAAGCCCACTAAATTACCAATGCCCACAGCAGAGCCCGCCGCTGCTAATATAAACCCTAGGCGGGAGCTAAAATGCTCTCTATTTTCACTCATGTATAAACCTTGTTATTATTTATCTTATCCATGGGACTCTACCAGTGTTACGCAACGCTTTTCAAGCAATTACACAGTAAAAAAACATTCTCACTGTAAACAAAGCTGTAAACACTTTTAATTCACCATTTTTCAACGCTATGCTAGTATACACTTAAATAAATTTAACAAATTTTATGAGATTCTGTATGTTGTACATGATTTATTCAATCGATGTTGAAAACAGCTTAGCACTGCGTAAAGAGGCCCGACCAGCGCACCTTGCACGCTTAAGTGAACTTGATTCGCAAAACCGTTTACTGACTGCAGGCCCGCTTCCGGCTATCGATAATGAAGATCCAAGTGATGCAGGTTTTACCGGTTCACTGGTAATTGCTCAGTTTGACTCTTTAGAAGCCGCCCGAGAATGGGCAGCAGCCGACCCTTATGTTGCGGCTGGCGTATACGAAAACTCAATTGTTAAACCGTATAAAAAAGTATTCCCTGCTTAATAACACATGTACCTAACGCTGAATGATCTCAGTATAAAATTCAGGGTTTGTTCACTCGTTAATTACTAAACTGTTGCCGTAAAATTCTTATTAAGTATTTAATTGAATTTTGGTAACTCGGTTTACTAAACTGAGTAGGTCTGATCTAGGAGTCCCGTCATGCGCGTATTATTAATCCTCAACTTTTTCGCTTGTATTTGTTTTGCTAATACGCTGCAAGCTAATACAATAACTAAGGTTAATAGCGTTGAGATAAGCAAAAAGAAAGCGGTAGTACTTGCAAAAGAAACCACTGACGGTACGACATTAAAAATTACCGAAAAAATAAATTTTTATACTGTACGAATTTTAAAATCTGACGGCCACGTCGTAGATTTAAAAATAAATAAAAAAACTGGCGAAGTGAAAAAGGATTGATTGATGCGAATTTTAGTTATAGAAGATGATTTACACTTAGCAGATAACCTGCGTAATGCTCTAGAAAAAGAACGTTACAGCGTAGACTTATGCCACGATGGTGAATCGGGTCTTTTTCATATCACCGAGTACCCTCTTGACATGGCTGTAGTTGACTTAGGTTTACCTAAAATAGACGGGATTGAGCTTATTAATAAAGCCCGAGCTCAAGGTATTACCATTCCTATTTTAATATTAACAGCGCGTGATCGTTGGCAAGATAAAGTAGAAGGCTTAGATGCCGGTGCAGATGACTACCTAACAAAACCGTTTCATGTTGAGGAGCTAATTGCCCGTTGTAATGCACTAATTCGCCGTAGCGCAGGTAAAGCAAACCCAGAAATGACAGCAGGACCAATTAAAATTCATACTCGCTCGCAGCAAGTCTGGGTTGACGATAAAGAGTTAAGCTTAACTGCATACGAATACAAAGTACTAGAATACCTGATGGTTAATCCGCAAAAGGTAATTTCTAAATCAGAGCTTACTGAGCATATTTACGACCAAGACTTTGACCTTGATTCGAACGTAATTGAAGTATTTGTTCTGCGTTTACGTAAAAAATTAGATCCTGAAGGCGTATTAAACCCTGTAGAAACACTACGAGGACGCGGCTACAGGCTTAAAAGCCAGTGGTAGCACCGCAAATATCGTTAAAAATAAGGCAAGGATTTATCCTTGTCTTTGTTTTATTAGTCGCCCTGCCTATTTTGTTTTACTCTATAGGCACCGCTTATTATGCCTCTTTGGTTGATGCGACAGAAAAAAATCTCGAAGCTCACCTCTACTCCCTTATTTCTGAAGTCGACTTTACTGAGCGCGGCATTATTATGCCCAGCACTATTTTAACCCCCGAACTTAATAATTTAAATTCAGATACCTACGCAATGATATACCGCGATGATGTACCTATTTGGTATTCTGAGTCGGCGGTGAATGTTAATTTTACGCCAGAATATATTGAGCCCAAAGCGGGCGCTGCTGATTTTAGGCGTGTAGAGTATAATAACACCAGCTATTGGCAACTAAGCTTAACCGTTATTCTCAATAATATTGATCAGTCTGAGCAAGCACGCTTTATTTTACTCAAGCGTAACGACGCGCTAGTAAAGCTTATGGATGGCTTTAAACAAACGCTGGTTGATTGGATGTTTATAATGGGAATAGCAATTGCTGGGTTAATGGCTATTGGTTTTATTTGGAGTGCCCGCCCACTGCAGCGCCTAGATAAAGAAATTAAAGCGATAGAGTCTGGCGATATACAAGAAATAAAAGGCTTATACCCTGTAGAGTTACAAACAATAAAAGCTGATTTAAACTTATTACTTGAGTCGCAACAACGCCAAAAAGAGCGCTATAGAGCGTCATTAAGCGACTTAGCCCACGCACTTAAAACACCATTGGCCGTACTAAAGTCTAGTCCATTGGCAAATGATGCCGATGCACAAGAACAACTCGATCGCATTAATGTGATGATCGAGCATCAATTAAAACGTGCTGCTACAGGTGCTTCCGACACTTGGAAAAAACAAACCGTTATTAAACCTGTTTTAGACTCTATTTTAAGCGCTATGGGTAAAGTATACCGCGATAAAGATATTATTTTTGATTGTAAAGTAGGTAAAAAAGATTACTTTTTAGGTGATAAAACCGACCTAATGGAATTACTCGGTAATTTAATTGATAACGCCTGTAAAGCATGTCGCTCACAAGTAACTATTAAAGTAGCGCAAGGTAAAACCCTGTGTATTAGTATTAGCGACGACGGCCCAGGTGTACCACAAGACAAACGCGAATCTCTACTTACCAGAGGCACACGCTTAGATACCTACGAAAGCGGCCATGGTGTGGGTATGGCAATCGTATCTGACTTAGTTAAGTCGTATCGTGGCTTACTCACAATTTCTAAGTCTGAGCAATTAGGCGGAGCCAAGTTTATGCTAGAGTTTAATTACCATGAAAAAAAGTAACCTTATAATTTATTTATTAAGCTTAACTTTATTATTTTTTAGCTCAGTAAGCTTTGCCCAGCAAACATGTAAATTACCTGATCAAGCAACACCAGAGATTACTAAGCGTTACATTCAGTGCCTTGATGATCAATTAAATACAGCTAAACAACTGCAAAACACTTGGATTCAAAAGCGCAAATTTGAGTTAAACAAATTAGAATTTGAAACTGGCAATACGCAAATTTTACAGCTGTTTATAAAAAGCATTGCCAGTAACGAAAATTATATTAAGCATAGTTGCCAGTGGCGCTACTCATTAAAGTTACCTAACGCTTTAAGTGCCGCAATAACCTATAAAACCTGCGAGTTATCACTAGTAGAGCAATTTACTTTAGACTTAAAGCGGCCTCTTTAATATTTAAAATAAGTACTGCGCTATTAATATCGACATGAGTAGCGATATTAATAAATAGTCCAGCGCCTTACAATGCAAACCATAAAGGTATAAAAGGTTACTATGAGCAAACCCACTACAAATAAACCCGTTATTATTATTGGTGGCGGCTTAGCTGGGTTGTATAGTGCATACCTGCTACAAAAACGTAATATTCCCTACCTATTATTAGAAGCAAAACCACAGTTAGGCGGGCGAATTGAAGCAGCACATACTACTCACAATAGTGCTATTAGCTTTGATTTAGGCCCTACTTGGATTTTTGATCATCAACCTAAAATTCAACAACTTATTTCGTTATTACGCTTACCTGTATTTGCACAATACACACAAGGCGATGTGTTATATCAGGCTGCACAAACGCTAAAGCCGCAACAAATAGCCGGTGCAGGCGAAATGCACCTCCTAAGATTAACAGGCGGCATGTACAGCTTAATTAAAGCCTTGTATGAGCAGCTTAACCCAGCTTCAATCCTAACAGAGCATCACGTTGTTAAATTACATAAACAACACAATACTTGGCATATAACCGCTAATCACAATGACGAAGTTAAGCAATTTAGCGCAAAGCAACTAATTGCAGCGCTCCCCCCGCGTATGATAACCCAACACTTAACCCCTGATCTTTGGGCTAACCAAACACTTATAAATCGCTTAACTGCAGTGCCTACATGGATGGCAGGCAAGCTAAATTTATAGCAACTTTTGAACATGCTTTTTGGCGTGATAAAAACTTATCTGGCCAATGTTTTAGCCGTGTCGGCCCATTAGTAGAGGTTCACGATGCAAGCGCCAGTCATAATACTCACCCCGCCCTATTTGGCTTTATTGGTGTACCTTACTCAACGCGCAGTACAGTAACCACTGAGCAATTAAAACAAGCGTGTATAGAGCAACTTGCTTATTTTTATGGCGATGAAGTATACGCAGCTACAGGGTATTTTATTAAGGACTGGGCAGCTGACTCCTATGTGGCAAATAAAGATGATAAAACAGGGCCTTCGCAACACCCAGAGTTTAACTACTCGGGGCTAAGCTCACAGTTAGCTAACTTAAATATTCATTTTGTTGGCAGCGAGTTTTCGCAGCAAGAGGCAGGATACTTAGAAGGTGCAATTAACGCAGCAAATACGGCTATTAATGCTTTAAAAGTTTAATAGCCGTAAAGTTATGCTTATAGCAAAGTAATATACTACTTTGCTATAAATTAGTTTTCAGTAAGCTCTTCGCCTGTACCTAGTAATGTTGCCACCCAGCGACCTTCGTCACTTGCTTCAAGCCCTATTTTAACTATCATAGTTAAAGGTACCGACAGCAACATACCTACAGAGCCTAATAACCAGCCCCAAAATATCAAAGACAAAAACACCACTAAGGTAGAAAGCCCCAGCCCTTTACCTAAAAATTTAGGCTCTACTATATTACCCATCACAGTATTAATAACTAAATATCCGGCTCCCACTAAACCAGCAACTAAAGGGCCTTGCGTTATAAGTGCCAATAATACCGCAGGTACAGCAGCAATAATTGAACCGATATTTGGAATGTAATTAAACATAAAGGCTAATACACCCCACAATACAAAATAATCGACATCTAAAAACCACAGTAAAGAAGCAGCTAATATACCCGTTCCTAAACTTACTAAGGTTTTAATAGCTAAATAAGAGTTAATTGAGTCTAAAAAGCGATTAATTTGTTTCATTTTTTTATCAGGATCGTTAAGCGCCGAATGTATTTTATGATTAAGTGACGGCCCTTCAAATAGCATAAAAACCACGGTTAAAATAATTAAAAACATATTCGCCATTACACCACCTAAGCTGGCGAGCATATTGGTGGCAACATCAACCAGTTTACCTGGATCAAACATAGATAATATTTGGTCTTTATTAATTAAAATATTGTACTGCGACGCTATATCAACCAGCCAAACAAACTCTTCTTTTAATTTAACTTTAAATTGCGGAAGTTGCTGCGAAAAATCGTTAACTGACTGCCCTACCAAGCCGCCAAGGCTAACGCCTAGTCCAACAATAATAAGCACCACAAAAACAACAGCAATGCCTTTGGGAATACGATAGCGAGCAAAAAATTTAATTAGCGGGCTGCAAATAATTGCAATAAACGCCGCTAAAATAAAGGGAATAATAATAGCGCTAGCCGACTTGATCCCTGCGAGCACAATAACCAGTGCAGCAAAAATAATTAAGCTTTTATTTACCCCAGTTAAACTTGCCAATATTATGATCCTTATTATTTTTTATTAGCCTTTAGTGTAAGGCAAAAGCTAATAAAATGAAATATTTACTAAGTGATCATAAAACTGCATTACACGTATAAATTTGCAAAACCAAGCACTAGCGAGTATAAATTTTAAACACTTGCTAGCATTTAAAAAATAAGGCTGTGTTATGCATATTTTTATTACTGGAGCTACTGGCTTAATTGGCCAACACCTTTGTCCTTTTTTAACCCACCATCATAGTATTACTGTACTAAGCCGTAACCCTACAAAAGCAAACGTACTTTTAGGGCATAAAATAAATGCAGTTACCAACATAGACGCGGTTGATTTTAATAATATTGATGTAGTAATTAACCTTGCGGGAGAGCCCATTGTAAATAAGCGCTGGAGTGATAAGCAAAAATCGATTATTCGCGAGAGCCGCATTGAGCTAACAAAGCAAATATCCGCAGCAATCGCTGCATCCAATACCCCACCGCATACGTTTATATCAGGCAGTGCAGTTGGTTTTTATGGTCGCCAAGGCATTACCCCAATTGATGAAGAAAATAATAAACCCCACGATGAGTTTAGCCACCAGCTTTGTAAAGACTGGGAAAACGCAGCATTAGCAGCTCAATCAGCTAGCACCCGCGTGTGTTTACTGCGCACTGGTATAGTATTAGCAAAAAAAGGCGGTACATTGAGCAAAATGCTACCAGCGTTTAAGCTTTGTTTAGGCGGCCCTATTGGCAATGGCGAGCAAGGTATGTCGTGGATCCATATTGACGATATGACGCAGTTAATATTATTTATTATAAAACATAAAAATATGACTGGGCCTATTAATGCAACTGCGCCAAACCCTGTAAGTAGCAAAGTATTTAGCAAAAGTTTAGGTAAAGCGTTATCTCGGCCCGCGCTAATTCCTATGCCAGCGCTTGTGTTAAAGCTGTTAATGGGCGAAATGGCTGATCTGCTCATTACCGGACAATATGTTTTACCCCAAAAAGCATTAGAGCATAACTACCGATTTCATTTTTCTGACATAGATTCGGCATTAGAGAGTTTAGTATAAGCACAGTCATTCAGCATTTATAAATACTTATTTAGTTATAAATACAATGCTTTACAACGATTTTTTTAAAATTATAACAGTATATAATACACGGACGCAGCGAATTGCTCTGCCACTTATATTTAAGAGTACTTACAACATGCTGCACTTACCGACTATAATTAGCCTATCTTTTATTTTTAACTTACTGATAGGTATACTGTTTACTTCTTTTTACCTACACAAAAAAACAACTAGCTTTTTGTTGTTTGGCGGTGCTTGTTTCTCGTTTGCCACCGCTATTTTACTTGTGAGCTTTAAAGAACAGCTAAACCTCCCATGGCTAACCCACTACCTTGCAAACTTATTTATTATACTTAGCCCACTATTACTTGTAATCGGCTTAAGTAAGTTTAACAACAAAGCTGTAATAAACTTAACCCCTTTGGCTTACCTTTATGGCTTATGCGCTTTATTACTCGTACTTGTATACAATCATGTTTTAAGCCAAATACTAACAAGCTTTATGGTTGCCGTTTTATTTTTATACGGCGCTTTTATTTTATTAAAAACACACTGCGCTGCTAAATTACAGCAACGATTACTTATAATAGGCTTAGTAACACATAGCTTAGTGATGTTAGGACAAGCAATTTTATTGTTGCTACCCTTTATAACCTCAAATAATGATGACTTTAAGCCCCAGTTACACATACTATTAATAGCGCACCTTTTTATTACCACACTCTGTGCTCTAATTTTGCCTTTTATTATTTTTGCAAATTCAGAATCTAAGCTGATTAACTTGGCCAATAATGATTCGCTAACGCAATTATTAAATCGCCGCGGGCTTTTCTCTACCTGTAAAAACATTAAGGCCAATACAGCCGATAAAAATCATACCCTTGCTTTAATTATGTTAGATATAGATTTTTTTAAGCGTGTAAACGATAAATATGGCCATGATGTAGGCGACCAAGCATTAAAATGGATAGCGCAACATATCAGCCAATTATTTATGAATATTGGCATAACAGCGCGAATAGGGGGAGAAGAGTTTGCAGTGTTGCTTAATGGTTATACGCTTGAGCAAGCAAATAGCTTGGCAGAGCAATTAAGCGTTAATATTCGTCAGCAACCATTTTATTGTAATGATCAACCCATTCCTCTGTCTGTTAGTGCCGGTGTTAGTAGTACCACTATTAACCAGCTAAATTTAAAAGAGCTATTATTACACGCCGACAAACACCTATACCTTGCAAAAGAAACAGGCCGCGACAAAGTAGTTAGCCAATACGATCACGCCCTCTTCTCGCAAGCCAACACTTCCGCAATATAATACTTAACTAGAGTTCAGCTAAATAAAAAAGCGGCAAAAGCCGCTTTAAGTAATTTTTATAAAAATTATATTTATTTAGTTATCCAAGGTGTTACTTTTATAACATCTGCAATATCAGCTAATTCTTTAGTATCGTCTTGCCAATTATCTGCAACAGCGAAATAGCACACTGATTTTTTACACTCAATGCTTTCATCATCAAAATGCATTGGCTTTTTAAAGGTAACAACTACGCCTTTTTGTTCTGGTAATAAAAACCACATTAATTTACTAACAAAAAAGCCCGATAAATCAGCCAACAGTTCGTCAAGTTCAGTGTGTATAGTAAATAACGACTGTTTAGTAAAACTTAAGCCTTCAAGTTCATTCGCTTCTATTTGTAATTTTAACTGACAGTCGTGTATCGGGTTTTGCGGTTGCACCACAATAACCGCTTTATCTGTATCAAGTTGCTTATCAAAAGGCAGTAATAATTGCGCTTGTTCGGTGTAATTGAGCGGGTATTCGTTATTTTCGGTTAAAATTGTGCCACTTTTAATTGCACAGGCTTCGTTAGTGCCAATATCGCTAATATAAAAATTAACTCGCGCATATTGAAAATCACCTTTATTAACCACTTTTAAGCGATCGTAAAAGCCATCGTACGACATTACAAACTCTCTAGCAGAGGCATTTAATGCGGTAACACTCAGTAGTGTTAACGACAATACTGTAACTATATTTAATACACTTTTATTCATCAAAGTAAGCTCTATTTTGGTTAATCATAGTGTTTAGCTCTTCTATATACGCTTCACCACGCTCTGAATACGACATTAAACCCTGCGTTAATAATGTTGCTGCTATGGGTTGTTGTTCTAAACGTAAGTTTTCGCGAATAGATCGCAGCTCTTTATAAGCATTATGGGTGTTTATATTTTTAAAGTAAGAGCTAACCGCAGCACGCACCGACTTAAACGCAGCCACTTCATGTGCAGCACCGGTATCGCGTCTACCAGGGACCATACCGCAGCCTTTTGAATAACACCACTGGCCAAAAAAGTTCAGGCCAATACGTGCAAATCGCGATGTTCCCCACGCAGACTCATTAGCAGCTTGCATTAGGGCTAGTTCTTTAGGGATCACGTCTACACGGCGAAGTGCTTGTTTAAGCGTGAAGCTATTTACTGTGGTGGGTAGGTCGTACGACTTTAATATTTTAACAATATCATTGCTCTGTTTTTCGTCTAACGCTAGGTCGTTTTCAAGCATCATTCGGGCAATTTCTAAATTAGCGCGTTGCTGTAAAATCTTTTTATTTTCGGCTTCTACATGCGGTTTAATAAAGTTAAAAAATGCCCGCTTTTTATCTTTTACATCCGCAAACTCAGAAAACTTTGGTAGCGTTACACTGTGCAGTGGTTTTTCTTTTTTCTTTTGCTTTGTAGGTTGCTCTGAACTTGTTTGCTCATCTGAATCACCCTCGTCACTTTGTAAAAAAGGAAACGCCAGTGCCCAAATAAAAAGTGCGGCTAATAAAAACTTTATAATGTTTTTTAACATGTACTCTCTCAATAAAACTTTAAATTATGTATGGGTAATGCACATACATACATACGAAGCGTTATTATACCTAAGCCACTTTATAAAGGCGAACTTTCACTAACTGCGCAAATACCGTACAACGTGTGCACTCGCAATTTATAGTTCATGGGTATATTCTAACGTTATTAACTAATTACGAGTCAGTAGTATGGACAAACAGTGGCAAAGCCGAATTATAGAACAATATAAACATCGCCCTAATGATAATCGCTCACCGTGGCAGGTTGATCGCTCACGAATTATTCATGCTGCTGCGTTTAGGCGTCTGCAAGCTAAAACTCAAATTATGGGTATTGGCTTAAACGACTTTTACCGAACTCGCCTTACTCACTCATTAGAAGTGTCGCAAATTGGCACCGGCATACTGCGCCATTTAAAAGTACAACACAGCGACTTTAGCCATTTTCCGTCAACCGGATTACTGGAAACCCTATGTTTAGCCCACGATATTGGCCACCCGCCGTTTGGCCATGGCGGCGAAATTGCACTTAATTATATGATGCGCGAACAGGGTGGTTTTGAAGGCAACGCGCAAACGCTGCGTATTGTTGCCAAGCTTGAACCATACAGCGACGGCCATGGTATGAACCTTACGCGCCGTACCTTATTGGGCTTTATAAAATACCCTGCATTTATAAATGAGCTTTGGCACACTATTCCTAAAGCAAACCCTGAGCGCACATTTATTAAAGCAGACGATTGGCGACCAGCTAAAGGCTTATATAACGACGATGCGGCTATATTCAATTGGATAATAGAGCCCTTAAGTCAAAACGATAAAACCTTATTAAGCAACCACACGGCAATAGATAAGTACCGCGCTAAAACCAGCTATAAATCGCTTGATAGCGCCATAATGGAGCATGCCGACGATATAGCTTATGCGGTACACGACCTAGAAGATGCCATAGCCACCAAAGTACTCACTCTTGATGATTGGCAAACCCATGCTTTGCCACAACTGCAGGCGCTTAACTTTAGCTGGTTAAACGACATGCTCGAATCACTCACTTTACGACTGTTTTCAAAGCATGATTTTGAGCGCAAAGATGCCATAGGCGAACTGGTTAATACCTTTATCATTCATATTCATTTAGATGTGCAAAACGAAGCGTTCGAATGCCCTATTTTAAAATACACAGCCAAGCTAGAAACTCAGTACGAAAGTGTACTGCAAATACTTAAACACTTTGTCTTTCAGCGCTTAATTCGTAATCCTAAAATGCAACAAATTGAGTTTAAAGGGCAAAACCTACTGATTGAATTATTTACCGCTTTTGCCAGCGATCCGCTGCGGTTATTACCCGAAACCACGCAAGCCCAGTACATAGAGGCGCAAAAACAAAACCAAGGTATGCGTATTATTTGCGATTACCTCAGCGGTATGAGTGATGAATACGCCTATAAAACCTATCAACGGCTGTTTTCACCCGTTCAATAATGAGTGGCTTATAAACGATTAATAAAAAAACCGAGTAAGTTAATTTACTCGGTTTTTTTGTGGTTACTTCACTTTCAAAAAGCCGTAATTAAAGTGACTTAACTCCCATGTTATAAAGCGTAAAGCCATACATATCCGCGTACAAATCAATAATTTTACTCGTTGGTGTGCCTGCACCATGTCCGGCGTTTGTTTCAATACGAATAAGCGTAGGATTTGCACCCGCTTGTTTAGCTTGTAACTCCGCAGCAAATTTAAATGAGTGCGAAGGCACTACTCTATCGTCATGATCCCCTGTTGTTATCATAGTTGCAGGGTATTCTATGCCCGCTTTTACATTATGCAGCGGTGAGTAGTTTTTTATGTAAGTAAACATTTCTTTGCTTTGCTCACTGGTTCCATAATCGTACGCCCAGCCTGCGCCTGCAGTAAATGTATGGTAACGCAGCATATCGAGTACGCCTACAGCCGGCAGCGCTACTTGAAACAAGTCAGGTCGCTGGGTCATAACTGCGCCTACCAATAAGCCACCATTTGAGCCACCACGTAGAGCTAAACGCTGTTTAGATGTGTACTTTTTGCTTTGTAAATACTCAGCTGCGGCAATAAAATCATCAAATACATTTTGTTTTTGTAATTTAGTGCCTGCATTGTGCCACTCTTTCCCGTACTCACCACCACCGCGAATATTGGCCACCGCATACACGCCGCCTTGTTCAAGCCACGCGGCAGTCGTTGGGCTAAAGCTTGGCGTTAAGCTAATATTAAACCCACCATAACCGTATAAAATTGTTGGGTTTGAACCATCTAACTTTATACCGTTTTTGTAGGTAATTATCATAGGTACTTTAGTGCCGTCTTTTGAGTTATAAAACACTTGCTCAGAGGTGTAATCGTCACTATTAAAATCAACCCCAGACTTACGATAAACACCCGACTCTCCCGTAGTTACATCAAACGTATAAGTCGTTCCTGGGGTTTTATAATTGGTAAAAGAGTAATACAGCGTTGTTTGCTCTTTTTTGCCACTAAAGCCACCCGCAGTGCCCACACCCGGTAAGGTAATATCACGAATTAGCTCACCCTTTTTGTTGTACTGTTTCACTTTTGAAATAGCATCAACCATGTAATTTGCAAAAAAGGTATCACCGCCTTTAGTAAGCTTTAATACATTTTCGGTTTCGGGAATAAAGTCTTGCCAGTTTTGCGGACCAGGATCAGCTGCATCTACCGTCACTACTTTTTGATTTGGAGCATTTAAATTAGTCACTAAAAACAGCTTACTGCCTTCGTTATCAATAACCGATGTATCTGAGTCGGTGTTTCCTACAATAGTCACAAACTCGCTATTTTTTTGAGTTAAGTCTTTAATAAATAGTTTATTACCCGAAGTAGAAGTACTAGCCGAAATAAGTAAATAACGGCCATCATGCGTTACATCTGCTCCTACATAACGATGTTTTTGCTCATCGGTTGCACCAAACACCAGTTTATCGGTTGCTTGATCAGATCCTAAGGTGTGATAGTACACTTTATGCTGATCGGTTTTAGCCGACAACTCACTGCCTTCAGGTTTATCGTAGCTAGAATAGTAAAAACCCTCGTTGCCTAACCAATCTATGCCACTAAATTTCACATCAACTAAAGCCTGTTCCACTTGCTCTTTAGTTTGCGTGTCTATAATAATAATTTTGCGCCAATCACTGCCGCCTTCCGATATTTGATACGCGAGTAATGAGCCATCTTTTGAAAACGACAGCCCCGACATAGACGTAGTGCCATCGTCGCTAAATTTGTTTGGATCTAAAAACACCTCAACGTCACCGCCCTCTTTACTGCGGTATAAAACATACTGGTTTTGCAGGCCATCGTTTTTATAAAAGTAGGTGTAATCGCCCTCGGTAAAGGGAGCGCCTATTTTTTCGTAGTTCATTAACTTTTCAAGACGCTGCTTTAACTTATCGCGATAAGGAATTTGCTCTAAATACGAAAAGGTTACCTTGTTTTGTGCTTTAACCCAATTGGCAGTCTCTGCGCTCATATCATCTTCTAACCAGCGATATGGGTCGGCCAGTGTTTCGCCAAAGTAGTTATCTACTACATCACCCTTTTTAGTTACTGGGTAGTTTACTGAATTTGCTTGGCTCATGGGTGCTTTAGCTTCTTTATTAGTTGCGGTATTAGTTGGCTCTGAACAGCCGCTAAGTGCTACAAGAACAGCACATGCTAGGGTTTTTTTAAACATTTATCTCTCCATTATTATTGGTTTTTAATAGTAGGCCTAAGTTATTAACTTTAAGCTAGTTTGTCTAGCTAGATACGTTCAATACCACTTGTCGCTGTAAACAAGTGTAAATTTAGGCTTTAATAAGATTACGCAGCATAAATAAATAAGAGCAATACATGCCCAGCCCTAAATTTAATAGCTTTAAAGCATTTTACCCCTACTACTTAACAGAGCACCGCAATATTACGTGCCGACGCTTACACTTTATTGGCAGCACTTTAGTACTTTTTGTTATTGGCGTAGCGGTACTTAAATCACAATACCGTTTATTGTGGTTGTTACCAGTAATTGGCTATGGTTTTGCCTGGGTTGGGCATTTCTTTTTTGACAAAAACAGACCCGCTACCTTCAAGCACCCTTTTTACAGTTTGTGTGGCGACTGGGTTATGTTTAAAGATATGCTCATTGGACAAATAAAGTGGTGAACTATAGCTAACTTAAACTCTAGATAATCAATTTCTATTATTAACACCTCACTTTCAAGTAAACATAATGTTTATTGAATGTTATTCAATTGACTGCCTTTGCTGCTTGGATATATGTTAAAAGATGTAATTTAAATTAGCTCTATTGTTACTGCAAATTTAACTGAACTAATTTACTGCGTTTTTGAATGAGGGAATCAACATGAATAATAAATTATTATTAAAACTGCAAAAATCAACGCCACTCACGGTATGAGCGCTAAGCGTATCGGCGGCATTACTAGGGTCTATGTACGCATCTGCTGCTGAGCAAGACACCCAAGCCGAGGCAAATATTGAACAAATTAGTGTTATTGGCTCACGCGACTAGGCCGAACTGTAGAGGACAGCCCAGTTCCAATTGATATTATTGGTGCCGATTCGCTTAAAAACTCAGGTCAAACCGAAACCAACGCCCTGCTTAGTAGCTTACTGCCTAGCTTTAACTTTCCGCAAGCATCACTTACCGATGGTAGTGACCATGTACGCCCGGCTCAACTGCGTGGTTTAGCACCCGATCACACCTTAGTGCTTGTTAATGGTAAGCGTCGCCATAGTAATGCGTTGCTTAATTTAAATGGCTCAACGGGTCGTGGCTCATCATCAGTTGATTTAAATGCTATTCCAGCCAATGCGATGATTGCCCGAATTGAAGTACTGCGTGATGGCGCTGCTGCACAATATGGCTCCGACGCAATAGCCGGTGTTATTAATATAGTACTTAAAAATGCTAGTAGTGGCGGTTCTTTTTCGGCTATTTATGGCGCAAACATGACCGAAATGGATGGCGTGCCTGAACTTAAATCGGTATCAGAAGATGCTAATGGTAATTTAGCCTTTAACGAAGGGGGCGACCGTTCATTAACCGATGGCCAAACGTTAACACTGCAAGGCAATATGGGGTTTGAGCTAGGCGATAATGGTTTTTTAAATATATCTACCGAATATCGCGATCGTCATTCAACCAATCGCTCTGACTACGACCAACGTGAAAACTACGCTCGTTTAGATGATGGCTCCGTAAATGGCGCACTCGATCCGCGCGAGTTAACCTGGGATCGCTACAATCATAATTTTGGTAATGGCAATGTAGAAGACCTTTCTGTTTTTTATAACGCAGGATATGAGCTAACCAATAACGCTGAGCTATATTCTTTTGGCTCTTATAGTAAACGCGAAGGCGAAGGTGGTGGTTTTTACCGCCGCGCGCAAGATAATCGTAATGTCACCGATATTTACCCCGACGGCTTTTTACCGGTGATCACTTCAGATATAAACGACTTTTCTCTCGCACTGGGTGTTAAAGGCTTTGTGAGTGAGTGGAATTACGATGTGTCTGCCGTATACGGGCTAGATGACTTTGAATTTGGTGTAATAGATAGCGTAAATACCTCGTATGGGCCAAGCAGCCAAACACGTTTTGATGCCGGTACACTTACCTACGACCAACTTACGCTTAATGTTGATTTTAGCCGCGAGGTTGATGTCGACTTTTTAGCCAGCGGTTTAAACATTGCTGTAGGTGCTGAGTATCGCCGCGAAGGCTACGAAATTCAAGCAGGCGAAGAAGCCTCTTATGCCCAAGGCACATTTGGCCCAGGTGGTGCAGTAACCGATCCGGTAAACGGCCCATTTGGTTCAGCAGGCTCACAAGTATTTCCTGGTTTTACCCCTGAATCGGCAAGCGATAACAGCCGCCATAATGTAAGTTTATACGTAGATTTAGAAGCCTACATTACCGATAACTGGAACTTAACCGTTGCAGCGCGTTACGAAGATTACTCTGACTTTGGCGATACCTTAAATGGTAAAATTGCTACACGTTATACACTAACCGAAGATTTAGCGCTGCGCGCCTCAGTATCAACCGGTTTTAGAGCGCCTTCGCTACAGCAACAACATTTTACTTCAGTTGCTACTGTATTTGTTGATGGTGAACCCACACAAACCGGTACTTTTGCACCCAGCAGTAACGTTGCAAAAGCACTCGGATCACCGGGCCTAGATGCCGAAGAAGCCACCAACTATGGAATAGGCTTTACTTGGTCAACCGACTTTAATTTCAGTTTATCGGTAGATTACTATCAAATACTTATTGATGACCGTATTGTACTGTCGAATAACTTATCTGGCGCTGCTATTGCCGATTTACTCGAAGGTACGGGCGCTAATCAAGGGCGATTTTTCTTAAACGCTATTGATAGCAAAACTCGCGGTGTTGATGTGGTTGCTTCATATAATTTAATTACAGATAACTACGGCGATGTGGCATTTAATTTAGGCTTTAACTATGGCAAAAACCAAGTAACCGACATTATTGCCCCACCTGCAGAGCTGCAAGGCGCTGGGTTTGATCAAGACAACTTATTCTCTGGTAACGAACTACGTCGCTTTGAAGTAAGTACCCCGCGTAATAAATATAACTTAAGCGCGGTTTGGACTATGGATGATTGGCGCGCCACCCTACGAAACACTCGCTACGGCGAAACCCAAGATCCATCGGATATTGCACAGCGTAACGAAGTTTTAAAACCTAAATGGATCACCGATTTAGATGTAGCCTATGCACTAACTGACAATGTATCGGTAAGCTTAGGTGCTAATAATATTTTTGATGTATACCCAGATCCAACCCGCGACCTAGTTGATGACGTAACTACATTCTCACGCTTATTTTCGTACTCAAGCTTTTCGCCATTTGGTTTTAATGGCCGCTACGTTTACGGCAAAATAGAAATGAGATTTTAATCCGCTAAGGTGTAAAGTTATTTAACCTAAGCGCTAATTAAATAGCAAAAATACAAAAGCCACCTAATTAAAGTTAATTAGGTGGCTTTTTAGTGGGTTAAATTAAAAACTAAATTTTAGTTAACCAACCGTGTGTATCTGCAGCTTTACCCCATTGAATGTCGTTCAATGCTTGGCGCAGGCGCGCCGTAGTTGGGCCTGCTTCGCCGTTACCAACTTGGTATTCTTTATCATTATGAATAAAGGTGCCCACTGGTGTTAATACTGCCGCAGTACCCGAAAGTGCTGCTTCAGTGCCCGGTTTAGCTGCGCGCTCTAAAAGTTCAGTAACGCTAAAGTTACGCTCGCTTACCGTCATACCTAAGTCTTTAGCTATGGTTAAAATACTATTACGGGTAACACCATGTAAAAACGTGCTATCGAGCGCTTTAGTAATAATTTCGTTGCCATCAATTAAAATAAAGTTAGCTGCACCGGTTTCTTGTACGTCGCCACCTGGACAAAATAAAATTTGATCTGCCTGATGCTTAGTACGTGCTGCTGAAATTGGTCCTAGTGCACTGGCGTAGTTGCCACCACTTTTTATCATGCCCATGTGCGGCGCACAGCGCATACCATCTTCTTCAAGTAATACGCGCAGTGCCGTTGCACCGCCACTAAAGTAATCACCTACTGGCGATAACAAAGTATATAGCAATGAGCTCATAGAAGGCGCAGCGGCTTTACCAATTGCTGCCTCAGTACCAATATGCGTTGGGCGAATATACATAGAGCCCGGTGGTAAAGGCGTTTCATCAGCGTATTGGCGCACAATATCAATAATCATGGTTTTTAGCATCTCGGCATCAACACTTGGTAAACTAAGCAATTCAGAACTCTGCTGCATGCGCGCAATGTTTGCATCCATTCTAAAAATATAGACTGAGCCATCTTCATGGCGAAAGGCTTTTAAGCCTTCAAAACATGTGCTTGAATAATGTAAAACGTGAGCGCCAGGATGCAGTTCAAGCTTATCAGAAGGGACAATTGAGCTTTCGCTCCATTTATTATCAGAAAAACGAGCTTGAATCATCTGCGGCATAAACACAGTACCAAATGCGGCCATTTTAATCTCTCTTGTGTGGTCTATTTTTCCCCATTGTATGACAACCAACTACTACTTAACCATAGCAAACCGGCCTGTTTTTAAATTAATTAGAAGAGTTTTTTGCATGTGGTGGTGGTTATTTAATCAAAAAAGCCATTTACAACACTTTAATGCAATAATCAGCTAACGCCTTTACACTAACCGATTATTTAATGCAGGCATTACCGTTACTGCTACTTTATTAATCATTATTTAAACGAATACCGAAATATACGCTTTAACACCGAGGCATATTGACTAAAAAACCCTCCCGTATTGTAGGTAATCCCTTGTTTTTGCAATACAGCTTGTACTTGCGATGCCACTTCTTGATAGCGCGACGAAGGCATATCTGGAAATAAGTGATGCTCAATTTGAAAACTCAAATGCCCGGTTAATACATGAAACCAACGCGGCCCTTTTATATTTGACGAGCCCAGTACTTGGCGGTAATACCACTGCCCTTGGCTTTCGTTTACACAGTCTTGTTCTTTAAAAGTGTGGGTTTGCTCAGTAAAGTGACCACAAAATATAATGGTCGATGTCCATAAGTTACGAATTAAATTTGCCACTAAATTACCCGCTAATACCCACAAAAATAATGGCCCAGCAAGTAACGGAAATATCACATAGTCTTTAATTAATTGGCGCGCGCCTTTACTAAAAAAGCGCTGTTTTAAGGTACTATGCAACACGGCACCATCGCGGTGTGGCTTCTTTTTACCTATAAACACGCGCTCGCCTGCCAGTTCGTGATACGACACCCCCCATTGAAATAACACACTTAAATTTAAATAGGTTATAAATTGCCACGTGTTTTTTAAACGCCATTTAAAATCGTCACTTAACCTTAATAAGCCATAACCAAAATCGCGGTCCTTACCTATAATATTGGTATAAGTGTGGTGCTCAAAGTTATGCACGCGTTGCCAACTTTGTCCATCGCAGGCTATGTCCCATTCATAGTTTTGTGAATTAAGTTGCTTGTCGTTCATCCAATCGTACTGACCATGCATTACATTGTGGCCAATTTCCATATTATCTAAAATTTTAGCAAGGGCGAGTAACAGCACACCCACAACCCACAGTAATGGCACAATAAAACCAAGCATAAGTAAAATACGCCCGCTCCATTCGCATACTCGCTGTTTACGTACAACAGCGCGAAGATAATCAGCATCTTGCTGGCCTACTTTGCCAAGGGTGTCCATTTTTATGGCATTTAATTCTTTTTCTAATTGCTCAAAGTTAATGGTTTTCATAATTGTAGCTCCAAATCACTTACCGCTTGGCTTACGCAAAGTTGAATTAACTGCTCGCCGCTATCACTCAATTCACCGGTTTTTAAATTGCGTACCACGCCCGACTTTTTAATACATTGGCACTGATGGCAAATACCAATGCCGCAACCGCGTTTAACGGGTAGCTTTTTTTCTTCAAACTGAGTTAGCAAAACATCGTTGCCCAATACCACATGCGCGCCACTGTTAATTTTTACATTAAATTGGCTGTCGTCTTTTAAGCGCGGCAACGCTAAACCAAATGCCTCTTGGTAGTAATTTAAATCATGCTTTTTAGCAAAGTCACTCACCGTTTGCATAAAGGCTGCAGGGCCACAGCAATAAATATCGGGGTTTTCCCATGGTTTAATATTGCTGGTTATATCGCTTGCCTGCTCACGTGTTAATAATAAAAACGAAAAATGCGCAAACCGTGCTGCCAGTTCACTCAACTCATCAACACATTGATGTTCAGTTACTTTTGCGTAATACACTAACAACACCTTTTGCGCTGTTTGGCTTAGGTAATCATCAAGCATAGCCAGCATGGGGGTAATGCCCGACCCACCAGCAATAAAAGTGGCCGGTGTATGTGTGTTTTTAAATACAAAGTCGCCGTTTGGCGCAGAAATACTGCACCACAAACCCGCTTTTAAGGTGTTATTTAGTAAACTTGTAAAACGCCCTTGTGGATTTGTTTTGATTAGTAAACGCACTAAGCCTGTGTTTTTAAATTGCTGAGCGCTTGAAGCCACAGTAAAAACACGCGTTAATAATCGCCCGTTAATTTCAAGGGTTAAACTTATATGCTGCCCAGCAGTATGCTTAGGCCATTGTTTACTTGGCTTAAGTTGCACACTTAAAAAACTCCCATTAAGGCTAACTGCGTCAACTACTTGCGCTCTATATTGCCCAGCGCGCCATGCGGGTTTAAACACCTGCATAATTGGCTCTATATAACTGGCAAAACTTTGATGGTGTAAAAACCATTTTGAAAATTGATCTAATATTTGCGTGATCATAAGCACTTAATTCTCTATTGCGATTCAAAACACTTTAGGCTTACACGTGTGCTCCCAAACTTTCAGCGCACAAGTGTACGCTCAATATTTGTGATTTCAACCCTGTTAGAGTAATTATTCAATATTTAGCTGCAGGACTAATTTATACTTTAATAATCGATTTTCCACGCGGCATCGTATGTATACTCAATCAAGCAAATACATTAAAAGTAATTAAGAGAGTAAGCATGTTTTCGATATTTAAATCAGATCCAAGCAAAAAACTACGCAAAGAGTACGACGCAAAATTAGAGCAAGGCATGCAGGCACAGCGTAAAGGCGATATTAAAAGCTACGCTATGTTAAGCGCCGAGGCAGAAAAAATTTGGAGTGAAATAGAAACTCTTGAGGCTAAAAAAGCCAAGTAAATGCATATAGTTAAACGCTGCTCTTTGCATTAAAAACACCGGGCAGCATTTAGTAAAATAACTAATAAATTCAAACTTCCTTTTTATACCGCTGTGGTATTTTCTGATTACTTTCAAGTAAAAGCAGCAAATAAGTATTAATCAGCCTCCCCGCGCCCATAAAATCACTTAAAAACTTAACTACTAAATAAACCCCACTCAATAAAACCAAATAAATTATTAAGCGACAACTACCGCGCATTGAAACCGTTTTTATATTTTGCCCTATAACCTTATTAAAAGTTGTTTTAGGCATAACAGTAAACTTACTTTATACCCCCATATAAACAATTGTTTACATAGGCGTTTTTAAGTGGAATTATTGAACAATATAATAAACGCTATTTTGGGGGTGTGATAACTCAAAAAGTGGGACTCATTATCCATATAAGTAACTCAAGCAGGGAGATTTGCAGTGATTTCATATCAAGCAACAGTCGATCTTTATGCATCGGCAGATATTACATATAAAAATATGCGTTCATACTATGAACATTATTCGGTTTGCTGGGAACAATCTAAGATACAAGAGCAAATTCTAGACTTAGAAAATTGGGATATTCTTTATAATACTTCGCTCGTTGGCGCAATTCGTTTAGCCTTTGATAATGAAGGATGTTATATCCGAGATATACAGGTTAGTGAGAAATTTCAAAATAAGGGAATTGGGGCAGCTGCTCTGGCAGAGTGCGAACGATTAGCGATTAAAGCTGGTGTTAATTTACTTAGACTACGAGTTTTTAAAATTAGTCCTGCGTATCATCTGTATACGAGAAATGGTTTCGTAATAGACAAAGAAGAAGACCGGTTTTTCTATATGTCACGAAAGATCTATTAACAAGCGCTATAAACGCCTAAGCATAATAACTCATCCATAATCTTTAACGTTTTTTAGCTGCTTGTCGTGTACTTTAGAAAGCACTAATAGCGAGCAAATAGCACCTAATAGTGCTAATCCCATATCTGATTGGGTATCCCAAATATAACCTTGGGTGCCTAAAAACGCTTCGGCATTTTCGCCGCTTAACACTGCCACCCACCACTCTAGTAGTTCATAAAAAGCACTGAAGGCTAAGCATATTGAAATAACAAAGGTTATTAGCCACCCTTTACCGTTAACTACATTTTTACGCAGTAAAATTTCGCGTGCTAGTAATGCCGGTACAAAACCCTGAAAAAAGTGCCCTACTTTGTCGTAGTTATTGCGCTCACTGCCAAATAAATTATCGAATAGCGGTACTTCAGCATAGGTGTAATAGCCGCCCACCATCAACACAATACAATGCACTAAAATAAACCAATATAAAATAGGGGTTAACTTAAAGTGTTTATAGGTGCAAAGTATAATTACCACACCAATAATCGCTGGTAGCACTTCTAAAAACCAAGTAAATTGATCTTTTGGGTTTATGCCCGACCAGATCAGCACGCTAAAAAATAATCCGAGCCATATATACTTTATTATCATTTTTATACTCAACTATAGCTTTCTTGAATTTTGGTATTACTTAAAGTTAACTTTTGCAGTTAAACGGTTAAATAAACGCGGAAAAAAGCGTTTAATGGTAGGAGCCCAACCACTTAAACCTTGGCCAACAATCACTTCATCTTTTTTGCTATTAATAGCGTTAATCATTTTTGATGCGGCTACTTTAACATCCATGCCATTTTCTATAGCTTGCTCAGATTTATTTTGTGCAACACCTTGCGGGTTTAATGAGTTGTGCGCAATCGCGGTTTTTATAAAACCTGGGCAAATTGTTAAACAATGAATGTTATGCTCTTTTACTTCTGCGCGCAGGCAATCCATAAACCCCACCACTGCAAATTTAGTACCTGAGTAACCGGTTCTTAGTTTAGAGCCTACCTTTCCTGCCACACTACTTATAGCCACAACCGAGCCACTTTTTCTTGCAACCATAGAGGGCAATACCGCTTTAGTTAACGCCACTAAACCAAAATAGTTAACCTCCATTAATTGGCGATACACTTTAAAGTCGTTTTCTAAAAATAAACTACGCTGCGATATCCCGCCGTTATTAATTAAAATATCGATTGCGGGCAACTCATTTATTGCCGCGGTAACTTTACTCAATACTTCTTCGGGCTTTGCTAAATCGAGTGGCAATATTAAATGCCCTTCTCCTTTTAGTTCAGCCTTAAGCGCTGTCAGTTTGTCAACATTACGCGCCGATAAAATAACGCTAGCGCCCAGCTCTGCAAACTGTATTGCCAGCTCCTTACCTATGCCCGATGACGCACCGGTGATCCACACTGTTTTATTATTATAATCCATACTTTGTTACCGTATTTTTATGCTTTAGTCACAGCACGTTTGTTATTGTTTTATGGCTTAGTTGGGCCAGCAATGTCGGTTACTTGTTGCTCTAGCTTTTTATAACAGCCCAACATAAATAATAGCTCTGCAGTTACATACAAAGGGCCAATAATAAGCCCCGATATATCATCTATAAACGCGGGTTTTTTACCTTCAAAATAGTGGCCAGCAAACTGTAAAATCCAACCAAATACAAACAGCCCTATACTAATCGTTAACCAAGGCGTAAATGCCATAGCTGCAATAGGTTGCGCGCCAACAAGTAATATAGTTAATAGCACAGCCATAATAAGGCCCAACGACACACTTAACATTAAATAATACACAACTGAAACAAATACAATAAGTTGCCCGCCATCTATAACAAGGCCTCCCAACGGGATCTGAATGCGCGCCAATAAGCACAATACGGCAAATACAATGAGCGGAATGCCTAACAGGTGGGTGAGTACATTGCGTTTTGAACGGTGGTAAAGCCCGTAGTTACCTAGTTGCTGCTGCAGGGTTTTCATTAGTAATCCTTGTTTATTTTTGTTATAAGTTTTTACCTTAGCAAAAGTAAGCACAATAACAATGTAAACTATTCAATATTATGTAAATTAAACAAGTGCAGAAATTATTTTACCCGCCTCATGCTGAGGTTTCATATCCATTCGATCGCGCCCTTGTTGGTATTCTTGCTCAAGCATTTTTTCAAGTTCGTTAATTTTATCTGCAATTACATCAAGATCAGCGCCTTGCGCTTGTAACTCTTTAGTAAGCTCCTCTATTGCCGCTTTTAACTCGTCTATTTTGTCTTTATTTACACCTAAACGCTGATAAACAAGCGCTTCTTGAGCTTTTTCTAAAAATGATTGCTCTTTAGGGGCTGAGTTTATGCCCTTAACATCACTTGCTTTTTCATCAATGGGGGGATTGGTTGCCGCAACTTCGCTTGGGCTTGCCGCTTTATTTACACTAGGGGAATTATAGTTACTGTATTGATTTTTAAACGTTATTGTTGTCATTAGCTCAAACCCATTGTTGTGTTACAAGCTATGCAGCAATTTTGGTTCCAACTAAGTAAAAAAGCCCTAACAAAATATAAACTTAAACCTTACTTAATTTTATTTAAAATAAAAGCAAAATAATAAATAGTTAGATCTAAGTTATTATCGGTGTTTTTATAACTATGTATTGATAGCAACATAACGACTGCTTATTTAATTTTTAGGTTCTAAATGTAATGTATGGAGTTCATTACGCACCCATTTTGTATCGAGGTAATGCTCTAAATTAGCTTGGGCAAATTTTAAAAAGCTGCGCGCTGCGTGCGAAATGTGTCTGTCGGTACGCATTACAAAGTACCATTGGCTGGCTATATCGGTATCGATAACATGCAGTTTTGTATAGCTATTATCACCTTTTGGTAAAACATGATGCGACAGCAAGCTAATTCCCATACCCGATGATACTGCAACACGTATGGCTTCGTTACTCGCCATTTGTACACTATCGCTAAGCATTAAACCTCGGCTTTGTAGCTCACTTTCAAATAGCATACGTGTGGCAGAACCGTTTTCACGCAGTAAAAATCGATATGGCATTAAATCCGCCAATGTTACGGTTTTTTCATTCAATAGAGGATGATTATTAGGCACAATAAACTCTAATGGATTATGTAAAAACCGAGCGGCTTGGGCTTGCTCTAACGATGGTGGGTGGCTAAAAACGTAAATGTCGTCTTCTCCACGCTCAAAGCGGGCTAATACCTCTTCGCGATTGCCTATTTCCAGTGGTAACTCTACATGCGGATGCAAATTACTATAAGGACCGAGCAATTTAGGCAAAATATATTGCGCCGTATTTACCATGGCAATTTTACATCGCCCTCGCTCGCCTCCACGTAATTCCGCTAAAAAATCTTGATAATCTTCAAAATGAGCAAACACCTGCTTGCAGGTTCTAAATAGCTCAAGGCCAGCCTCGGTTACCTGTAACTTTTGCTGTTGCATAGTTATTAGTGGCTCTCCTATTTCTTCTTGTAAGCGTTTTATTTGTAGTGAAACAGTAGGTTGCGTTAAATAAAGCTGCCTTGCTGTTTCACTTAACGAACGGGTTTTTACTACACTCATAAACACTTCTAGTAATCTAAACGATATATGTCTTAAATCCATACCCACCTCATAGATAATTATCTATATATAACCACTGTTCATTTTATTATTTACTATACAAAGTTTTCTCTACAATAGCGCCACTTAATTTTACAACTAGGAAACACCGTGCCCGATATTGTTGTTATGTTTTTTATATTAGGTTTAATCGCCGGACTTATACACTCTGATCTTGCTATACCCAAAGCCACTTACGAAACCCTAAGCCTGCTGCTAATGCTTACTATTGGTTTAAAAGGCGGTATGGTTTTACACGGTAATTTAAATTGGCAACTACTCCCAGAAATGGGGGCCATTATGCTGCTTGGCGGGCTTATTCCTTTAATGCTGTACCCTATTTTAAAGTACGTTATTACACTTTCTCATGCTAATAGTGCCAGTATTGCGGCGCATTATGGCTCTGTTAGTGCGGGTACATTTGCTGTTGCGCTTGCTTACGCAGAGTCGTCTAGTTTGGTTGTAGGCGCTGAAGTAACTTTATATTTAGTGATGCTAGAGCTGCCGGCTATTATTGTTGGCCTGCTAATATATAGAAAATTTAATAAAGAAAGTGCACCAACTAAAAAGCTGTCTTTAAAAGCGGTTTGGCACGAAGCACTAACCAATAAAAGCGTTATTTTACTCGTTGGCGGTGTAATTATTGGCATAATGTACGGCACGCAACAAGGTAGCCAAGTTACCAGCTTATTAACTAACGGCTTTAAGGTTGTACTGGCATTATTTTTACTTGAAATGGGTTTAACCGCAGCGCAAACTTTGCGCCCTGTGCCTTGGCATCATTGGAAGTTAGCTTTATTTGCTATTATTACCCCTTTATTTTTGGGCACGCTTGGCGTAGCAGTCGGTACACTTTTACACCTGGAAATGGGTTCAATTGTAGTTTTAGGGAGCCTAGTTGCCAGTGCCTCATACATTGCAGCGCCTGCAGCCATAAAAGCCGCTATTCCAGAAGCGAATATTGGCCTTGCTATGCTGTGCTCTTTAGGTATTACCTTTCCGTTTAATGTTTTAATAGGTATTGGTTTGTATCATCAATTAGCGCTGCTAATGCAGTAATCAAACGTTTAGTTTTAACTCAGCTGCATAAATTAAAACCGCTCGTTTACAACACATAAAAGTAATCGTTTTAAAGGCTGTTACTTTTATTTGTTGTGCCGCAACTGTTTATAACTTAAAAACACTTACTAATGGTTTGCTCAATGGCTTAAATTTATTGCTCTTATCGCATTAAACCAAGCAAATAAAATAACAAAAACCATACAATTTTAATACGTTTAAAACACAAATACGTCGCAATTGTGCGCTTATTTTACGTAATTGTGCAGTTAAAAATTTATTTTCATTGATTAATAAAAAATCACTTTACTTCCTTTCAAAAGAGTCCTACATTCGCCGCAAAATCAACCAACATTAAATAATCGCCTTAAAACAGAGTCGGTAAACAGCGTTTATTTATGACCTTAAAATCGGATAATTCTAATGATAGAATTCGTTGCTACTAGCAAGTCAAATAACCCGTTAGCACCTGTTATCGGTTTGTCTTTTTTTGCTATAGCTTCTGGCTTTTTAATGAGCCTGATCCCGCTATCGCTATCGGCATTTAAACTCGATGTAGATCTTGCCCCATGGCTAGCGAGTGTATTTTATTTTGGCTTACTTATTGGCGCTACATGCATTGAACGCATAGTGGTAAAAATAGGCCACAGGTTTGCTTTTATTTTATTTCTTAGTTTATTAATTTTAAGTGTTCTTGCTCAGCTAGTTATGCCTAAAGCTGGGGTTTGGTTAATGGCGCGTTTTGTTGCCGGTATGGCCGTTGCAGGTGTATTTGTGGTGGTTGAATCGTGGTTATTAATGACCAACACGCCTAAAGCTCGTGCTAAACGTTTAGGCCTTTACATGACCTCGCTTTATGGCGGCAGCGCAGTAGGCCAACTTGCTATAGCACCGCTAGGCACGGTAGGTGCTGTGCCCTACTTATTTGTTGTTGGTTTATTATTGCTAGCAATTTTAGCACCGTTATTAATTACATCAGGCCAACCAGATAGCCAAGAACTACAAAAACTGCCATTAAAAGAAATTAAAACCCTTAGCCGCCCAGCAATATTAGGTTGCTTAGCGTCGGGGCTATTACTGGGGCCAATTTACGGATTAATGCCTGTATATATCGCAGCACAAAGCGAGCAAGCTCAATACACAGGTTTGTTAATGGCAATTATTATTCTTGGCGGCATGTTAGTACAGCCACTTGTAAGTTACTTATCAACTCGTATGGGTAAAAACTTACTCATGGCAATGTTTTGCTTTTTAGGTGCAGCAAGCGTGTTAGGTATATTGCAAACAACCAGCTTTAGCGGCTTAGTTATTAGCTACTTAGTGTTAGGGGCAGCAAGTTTTGCACTTTACCCTATTGCCATTACGCTCGCTTGCGACTCTTTGCCTATGGCTAAAATTGTATCAGCAACCGAAATCATGCTTTTAAGCTACAGCCTAGGCTCTGTGCTAGGCCCAATGCTTGCGGCCAACTTCTCTGATGCAAGCGATGGTATTTTACTTTATTTAGGCGGCTGCTTAGCCACCACCTGTATTTACATGCTAATTAAAAGCATGAAAGACATTCCAACAGGTAGCACACCCGTTGCAGGCTAAGCTAATAACCACATAAATTAGTGATACAAAAATGCCGCTCAGTAAAATGAGCGGCATTTTTTGTTATTCACAATTAATAAGAATACTTTAGAAAGGTATCACTCTTTATTGTTTATGCTTTTTATAAAGATAGCTCTTGTTTAGCGCGCGTTAAATTATGAGATACAAGTGCGTTTTTATTAAGCTGCACTGCCTCGTATAAATCAGCGATTGCAGCAGTTTCGTTATTTGCTTTTAAACGTGCAACACCACGGTTACTTAACGCGTACGATGTAAGCTGGCGTAGTTTAAACTTAGAGCCTTGTGCATTATTTAATAGTGCAATTGCTTGTGTACACACGGCTTCAGCTTCAGCGTAATTTTTTGACTTAACGTTAAGCGCACAGCTGTTAAACGATTGCTCCAACTGCTGTGGTGCAGTTGCGGTTTCAATAACCATTAATTTGTAATCACTTTGCTCAGCCATTGCAGCAGCTGAACATGTAAGTAGTGAGCTAAGAGCGATAGTTTTGATAAGTGTTAATTTCATGGTCATAGTCCTATTAGTTAAGTCGTGCTTGTTGCCGACAACTGAACTTTAGAGAATTAACACAAAATCGACAAACGATTAAAATAAACTCGATAGGTGAATTAAACTAACCTATAGACTTTAGTCTAGTGGTGCGTAGTTAAAGTTATACTGAGTAATGTGAAATATTTTACAAAAAAGTAAATTGCCTGAGTGGCTATTATTCTTCGGCGGATTAACGTTTCATGTTATTTGTATCTAACGAATACTTTTCGCAACTTTACCAATACTTAAGCCTTGCACTAAAATAGAAAACACCACAACAGCGTAGGTTAGTGCCAATAAAATATCGCGTTCGGAGCCTGTAGGTAGCTGAAGTACTAATGCTACCGAAATCCCGCCGCGCAAACCGCCCCACGTCAAAACCTTCCAAGCCCCCGTCGGCAATTTTAGCTGTTGCCTAAAAGTTGTGGTGGTAATGCCAACCACAATAAGCCGCGCTAGTAGAGCAATTAAAATGGTTAAACCTGCGGCAATAAATAAATTACCTGAGTAAATTATCATTACTACTTCAAGCCCAATCAAAACAAACAAAATTGCATTTAAAATTTCGTCTATTAGCTCCCAAAACAAATCAACATAATGGCGAGTTTTTCCGCTCATAGCCAAGCTACGCCCCCGATTACCAACCATCAGCCCCATCATTACCATTGCGAGCGGCCCCGACAGATGCCAATGGCTTGCAAGCGCATAACCACCAATAACACCGGCTAAAGTCAGTAGTACTTCTTCTTGGTAACTATCAATACTTTTTAGCAAGTAATACAAAATACCGCCCAGCACTAAACCAAAAACAATACCGCCACCAACCTCTACCACCAGCATATTTGCTACATAATAAGTTGTTGGAATATCACCGCTAGACAAAATCCCTAACAAAAGTAAAAAAATAACTACGCTAATACCGTCATTAAATAACGACTCACCAGCAATCACAGTTTCAATACTTTTAGGAGCACCAGCAGATTGTAAAATTCCCATCACAGCAATAGGGTCCGTTGGCGATATTAAAGCACCAAATAATAAACACCAAATAAATGGCAAGCTAAACCCCAGCAAGGGCAACATATAATAAAGGGCTGCTGCAATCATAACGGTAGATAACAAAGTGCCCACACAAGCCAAAATACCAATAGGCAGTTTATAACGCTTTAAATCGCTTACATTAACGTGCAAAGCACCGGCAAAAAGCAACATTGAAAGCATGCCATCGAGCAAAACCTCCGTAAAATCTAATTGCTCAAGTAAACTAACTTCGTAATCTATTAGCTGATCAAACCCTAAAAAGCCCAAAAATATTGCAGCAATCGATACCAACATAGAAATAACCATAACCCCAATGGTTGTAGGTAAACCAATAAAGCGATGATTAACATAGGTTAGTAATGCGGTAATCGATAAAAATATAGCACTTATATCAAATACGGTTAGGCCAGTTGCTGATGCCATAATTTAAGCCTCAATATATGTAATAACTTTTGCTCAAAACGAGCAAGACAGAAGAATAGCGCTTGTTTAATTATAAGGTTACGTTTGTTGGCGTTAAATTAGCATAGTCAAAATACTGATATCTGACATTAATATCAGTAAATAAGCTTTTATAATATTTATCTTTTTAATTAAAAGATTAAGTACATAAGCCTACATCTTTAAATTCAATCTAAAAAATGTATACTCAAAGATGTACACAAATCAAACATCATAGTTGAACCGACTTACCTGACAAAGCTTAAAGGTTTTTCATGAACAATGGCGAAATTGAATCAAAAGCTTTAGCACAGGCTAAAGCAATGAAAAAAACATTTGCAAAAAAGTTCATTGATCATTTACCAGAAGAAGAAAGTGCTGTTTCAGTTTTTATGGCTGGTTCTCCAGGTGCGGGTAAAACAGAAACTGCTAAGAATATTATCAAGCAATTTAAGACCGAACATAATGCAAATGTAGTACACATTGAGAACGATGAACTTCGAAAGCAGTTTGGTGATTACAACGGTATTAACTCACCTTTATTTCAAAAACCTGCAACCATATTAGTTGAAGCAATACACGATAGAGCTTTAAAACAAAAAGTAAGTTTTGTTCTCGATTCAACACTCTCAAGCCTAACAAAAGCAAAGTCTAATATTGAACGTTCTTTAAGTAAAAACAGATATGTATTAATTATTTTCGTATATCAAGAACCTGCTCAAGCATGGAAATTAGTTAAAGCTAGAGAGATCGTAGAAGGGCGACGTGTACCTAAAGATGTTTTTATCGAGCAATTCATTAACTCTCAACTTGTCGTCAGTGAATTAAAAAAGTTATTTAGAGATAAGATTGATATTATTTTTATGGAAAAAAACCTTGACGGAACACGTGAAAAGCCCCACTTTAATATTACTGATATTGACCTGTTACTTGGCAAAAAGTATAATCGGGCTTCATTAGAGGCTATAACAAGCAGTAAATAATAGGAGTATGGCTATGTTTGAAAGTAAACGCGAAAAAGTTAAGTCTACACCTTTCTCAGACTTCGTTCGTAATGCATCTTCAAGAGAAAAACGTAAGTTTTTTGATAAAGTGATTAAAGATACAATTGCTGAACAAAATGAAATGATTAAAAAAGCACAAGCGTGTAGTTAATATAAGCTTTCTGAAAGTCGCTAAATAGCGGCCTTTTTAATACTTACCAAAATAAAAAGCTAAATACTGACTCGATATTCCATTTTTCACATCACCAAGCTTTATTGAAGCAAAGCCTCTGCTGCATATTCCTCTGAGCTATTATTTTATTTTCGCAGAACCACCTGCTTCAAGTAAAATAATAGCTAGCTTACCTTTACCAGTTAGCTCGTACTACATATCACAGCCGTATTCTTGAACTTTAGCCGGTTCAGCTAAAGCACACTGACAAATCATGAGTAAGCGAAAATAGTGAATTCTATTAGTTTTTTCATTATTATAAATGGGTGCTGTTTTGAAATAATCTTCAATGTTAAATACTTTTATGTATTGTTTCCAGCAATATAGGTACAATTGAAGTTAAATCCTATAGCGCCTAACGTATTAGCTACAGTGTTCTAGCCTTTAAGTGCAAGGTATTAGCATGGAGCCAAAGTTTGATGAGGGTGATTTGATTTTTGTATACCCTGAAGCAGAGTGCATTTAGGGTTCGTACGTAGTAACCCACCTAGACGACAACCAAGCTACATTAAAACAGCTTATTATCGAAAACGGCCACAAATTCCTAAAAGCCGCCAACCCTAATTGGCCTGAACAACTAATACCGATAAACGGCAACTGTACCTTGGTTGGAAAAGTAATATTTACCGGTAAGTCACTGTAAAGCTGTTAATAACAATAAAATTAAAGGACTAATTATGTTTTTTCATAACAATGTAAATTATGAAATAATTAACAAGTTTTTATTAAATCATAATCTTGCAGATAAAGGTTTTGAAAAAAGAATTAATAACACTGATTCTTCAGATGGAATTCAATTATTAAATAACCTTTTTAAAGATATATTAATTATTGTGAGGGAGATTTATACTTCACCAAGTTCTTGGGATATATTTTGTGAAATAAGCATTCATAAATATGGTGAGAAATTCATAAATTATCTCAAAAACTATAAGTATTTATCAAATGAGCTGGGGATTGATTCTCAATTTGAAAATTCTGATATTCGGGATTTATATCTGATATGCATAAATTTTTTAATGGAGGTAACTTTTTTTTCTGAAACGGATTTAAACAGTAGTAAGTTACTTAATAATGAATCAATTGAGCAGTTTAAAAAGAACTTAGACTGCTATACTGAAAGTGATAAGTTTGACTCAGAGTACAAAGCTGCCCTACTTAATGCTAAATATACTGTACCTCTAGATTTGATGAAAAACCTCTACTTTAGTAAAGAGGTTCAGGCAATTAAATCACTAGATAAATCTGTAAGTAAAATTGACGTGCTTCATACCGAATCTTCTAGATTAGAAGAACGGCTGCTTAAGTTAAAACTTGACCATGAATCCTCCTTGACTGAGAAACTAAAAGAAGTAAAAGATTTAGAAAACACGTTAAGTAGATATGAAACAGCTTTTAATTTTGTTGGCTTATATAAAGGGTTTAATAATTTAGCTATAAGAAAACAAAAAGAATCAACAAACTCGTTCATCTTTTTGCTCATACTATCATTTGCATTAATTATTTTTCCTCTATATGGAATGGTGACTGTTTATAGCCCAAGTAGTGATTTAAATAGCCATACCCCTTTTACTCATTTGTTAGCCTTCTTGCCATTAATATCCTTAGAGCTAATCCTTATATACTTCTTCAGAGTTGTATTACACAACTATAAGTCAGTACAAGCCCAAGTTTTACAAATTGAGTTAAGACAAACGCTTTGCCAGTTCATTCAAAACTATGCAGATTACTCTAAAGATATTAAAAAAGATGATCCCGCAGTTTTAGAGAAATTTGAGAATCTTATTTTTAGTGGGATTATTAGCGACGCGGAAAACCTACCTAGCACCTTTGATGGAATGGATCAAATTACAAAATTACTATCATCTTTAAAAAAGACTTAAGAGTATGAAAAGGATTGTTTTTATAATTTGTGGAATTGCAGGGCTAGCCGCCATTATCGCAATTATATTTTTTGTATCGAAATTTGGGTTTGGCCCAGCTTCAACGATAGGTAACTGGGGCGCAGTTGGTGACTTTTTTGGCGGTGTACTAAATCCAACATTCGCTCTATTAAGCTTAATTTTAATTGCTTATACACTAATGCAAAATAAAAAAGCGCTGGAGCAAAGTGAAAAAGCTATTGAGCAAGGCACTAAGGCTATAAAGCAAAATGAAAAAGCCCTACAAGTGAGTAATAAAGAGCTAGAACTTACACGTAATGAACTTGCCAACTCCTCAAAAGCATTAGAAGAGCAAGCTAGCTTATTGGCAGTACAAAGCTTTGAAACTACCTTTTTTAATATGTTGGAATTGCATAGTAGTCTGCTTGATAGATTTAATTATAGTTATAGTGACTCACTTGATGCTATAAGTGATGAACTAAAAATCCCTTACTTTCTAACTGTTAGTAATAATTTACAACAACCGGGAATATTTAGTTTTAATAAGTTGTTGATATCCATGAAAGATGCTCACGAGCGTGTTGGTAAAAAACCATCAATTATACATGTTTTCAATTGTTTTTATCTATATGAAAACAAACAGTTTGGCAGCTACTTTAGAAACCTTTATCAACTACTTAAACTTATAAAAACGAGTACCTCAAGTTATCAAGTTCAAAAGAAGTACAGTAATATCTTAAGAGCTCAATTATCAAACCAAGAGCTAACACTTCTATTTTTGAATTGTTTATGCTCTAGTGTTGATAATGGCCAATTCAGAAAGCTAGTAATTCACTTCGAGCTACTCGAGCATTTAGATATCACCTACAATTTAGGTGGTGATAACATCGCAACTTTCACAATAAATAACCCAACGCTACATTTGACTAGTAATGAAACCGACCAGTACATACTAAAAGATACAAATGGCACGTTCCTTAAGTCAGCCTTTGGCCAGAACACTCAAATTATGGATTATTGTAAGTTCAAAAACCTGGTAAACCAGTAGTACTAAAAAGCCTGCTAACAGTGGGCTTTCTTATAATAAAACTCGTTTTCTCACCCAAAACTATAAACTCCCCCGCCCATATGCCATAATCTAAATAATTCATAATTTTAGTAACTTGGCGCTATTTTTGGCACTTTAAAGTTAACTACTCAAGGTTTTACGCATGGCATATCAAGAGCAAAATCAAGCAACAATCTATTGGCACGACTACGAGACCTGGGGGGCTAGTCCGCAAAAGGATAAGCCGAGCCAGTTTGCGGGTGTTCGTACCGATCTTGATTTAAATATTATTGGTGAGCCGCTTATTGAATACTGTAAACCGCAGGCGGATTACTTACCGCATCCTGAGGCGTGTTTAATTACCGGCATTACGCCACAAGTGGCGATGAAAAAAGGCTTGGTTGAGGCTGAATTTATAGCAAAAATTCATGCACAATTTAGTGTGCCAAATACCTGTGTTGCTGGTTATAACAGTATTCGGTTTGATGACGAAGTAAGCCGCTATAGCTTTTACCGTAACTTTTACGACCCGTACGAGCGCGAATATAAAAACAACAATAGCCGCTGGGACATTATTGATTTAGTACGTGCTTGTTATGCGCTACGCCCAGAGGGCATTGAATGGCCGTTAAAAGAAGACGGTAGTCCAAGCTTTAAGTTAGAGCATTTAACCGTTGCCAACGGTATTGAACACGCTGCGGCGCACGATGCACTAAGCGATGTAACCGCTACTATTGCATTGGCTAAACTAATAAAAGACAAGCAGCCAAAGCTGTATAACTTCTTTTTTAGTTTACGTGGTAAAAAAGCCTTGGCTGAGTTGGTTGATGTATTTAACATGACCCCGCTTGTGCATACCAGCTCACGCATTCCAGCAACGCAAGGCTGTACTAGCTGGGTTGCACCTATGAGCTTTCATCCGGTAAATAAAAATGCCGTAATTTGTTTTGATTTAACTCAAAGCCCACAAGTACTTATTGATTTAAGTGTTGAGCAATTACGTAAACGTTTATATACCAAGCGTATTGATTTAGCTGAAGACGAGTTACCAGTAGGATTAAAGCTAGTGCATTTAAACAAGTGCCCTATTTTAGCACCTGCTAAAACGTTATTACCTGAAAATGCAGCGCGTTTAGGCATTGACCGCGAGCAATGTTTAAAAAACTTGGCGGTGTTAAAAGCCAATAGCGAGCTGCGCGATAAAGTAACTGAGGTGTTTAACGAACAAGGCGATTACAGCGCAACAACTAACGTTGACTATTTACTTTACGATGGGTTTACTAGCCATGCTGATAAAGCTAAATTTGCGATTATTCGCGGTGCAAAACCCGAAGACTTAGCCGATTTAAAACTCGATTTTGAAGACAAAAAGTTTAATACTTTATTGTTTAGATACCGCGCCCGTAACTGGCCGCAAACGCTTAACCAGCAAGAGCTGGATCAATGGCGTCAGTATTGTCAAAACAAGTTAATGCACGGGGAAGATCAACCCTCAATTAACGCTCAAGACTTTATGATCACGCTGGAAAATTTAGCCCATGAGCATGACGACAGTGAAAAAAACCTAACTATTTTAAAGGCGCTGTATAATTACGCACAAAGCATGTAGCTTGCTTTAGACGTACTTATACAACGCATATAAAAACGCGACGCTATAGTAATTTAAGCGTCGCGTTTTTTTTGAATTTTGATAGGCGAAGCTTTTAATATCTTTACCATTTTAAAACTACGTTTTTATACGCAAACCAGCTTGGCGTCTACAACGATATACTCAAGGTAAACGTTATTTTTTATGCTGTGCTTCAATACGCGCAAGTAAGCTTGATGTATCGTAGCGGCCACCGCCTAATGCTTGCACATCGGCGTAGTACCCATCTACTGTGGCTGTCATTGCTAGCGTTGCGCCATTATTTTTAGCCTCATCTAGCGCTATGCCTAAGTCTTTACGCATCCAATCAACTGCAAAACCAAAGTCGTATTCTCCTGCCCACATGGTTTTGTAACGGTTTTCCATTTGCCACGAACCGGCAGCGCCTTTAGAAATAGTTTCTATTACTTTTTCACCATCAAGCCCTGCTTGCTTTGCAAAATGTAAGCCTTCGGCTAAGCCCTGTACTGCACCCGCAATACAAATTTGATTAACCATTTTACATAATTGCCCCGAGCCTACGCCACCTAACAATTGGCTAAAACGACTAAATGCCGTCATAACAGGTTGCACTTTAGCAAATACAGCTTCGCTGCCACCAGCCATTACCGTAAGCACGCCATTTTCGGCGCCAGCTTGGCCACCCGATACTGGCGCGTCAATAAAGTCGACTTTTAATAACGCCGCTTTTGCTGCCACTTCGCGCGCCACTGTAGCTGAAGTAGTGGTATGATCGACCAAAATACTGCCCGCTTTAATACCGGCTAACACTCCGTTTTCGCCATATACTACCGAGCGTAAATCGTCGTCGTTACCCACACACATAAATACAATGTCGGCACCGTTTACAGCTTCGCGTGGAGTGGCTGCAAAGTTGCCGCTAAATTCGTTAGCCCACTTTTGAGCTTTAGCTTGAGTACGGTTATAAACGTACACACTGTGCCCTGCTTTTGCTAAATGCCCCGCCATTGGGTAACCCATTACGCCTAAACCAATAAATGCTACTTTCATTGACATAAAAATGACCTATTAAACTGATAACTTAAAAACCATGCCTGATTATGTCAATCGGTTGATAAAAAAGCGAATGAAGTCTTTATAAAGTTTATTTAATAGGAAATTAAGTAGGTGATCTATGGATAGTATTTATCAATTTAACGCAGAGTGCTGTAACAAGGCGCTTTTTTCTTTTAAGCAGTTAAAAGGCAAAACGCTACTTATTGTAAATATTGCCAGTGAATGTCATTTTTCGGCGCAGTTAACCGCTTTAGAAAAGCTGTATCAGCAATATAAAAACAGTGGGTTTACCATTTTGGCGTTTCCGTGCAATCAATTTGGCCAAAATGAACCGCTTGATAATTTAGCCATTAACAGCTTTTATAAAACGCAATTTAATACCACATTTGAAATATTTGCCAAAGTAATGGTAAACGGCCCAGAAGCCCACCCCTTGTTTAATTACTTAAAGCAGCACACCAGAGGCATTTCGCAAGGGCGAGTAATAAAGTGGAACTTCACTAAATTTTTAATTAATTCGCAAGGCCAACTTGTTTCCCGTTATGCGCCGCGCACCAAGCCAGAAACGTTAAAGCAGGCAATTGAAAATCAGTTATTGCTAACAGCTAAATAACAAAGCAAAACGAGAGCAAAAGCTCCCGTTTTATTTATTACCTGTAGTAACGTTTAGCTACTAAATGCCACATTGGCAAATACCAAGGTCATTAATATTGGGCAAACAAAACGTATGTACTGAGCAAACCAGTAATGCGCGCCGCTAGTTGCTTGGTGTAGTTTGTTACCGCGCTGCCATAACCAGCCCACAGTAACAAAGTAAAACAACCCCATTAACGGTAATTGGTACTGAGTAAATACCATAATAACCAAGCCAAATAACCAATCAAAATTAAGTATTATTAAGCTGGCAAACACTAGCACTACGCCACTAACCAGCCACGTAGCTTTAGTGCGGTCAACACTGTGGTTTTCGACTAAAAACGCCACCGGTATTTCGGTGGTTGATATAGTAGAAGTAACCGAGGCTATCGACATTAATACAAAAAACAATAAC
Source organism: Pseudoalteromonas sp. MIP2626 (assembly GCF_013414205.1). Taxonomy (NCBI): domain Bacteria; kingdom Pseudomonadati; phylum Pseudomonadota; class Gammaproteobacteria; order Alteromonadales; family Pseudoalteromonadaceae; genus Pseudoalteromonas; species Pseudoalteromonas sp. MIP2626. Next base: position 234,635 of record NZ_JAATTW010000001.1, read on the forward strand.
CCAACCAATAAGCCAATATCGCCCATGGTGTTAAATAACGCGGGTAAAATGGCAAAAATAAGCTGCCCTTCGCCAATTAATTTACCGTTACTAAATACTTCTACGCCGTTGTGCTGCGCCACATATATAGCAGGCACAATAAGTAAACCAGCTAAAAATGCCACACTGGTATCAAGTAGTGCTACGCTGGCAGTCAGTTTTGGTAAATTAGCACCGGGTTTTAAATACGAGCCGTAAATCATCATGCAGCCCACACCTAAGGATAAAGAGAAAAAGGCTTGCCCCATAGCTGCAATAATTAAGTTAGGGTCGAGTATTTGGCTAAAGTCTGGTATTAAATACGCAGCAAAACCATCACTTGCACCATCAAGCGTTGCAATATAAATAATTAAACCAATTAGCAATACTAGCAGCACCGGCATTAAACGCCGTGACCAGGTTTCAATACCTGATTTAACCCCTTTTAAAATAATACTCGCGGTTAAAATAAGCATAAGTGGGGTAAACACAAAATTACGCAGCGCAGAGTCGCTATGTAAAAATTCACTAGCGCCGCTAAAACCTAAAAATGTAGTTACTGGTTCAATAGCATACGACAGCATCCACCCCGCCACTATTGAATAAAAGCTAAGCATTACAATAGCGCCGCCAAGGCCAATATAACCTGCAGCCGCGCCTACTTTAGGGGCTTTATTTTGCCATGCTTGCCTAAGTGCTTTTACCGGATTAGCTTGGGCGTAATACCCTAAATACAGCTCGGTATATAAAGCCGGCAAAGCAAGTAAAAATATAACAATAAAGTAAACCAGCAAAAAAGCACCACCACCATGGTTAGCAGCCTGCGTAGGAAAACCCCATATATTACCTAAACCTACCGCTGCGCCAGCGGCGGCCAATACAAAACCAAGTCGACTTTGAAAACCATCACGCACTTGTGTCATACACCTACAAATCTGTTATTATTTTAGCTGTTGTGAATTAAACCATATTTCATCGCGCCTTAGTAATAAAAATGCACCTAGCGCGCACAACAACTAACAACCGCTCACTATATGTTCAGCTTATGCATACAAGCAGGTAATCGGTATTAAATTTATTATTATTTTGAGCGTTTATGAGTTCACTTTACTTTAAAAACACCCTGCAAATTAATCAGCCTTTTAGTAACAATAAAAGCCCTATTTTATTGTTTGACGCTAAAACGCTCGATATAAGCCAATTTAATTTGCCTGATTATTTAAGCCCTTTTGAGCTGCAAATAATAAACCGCCGTAAAAGCGTATCTGCCAAGCAAGAGTATTTAGCCACGCGATTATTACTTAAGTATTTAGTTATAACCTCGCACCCTAATATGGCGGGCATTAAGCCATGTAATATAAGCTCAGAGTTTAACCTACAAACAAGTAAATTAGCGCTACACATTAATAACAGCCACACCGTTATTAATACCTGTATATCGCATTCTAATGGTTTTGTTGGCGCTGCACTTAACCCTACAAAAGCCCAGTTTGGTTTCGATATTGAAAAAATAAGTACAAAGCGCCCTTTTGAAAAACTCGCAAAGCATTTTTATCATACCGATGAAATTGCGCTGATCACCAAGCCCAGCAATGCAGAGGATCAAGCTAAACACTTTTTTAGAATTTGGACCTTAAAAGAAGCGCTCGCTAAAGCCACTAGCCGCCCTATTGCCAAATTGCTAAGCCCTAATGTGTTTACCGAGTTAACTTGCGCGCAGCTTAATGCCAGCAGTTCAGTGGTGGGTGAATTTGATATAAGTGTAGTGAGCGAAAAAAGCACTGACTGGCAGTGCTCTCTTATTAATTTAGCTGTATTAGGCCGCGCAATCGCTCTCTAGTAGTCGGCTATGAATAGCTTGCACTACGTTGTCGGATTCGCCTTGCTCGACCAAAAAGCACAAGTTATGCTTACTTGCACCGTGGCAAATTAGCCGTATATTAAAGTCGCTTAATACCTGCATTAAGTTCATTTCGTGCTGGCGCAACTGTATTTCTGAGCCAATAAGCGCCACTAAGGTTAAGTTGTTTTCTACCGACACATGGCAAAACTCAGCAAGTTTATCTAAGCAACCCTGATCAAGCTCTGGGCGCGATGCATTAGGCGCGTTATCAAGCGTTATTGCTACGCTAATTTCAGAAGTAGTCACTAAATCTACCGAAATGTTAAACTCACTTAAAATGGTAAATACTCGGGCTAAAAAGCCACTAGCTAATAGCATTTCGGGGCTTTTAAGGGTAAGTAATATTTGGTTTTTACGTTGTGTTACTGCGCGAATTCCTGGCAGTTGCGATTTTTCACGCTCAATCCAAGTACCACCGCGCTGCGGCTCACGGCTCGACCCTACAAACACATTAATATGGCTGCGACTGGCGGGTAAAATAGTTGCCGGATGCAATACTTTTGCACCAAAGGTAGCCATTTCGGCAGCTTCATCAAAACTGAGGCGTGCAATAGGCGTGGCTTTTACACATAAACGCGGGTCGGTACTAAAAATACCCACTACGTCAGTCCAAATATGTACACTTTTAGCATGAATAGCCTCGGCCAGTAATGCCGCGCTGTAGTCTGATCCGCCGCGCCCTAAAGTGGTCGTTTGGCCGTGTTCGTCACTGCCAATAAAGCCCTGTGTAACAATTACTTGATCGTCTAACAGCGGAATAAGTAATGCGCTTGCCGCTTGCGCAGTAGCTGCAACATTAGGAGTTGCTTTACCAAATTGACTGTCGGTTTTAAGCACTTGGCGCACGTCAAAGCGTATTGCATTTAAACCTTTTGAGCGCAGCACTTGGGTAAATAAATAAGTTGATAATCGCTCGCCAAAACTTAATAGTTCGTCATGTAACGCTTTTGTTTGTAGCGTTTGGCTGGCTAGTTTTTCAAATACCGCTAACGTTTGAGCAAAGCCCTGCGCTAAATCGGTATCTAAACTCAATTCGGATAAAATAGCCTGCTGAATCGCCAACACACCGTTAATATGCGCTTGGCGCTCATCTGCGCTAAGGCTGCTATTGCACAGCTCAACTAAATGATTAGTGACTCCTGCGCTGGCGCTTAGCGCAACAATACGCACGCTTTTATCTGCTACTATTATTTTACTACTGTGATCCATAGCTGCAAAGTTAGCTACGCTGGTGCCGCCAAATTTAGCAACGGTATAATTTGATTTGTTGCCTAATACTACATGTGGCACTGATTGGGTTGTCATTTCGTCTCCTTTCACGGCATCCAAACCGTAATAAAACAAGAAGAACTTGGCAGCAAATATAAGGTAAGAAAATTCACTGCCAGAAGCTCTCCACCTATATTGGTGACAGTTTTGAGGATTCAGCCCCATAAACCGAAAAATAACGACGACGACGTGTTATTTTTCTCGGCGAGTACTTCCCTCTTTAATGCTCAACGGCGTTCGTCACCTCACATTAAATACCTAAGTATCGCACCTCTTCTGAATGTTGTATTAATGGCTATTTTAGCAATCACTAATAAAACAAAACCCCAGCAATATATTGAAAAGCTCAATACATTACTGGGGCTTTGAAAGTTATCGTTTAGACATCTAGCTGTCAAGCACTTTAATAACTAATATTAAACAAAACCAGCCATTAAGTACGAGCCGGTATAGCCTACGGTGTAACAAATTAATAAATAAAACGACAAACGTAAGTAGTTCATAAAGGTTAGTTCTTTAACTTTACTCATGGCAATAATACCCGCCGCAGAGCCTATAATTAACATAGAGCCCCCTACACCTGTGGCATAGGTAAACGACAGCCAATGCTGCTGTGTCATTACTATATCTGCTTTTAATAGCGCAGCAGTAAGTGGTACGTTATCAACACCTGCCGACAATATACCCATTAAATAATTTGCGTATTCAGGTGCCATTATTGTGTACAGGTCGCTAAAGTGGCTTAACATACCAACTTCTTTTAGCGCCCCTACCAGTAATAATACACCTACAAAAAACAATAAGGTGTCGTATTCTATTTCACGAATAAAATCTATCATGTCTTTGTTTATGTCTTTTTTACGCATTAAAAATTGCGCTACTAAAAACATCATAGACAAACCAAACAAAAAGGTAAGCAATGGCGGTACACTGTATAAAACACTCAGCGTTAAGGTAGCAATAACCGTAGATAAAAAGATAACTGCAATTGTAATATCGGTTTTTTCAATGCGTTTTTGCTTGGTTTTAGTAAAGTCGAGCTGGCCATTTAAGCCAATTGATAACAGCGCAGCTAACAGCATCACACTTACAAATGCTGGCCCAATTAACAATAACAAATTGCTAATAGTTACTTTGCCATCTAAAAATATCATTAACGTGGTTACATCACCGGTAATTAACGACACACCACCAGAGTTAACCGCAAAAATTATCAGCGTGGCGTATCTAATTAGCTTTTTGGCTTCAAGTTTTAATGATAAAACCACCGCTAAAGATATAAGCGTAGCGGTTACGTTATCCGAAATAGAAGAGAATATAAATGCAAAAACACCAACCAAAAACATTAACTTACGTTCGCTAATTCGTTTTGGCATAATCCGATTAACAATATTTTCGATAAACCCTTTTGAGTTTAAATAGGCAACAAAGGTCATTGCCGCCATTAAAAACAACCATAAGGAGGCAATTTCTAAAATATTATGATTAAGGAGTGATTGAATCGTATCAGGGCTTTGCCCATTAATAGGGAAGATAAAAGAGATAATCCAGCAGAGCGTACCAAAAAAAAGTGTCGTTTTAGCTTTGTTTACGTGGATTATATCCTCAATAACAATCAGCAAAAATGCAATCGCTATTAAAGTCAGGATAATAGAGGAAACCATGATAATTGAACAACCTTTGGAATAATGTAAAAATTGAACCTATGAAGAAAATAGAGCCGCATATTTCGTGTGCCTATTTTCGGTGCGGATGTTATCACTATGACCTGATAAAAACTATTATTAAATCGTTGTAAAAACGAATACCATATAGCTATCAGCGCTATTAAAATTATGAATAACTCGCTTATTTAGCTCGTTATTTAACAACATACTAGGATGTATAAACGCCTTATGATCCCAGCTAAAAAGCTATTAAATACCCTTAGCGAACATTGGGGGGTGCTAGAGCTATTATTTAAACGTTTTAAAATGGCCGACTTTAGTATTAAAGATTTGCAAAATGCCATTAAGCACAAACAACCTACATGGCATAACGATCGTATTTATAAAGAAACTAATCGCTTGTTAAATCAAGATATTATAATTCCTTTGGCTAAATCCTCGCAGCTTGAAATAAACCGTGCCATTGCCGACTTTGCTACTTTTTTACTGCAAGAAGAGCATTTAGGTTTAGCACAAGAAATTAGTGTATTAGTAGAGGACTTAGCCCGCCTTGGCGATCGCTTAGCTAACGCGGGCGAAGTGGAAGATTTTGACGACTTACGCCGTTTTAGCCGTATTATGGATGATCGGGTGCGCAAAATAATGAAACTATACGCACACAACGAAAACGCTATTTTAAATATTGTTGAGCAAGCTAAATCTAATAACGCGGTGCAATCGCTGCAAAAACGTTATAAAGCGGTAATAGAAGCGTTTGACGAATACATAGAGCCAATGCTTGAAATGGTTGATATTCGCGGCGAATTTCATGCCTGTTTTAACCTTATAGAGCAGCAAATTAGTACGCAAATAGAGCGTATTGAGCAATCGGGTAAAGCATATACCGACAAACGCATGCTAGAGCAATTACGTACCCGTATTCTCGAAATGCATTTAATAGGCCGCGAAAGCCTGCGTAAAAGTGCCGACATGCTAATGCCGCTGCGTGAAGAGCTACGCCGAAATAACTTAATTACCCGCCAAGCTGCAAAAGTGCTTGGATTAGTGCGTAAAAATGGCGTAGATAACATGCTAACAGCGGTGCAACCACACTTTGTGAGCGACGCACAGCGTTACTCGTTGGGGCAACAACGCCATATAGTTGCCTATATGGCAAGTTTGGTTGAGTTTGAACACCAAGAATACCAATTGCCCGATCAGCAAGATGTACCGCCTTTTCAAACGCCAAACATTCCCGATTACAACGATGTTAAAAGCAGCTTTGCAAAACGCTTCAATACAAAACGTAAAAAGCCGCAACCATTGCTGCAATTTTTAGACGAAAGTTACCCCAATTTAGATGCCGAAGAAATGCTGTTTTTGTATCAAAAATTAGTGAGTGACGACGAGCTTGAAAAAAGCCAAAGCGATGAAAAAGCACGCTTTAAAATTGCCGGTCAGTATTTTTCTCTTTATCCCTATAATTCACAGCCGCAAACACCTAGTAAGGCAGATGAGTAATCACCATGACACAAATAAACTTAAACGAGCTTACCCACTTACAAGCAATTAATAAAAAATTAGTGGCGGGTTATCATATTTGCGAACAAGACAACCTAATGTGGCAAGAGCTGGATCAAAACATAGACGCTTACAGTGCGCTATTTAGCGCCCTAGGTAACGAGCTAAAACACGACAGCCGTGGCTTTTATTACTTTAGCAGCGACGAAAGCACACCCAATATGGGCAAAATATCCCGGGCTATTGCGCTCACTATTTATATTTTAATTGAGCACTACGCCAACACCGGCAAAGACCCAATGCGCGCCTTGTTCGACGAAGTAAACGATTTAGAGTTAATGCAAACCTTAGTGCAAATTAACAAACACTTGTTTGATCAACTGGAGATATTTTCGGGCTCCGATCTGCGCAAAGACGTGTACCTGCGCATGGTACGCTTAGGTTTGGCACGCGAAGTAGAAGCAGGCTTTATGCTACAAGCCCCAATTCATCGCTATATAGATGCCTTAATGGAAGTAAACGAAGAAACCTACCTAACAGAGGACGAGCAATGAAAAATTTATACGGACTAAGTAAACTCGCCCTACTCAATACTGCAGGTTACGCAAAATGTGTGATCCCGCTGGATAAAAGCAGCTCTATTTGTGCGCCCAACAATACCGGTAAAAGCTCAGTAATAAATGCCCTGCAGTTTCCGCTTATTAACGATTTACGCCTAACCGAATGGGATGGCCACGATTTAGACGAAACCCGTAAGTTTTATTTTTCATCCGATCAATCCTACATTTTGCTTGAAGCAAACCTGCCCCATGGCTCAGTAGTAATTGGTGTAGCTGGTTTGGGTAAAATTGCCGGTTATGCGCACCAATATTTTTGCTACCAAGGTAAGCTTGATTTAGAGCAGTACACCCAAGGTAAAACCATTATTAAATACACTAAGCTGTTCAGCCATTTAAAACAGCTTGGTTACAACCCCATAGAGTTAAAAGCGCAAGAGCTAAACGCCCTACTCACCGGCGGCGCAACCCCATTTGACGACGAGATCAACTTAAAAATGATCCCGCTTAATAACGTTCAAGATTCTACTATTTATAAAGAAATATTTCGCCGTATTCTTAACTTACATAAACTCGGTGCCGCCGATGTAAAACGCTTTATGCTACGTGTATTTGAGCGCCATATGTCTAACTCTAAGGTCGACTTTTATGAAGTGTGGCGTCGCTCGTTCGACAAAGTAAACCGCAGTAAACGCGAGTTACACGCCCTTGAATCGATGCAAGAGCCCATAGCCGCGCTTGAGTCGATGCTAGAGAACCAAACCGTACTAAAAGGTAAATTAGCGGCTTATGCTCCAAAAATTGACCAGGCACTCATTGACTTTGACAACTACCAAGAATCGCAACTACAAGAGCTAGCAATAGCGCTTGAAAACATAGAGCACGAAAAACACGAGTTTGAACAAAAGCAAAGTTTGTACGTGCAGCAGTCGCGCGATATAGAGCGCAGGCAAACGCAAATAGAGCAATGGTTTTTAGATTTTAACGCACTTAAAAATGAATTTGAACTGGTTAACAAAGCCACACTTAAAACGAACCTAACCCAGTTAAAGCAAGACTACGAGTCGCTTTCGCACTCTATTACCAGCGCACAAGGGCAAAGCCTGCATACTCTTGACTACCGTATTAGCGAAACCCAAAAACAAATTAAGAGCTTAAAGCTGCAACTTAAAAACTTGGAGTTTAATTTATTTACCCGCATGCGCGAAGAACTGTCGTTAAAAGAAGTGGAAGAAATTTCGCGCATTTTAAACCCCGACATGCTCTCGTTTGCAACCACCAGCAATGGCGATATAAGTATTGATGACGAAGATGCGTTTGGGGAATTTTTATCGCACTTAAGTGAAAACGTTAAAGGCGGCGTACTTACTCTGCCTGGTGCGAGTATTAAGCTTAAAAAGCTCTCCCCTGTACAAATGCAAAGCGGCGAAAATAAAGAGCAGCTAACTGCTCAGCTAAGCGCCCTTGAACAGGCTTTAAAAGAGTTTAAGCAACAGCGCGATGTAGCTGCAAATGTGGCCGACAAGCAAAAAGAAAAAGACACCTTGTACGATGAGCTAATGAGCGCCGAGGCTGCCCTTAAACGTTTAGAGCAGTTTGACACTATGCTGCAATCGGCAGAAGCACAAACCATGCTAAAAGAGCAATTGTTAGCCGAGCGCGATCAGGTTGACGACTACCTACAAGACATTCAAAAAAATAGCGGCTCAATTAGCGACCGACGCTCAATAATTAAATCAAAACAGGCGCAAATTAATCGCCAGTCTGATCGTTTGCGCCAAGTTAAAAGTGAGCGAATTGACCACACCCTTGATTTATACAGCGGCAAAGTTACCCCTTACATGATAGAGGTAACAATAGACTTTGATAATTTAAGCGACCTAGTGCATCACTTTAATAAAGACTGCCAAGAGCTGCGTAACTTTGAGATAAACGTACGTAATACCTATTTGCATATTTATAACGCCGGTATTACCAAGTTTGATAACGAAAACGATGAATTTAGTAAGTATCAAAAACTCATTAGTGCGTTTCATAACATTGATAACGAACGCGATGCCGTTGAGCGTCAAGGGCGCGTGGCTCTAACTGAAGTAGCCGCAACCATTAAGGGCCTGCGCGAAGATTTAGACCGCCTGCGCCGCGAAATGAACAGCTTTAATAAAGGCATTAGCCAGCATCGCATTTCGAACCTGCAAGCATTTAAAATTAATGTAATACCGCGCAAAATGTTAGTTGATAGCATAGATACTATAATTAGTACCTCGCATCAGTTTGAACAAGGGGACACGCTGGATTTACTCAGCCAAGAACCCTATAGCGAAAGCGCAGTAAACGAGGCGAAAGATCATTTAATTAAGCTCGCATCCGACAAAGCTGGCCTTACCCTCACCGATTTATTTGATATTCGTTTTGAAGTAGTTAATCGCGCAGGCGATACCGAACACTTTGACAAAATAGACTCGGCGGGTTCCAACGGTACGCGTATAACTATTAAGTTATTATGTGGTATGTTGTTTATTCGCTATTTGTTAAGCTCACAAGAACAAAATTTATACCGTATACCTATATACATAGATGAAGCCGCCGACATTGATCCGCAAAATCAAAAGGCAATTATTGAAACCGCGCTTAGCTTTGGCTTCGTCCCTATATTTGCGTCAGTTAAACCGCAAACAAGCTGCGATTATATTGTGCCAATTCGTTCAGTTAAAGACGGTGCACAAAACTGGGTAGACGAAAAAGATTGGATAGAAGTGGAACATTAAGTAATTAATCAATGGTTCAGCTATAGCAGCTAAACTGTTGTTAAGCGCTTAAATATCACACTGCCTAACAATGTGTGTTATTTTATAAAAAAGATTAGGAGCAAACTGTATGAAAAATATTTTTATTGTAGCCGCACTTGCGTTTTTAACTGCTTGTACGCAAACCGCAGATTGGGATTACGACAAGTCAGCAAACTTTGCTAACTATAAAACCTTTGCGTGGGTAGAAAATGCTGATTTAACAAAAGATACCAATAACTATCAAATTAACGCGTTAATGGAAAAACGTGTACGCAGCGCAATAAGCAGTGAGCTTAATCAAAAAATGGGCATGAGCTTAACCGATTCTGCTCAAGCAGACGTGCTGGTAAACTACCATGCGTCGGTAGATAAAGAGCTAGACGTAAGTTCTTTTAACATTGGCTACGGCGCTCGTTGGAGTTCGTGGGGTTTAGGGTATCAAAACGATATATCTGCTCGTGAATACGAAGTAGGTACTTTAGTTATTGATATTATTGACCGTGAATCAAACCAGTTAGTATGGCGCGGCGCTGAAGATGGTCGATTAAAGAAAAACCAATCTCCTGAGCAACGTGAACTGTCGGTTAGAAAAACAGTCGCTAAAATTTTAAATAACTTCCCGCCACAAAAGTAGCGGCAGGTTTTAAAGCACATAAAAAGCTCACAATTTGTGAGCTTTTTTGTGGCTGAATGTTTTTTATTAAAGTTTTACTATAGCCACAGAGCCTGCTGATAAAAGCAGTCGCTTTTAGCGTAATTTATATAGCAGACTTTAACTTTATTTCGATTTATATTTATGTAATAACTCAGGTGGGATATGACAATAGTCATCGGGAAAATTAGTTAACCGGTCTTGGTGCTCTGCATCGCTGGGAACATAATTGGTTAGCAACTGAACTTGTACCACTATTTTATCTGCATCAGCGCGTTGATTTATATAGTCGTTTGCAATTGTTAAGTGACATTGCTGTTTACTATAAATAGCACTACGGTATTTTAAACCAACATCGTTACCCTGCTTATTAACACTGTAAGGGTCAATAATCTCAAAAAAGTATTCAATCAGTTTATTGAGTGTCACGGCTGTTGTATCAAAGGTTACTTTAACGCACTCGGCATAACCGTCGTATTCACCTTGTGTATTATTATTTGTGCCATTAGCTCGCCCAGCCTCAGTGGTAACAACGCCGGGTAAGTACTTAATAAACTCTTGTACCCCCCAAAGGCAGCCTCCAGCAAAGTAAATGCTTTCTAGATGCGAATTTTCGTTTGTTTGTACTGTGCTCATAAAATCAATTACCCTACTTTACGAATGATTATCAAATGCAATTTTTTAAGATTAATATACAATACCAAGCCAAATTACAATTATTTGACTACTTTATCACGCCTTAACAAGGTGTTTCGGATTTAATTGTTAGCACAATTACATATACAAAAATGAGAAAAACATGAATCGTGCCCCGCGCCTTATATTACCTGTATTATTACCTACATTGCTATGCAGTGTTACTGGCTTTGCCTACGCTGAAGTACAAACTAAAAATGCCACAGCAATAGAGCAAATAACGGTTGAAGCTTCCCCTACAGCAAATAAAGAACCCGTGGGCACCTTCGACTCACCGGTTTCTAATTTAGAGTATGATCCGCGTGTTGATGTGCAATCGCGTAATATGGCCGAAGCACAAGCCGATGTAACTATTCGTGGTGGTATTTTCGAAAATACTGGTTTTAGGGTTGGCAGCGCAACATTGTTCGATCCGCAGTCGGGACATTATTTTGCCGAAATTCCTATAGCGCCACAAATGTTACGTGGCCCAGCTATATTCACCGCAGCAGATAATGCACTTTATGGCGTTAACAGTTCCGTTGGTACAGTATCGTTTGCTTGGAAGCCTATTAGTACCGGTGGTAGCGTATCACTTGGGGTTGGCAGCAACGACTTTAATTTACAAAGCCTGCATGCGGGCATAAATATACCATTGGATGGTATTTCCGATTGGCAGTTGGGTGTAGAAGGCGAGTTTTCTCACTCACAAAGTGATGGCTCTATTGATTATGGCGATCATGACTTTACCCGCGCCTCAAGCCGTGTTCAATTAGTGGGCCCAGACTCACAAACCGATCTGTTTTTTGGCTCTCAAGAAAAGTTTTTTGGTTGGCCAAATTTGTATACTCCGTTTGGAGTTAACGAAACTGAAGATCTTAAAACTCAGCTATTTATGCTCAACCATAAACAAAACTATGGCGCAGAGAGTTCGTTTGAAGTATCTACGTATTATCGTAAACACGAGGATCACTATGTGCACTCTCGTGAAAACCCAATGTCGTTCGAAGCGTTTCATCAAACCGACGTTAAATCACTAGCACTTTCGGGGCGCCATGCACACAGTGCGTCTTTTGCACTCAATTACTCTGCGCAATTTATTAATGATTCGATAGAATCGACCACGCTTGAAAATAATTTCACCTCTCGTAATTATTATAAAGTAAGCGTGCTGCCAGAGTACCAAATGGCACTTGAGAGCGATCAACACCTTACTATTCGCCTTGGTGCGGCTTTTGACGATACCAATCGTGACGATTCTGAAATTTCACTTATTGGTGATATAACTTTAAATACACAAAACAGCGACGGCACTGAGCGCACTGTTTATTTATCGTATGCACAGGCAAGCCAAGTAGCAGGCTATACCGCAATTGGCGGCAGTGACACTGGCGGTTTGTTTAGAAGTAACTATAACCTTGAACGCGAAACCACTAAAAACCTCGAGCTGGGCTTATTATTAGAACAACAAAGTTGGCGCTTTAACTCTGTTGTTTTTTATCGCCAAGATGATAACTTAACCGATTGGACTTATAGTTTAGATGCCACTTCTGCCCGCTTTGCCAATCCGGTAGATATTAATACCTCGGGGGTTGAGTTTCTTGCCACTAAGCATTTTGATAACGCAGAAATTATTGCCAGTTATAGCTTTTTAAAAAAATCAGAGAATTATGGCGCAGCCGATATAGATGCTAGCTTTTACGCATTAAACTACCCCGATCATAGGCTAACCCTTGCGGCTATTTGGAACCCAACAGATATTTTAGAGTTTCGTATAGATAACGAATGGCGCAAACAACATGAAAATACGCTGCGCAGTGGCGGTGATGATGCGTTATTCACTCATTTAACCTTAAAAATAATGCCGCCGCAGATTAAAAACTTATTTATTACATTGGCCGCAGATAACCTGTGGAATGAATCGTTTCAAGAGATCCCGGGCACTCCTGGACGGGGCGAGCAATATACGCTAAGCGCAACCTATAGCTGGTAGCGCACTACACAAGCAAGCTTATTATTTACCAGATAGTTGTAGATGATAGGCTTGCTCACGTGAAAAGCACAGTTCAATTATTTAAAGTAAAACACTATTGTACAAACAGCCGATAATGGGAGTAAATGAGTCAATATATAATCCTAAGTTCGGATAATAAGGACTTATTTCGGGTCTATCTCTTCCTCTAAAAGCGCAGCGTCTCTTAACCTCTTTGTAAGTAAATCACTTTACAGGCTTTGCCCGTCACGCAAGCAAGCTTCGCATCTACAAAAACAGCCACAAACCTGTACTTTAATCGTAAGCGTTGAGCTTGCTGCTGCGAAAAGCGCGGCTTTCAATTTTTGCATTCAAGTATTTAAAACACTTATTCATAAATAAATGTAAATATGTGTGTATTAAAAACGAGGATTAAGTCAACTCTTCAAGCTCAGTAATAAGCGCTAAAGCCTGCGCGTTAGTTGTACCGCATACATCCAGTGTGGCGCTAAAATCGCTGCACACTTTTGGCCGACTAGCGTCGCCAAATAACTTACATAAATTACGCTCATCTAGCTGAATACAACGCTCTCCGGCCTTTTTACCGTTTGGCATTCCTGGAATGGGTGAGCTAATACTTGGCGCAATACAACATGCCCCACAGCCTAACCGACACGCCATAGGCTGTGTTTTCATAATAACCTCAATATAAATATATTTGTTTGCTGCTGCATTTTTTAGTCATGCCTTAAATAAACAGGTAGTGAAGCGCAATACCTTGTTACATCTTTAAATGCTTTGTAAACATTTTGTTGCGCATTATTAGCTGGTCACCACAATTATGAAGGAATGCCTCGTGGCTTCTAAAAAACAAATAATACTGCCGTTTGCGGTTTTAATTGGCGGAATTGCGTTAGCTTTCGCTTTTTCAACCATGAAAACGCCACCCGAAGAAAAACCAGAACAAGATACTCGCCCACTTATTGCCACGCAACACGTTCACCTTGATGCAATAACACTCGATGTAAAATCTTACGGTATTGTAAAACCAAAAGATAAAACAGAGTTAATTGCACAAGTAGGTGGGCAAGTTATTTCGGTTGCCGGGCAGTTTGTTGAAGGCGCATTTGTAAAACAAGGCGATATTTTAGCACGAATTGATCCAAATGATTACGAAGCCGACTTAATTGAAGCCCAGGCTGGTTTAGCCCAAGCAAGTTCTGCACTCGAAATAGAACGTGCTCAAGCCCACGTAGCAAAAGCAGAATGGGAGCGAATTAAAGCCGATGCCAGCGATGCAATTGCATCTCAGCTGTATTTACGTAAACCGCAACTCGCCGAAAAAATGGCACGTTACCGCTCAGCGCAAGCCAGTGTTAAACGCGCTAACCGCAACCTTGAACGCACTTACATAAAAGCCCCCTACAACGCGATTATTAATGAGCGCAGCATTAGCTTAGGCTCAGTGGTAAATCAAGGAAGTCGGTTGGGTGCATTAAGTGCTATAGCAGTTGCTGAAGTACGTTTACCCGTGGCCGATAACGAGCTGCAATTCTTAAGCAACGGCGGCATAAACGCAAACGTCACTTTTAGCGCCCAGTACGCAGGTAAGCAAACAACATGGCAAGCTAAAATAATACGCAGTGAAGGCGTGGTTGATCAAAAAAGTAGAATGAGTTACTTAGTCGCGCAGCTTGCTACTCCTTATGCTAATAACAGCCAACCACTGCGATTTGGCTCTTACATTAATGCCACTATTGAGGGACGCGCACTCGATAACGCTATTATTGTGCCGCATCATTTAGTAAAAAATAATAAAATTGCCATTTTAAATAATAACTTAACCCTATCGTTTAAAACCCTCAATATAATTCGTGAGCAAAACGGCATGATAATAGCCAATCAAGGTTTAAATGAGGGTGATCAGCTTATTACCTCAGCGCTTGAATACCCAACCGAGGGCATGGCCGTTAAAATTGAAGAAACCACGCCTAATAGCGATGTAACCCAGCTTGCCCTTAAAGAGGAATAACCATGAGTACTCGTGAAAAAGGCTTAATTGCCTGGTTTGCCCGAAACCCCGTAGCCGCAAACCTATTAATGATTTTTATATTAATTGGCGGTATTTTAACGGCATTTACTATTCGCAAACAGATGTTTCCACAGTTTGAAAGTAATTGGATCAGCGTACAAGCTGTTTACCCTGGGGCTGCTCCGCAAGAGGTTGAAGAAGGTATAACCATAAAAATAGAAGAAAACCTAGAAGGAATTGAAGGCATAAAACGCCTTATCACTTATTCTAACCGTGGGTTTTCGCAAGCCTGGGTTGAAATAGAAGAGCAATATAATCCCCAAGACGTACTTGACGAAATAAAAGTTCAGGTTGATTCAATCAATACTTTTCCTGCCGATATGGAGCGCCCTGTGGTGCGCCGCGATAAGTACGAGCAAGAGGTTATGATCCTCGCGCTGTATGGCGACATGAGCAACTACCAGCTAAAAGAGCTAGGTAATAACATAAAAGACGAACTCCAAGCCCTGCCTAATATTAATTTGGTTGAGTTTAATGCTGGCCTAGATTACGAAATAGGCATAGAAGTGAGCCCAGATAAACTGCGTGAGTACGGTTTAACATTTAGAGATATTGCCAGCGCCGTACAAAGCTTTTCGGCCAATATGTCGGCTGGGCAAATTCGCTCAAAAAATGGCTATATTTCTATGCGGGTAGAAAAGCAAGCCTACCGGGGTAACGAGTTTGCAAAATTGCCGCTTATTACCCTGCCCGACGGCGCACAAATTTATTTAGGCGATGTAGCTACTATTAACGATGGCTTTGCCGAGGGCCTACAATATTCAAAGTACAATGGTAAAAATTCATTGTCGTTTGAAATAAACGCCTCAAAAGATCAAGATATTACCGACGTAGCCAAAGTACTTAAAAGTTACATGGCAGCAAAAGAATCGCAGTTACCCGCAGGTGTAAAGCTAACCCCTATTCTTGATTTAACTTACTACCTTGAAGGTCGGCTTGATATGATGGTCGATAACATGATTTGGGGTGGCTTGTTAGTCATGCTAGTACTGGCTTTATTTTTACCATTACGCTTAGCGTTTTGGGTGATGATGGGCTTACCCGTGTCGTTTTTAGGCGCATTTTTATTTATGCCAATTGGCTTTTTAGACGTGACAATTAACTTAGCCTCATTATTTGCCTTTATTTTAGTGCTCGGCATAGTAGTAGACGACGCCATAGTGGTTGGCGAGTCGGCGAGCGCCGAAATAGAAAAGCACGGCCACACTCTAGATAACGTAGTACGCGGAGTTAAACGCGTTGCTATACCAGCAACTTTTGGCGTACTGACCACTATTGCCGCCTTTTTACCACAAACTTTAGCAACAGGCCCAGGTGCTGCGTTTTCAAAAGCGATTGGTGGCGTGATTATTTTATGTTTGATTTTTTCCTTGATTGAATCAAAACTAATTTTACCCGCACATATTGCTGCTATGAGTAAGCGTAAACCTAACCCTAAAAACCCACTGTATCGTATTCGTACAGTAATGGATAACGGCTTAAAAAGCTTTGTTAGCCATTATTACACGCCCTTTATTGGCCACTGTATTCATTATCGTTACACAGTAATAATAGGCTTTATGTGCTTATTAATTATTAGCGCTGGGATGTTTGCAGGAGGATTAGTTAAATTTGTTCCTAATCCTAAAATACCGCATGATTTTCCACGTATTCGAATAGAAATGAACTTGGCTTCTTCTGAGCAAGCCACCTTAGAGACGGCACAAAAAATAGAAAGTGTGCTGCTAAAAGTAGATCAACAACTACAACAGCAATATGGTAAATCGATGATCCGCGATTTATCGGTCAGTTTACGTGGCCGTACACAAGCCAATATTATGGCTATTTTAGTAGAGCCCGATTTACGCCCCATAGACACCTTTGCGCTAAGTGCATCGTGGCGCGAGCAAATGCCTCCATTGCCGGGTGTTAAAACCCTCACCATTGAAGATAGCATAATGAACGGTGGCCGTGATGATGGTGATATTAGCTTTAAACTTGAAGGTAAAAATGCTGCCGTACTTAAAGAAGTTGCCGCTAAATTAAAAGCCAAGTTACAAACTATCGAAGGTGTGGGCGATGTAAACGACTCAATGCAAAGCGCCACCGACGAAGTACAACTTGATTTAAAACCGCTTGCCTACAGTATGGGCTTAACCCTTGCCGATGTAGCGTCGCAGGTGAGCTTTAGTTATTACGGTCTAGAAGCACAGCGTATTTTACGCGAAGGTGAAGAAATTAAAGTAATGATACGCTACCCCGAAGATGAGCGTAATTCTATTAGCGATATTCAAAGTGTACGTATTATTACTCCAAGCGGCGCAGAAGTACCGCTTAGCGAAATAGCGCAAGTAAGTTTAGTTGATGGGGTAAATCGTATTCGACGCGAAGACTCAAAACGCACCGTTAATGTGTGGGCAGCGGTAAATACCGACAAAGCAGAGCCTTTTGCTATTGCAGAGGAAATTCGGGATCAGTACCTGCCCGCTTTATTAAAAAGCTATCCGGGTGTACAAAGCGACGTAGCTGGGCGTGTTCAAGAAGAAATGGACAGTGCTGATGAACAAAAACGCGATTTTGCATTATCGATGATCATTATATTTGCGCTACTGGCTATTCCGCTACGCTCTTACTCGCAGCCGCTTATTATTATGTCGGTTATTCCATTTGGCGTCATTGGCGCTATGTTTGGCCACATGATTTTAGGCATGACCATGAGTAGCTTATCAATGTTTGGCATTATTGCCGTGGCCGGTGTAGTGGTAAACGATTCGCTCGTGATGGTTGACTTTGTAAACAAAGCACGCGCTGAAGGTGTGCCTATTAAAGAGGCGGTAATGCAAGCTGGCGCTCGGCGCTTTAGAGCAATTTTACTCACCTCAGTGACTACGTTTATTGGCGTTATGCCTATTATTATGGAAACCAGCTTACAAGCTAAAATAGTTATTCCTATGGCTGTATCACTGGCTTTTGGGGTGTTATTTGCCACCGTAATAACGCTAATACTTATTCCGTGTCAGTATGTGGCGCTAGAGGACACTAAGCGCTTAATTGCTAAAATGCGCGGTAAACCCCAAATGGTAGATGGCCACCCAACCACAACAAATAGTTAATTATAAACAGCCCAACCCAACCTACAAAGCTCGGTATTTAATACCGAGCTTTTTTTAATCGCAACGCCACAACTTACCTGAAATATGGATAACACAGGTTACACAACACACTTAGTGACATAGCAACGACTATGTTATTATATTGGCTAATTATTTCGTTAAAAACTTCATTATTATATTGCCCATGCCAAATATTGCTTCTTGCTTTACGCCATTTTCAGCGCCTGTAAATCACATTGCGCTGCCAGAAAAATTCACTTTCCCTTTTTACTATGAGCCTAAAGCAATTGCTGTAGCAGCAACCGAGCAGTTGCAACAACAGCTCGAAACACAGTTAGAGTACTTGGCAAATCCAGCTAATAATGAAGAGTCGGGTAAAATGTTTGGTGTACTAGTGGTGCAAAATAATCAGCAACAGCTTGGTTATTTAGCCGCTTACTCAGGGCAACTTGAGG
Source organism: Pseudoalteromonas sp. MIP2626 (assembly GCF_013414205.1). Lineage (NCBI taxonomy): Bacteria > Pseudomonadati > Pseudomonadota > Gammaproteobacteria > Alteromonadales > Pseudoalteromonadaceae > Pseudoalteromonas > Pseudoalteromonas sp. MIP2626. The sequence goes on from NZ_JAATTW010000001.1 coordinate 253,276, forward strand.
GCGTAAGCAGTAAAATTAACTTTGTACCTGCCGTGGCCGATATGCAGCTACACGATGCTGAGTATTTAGCACAAAGCAGCATTATTAATAATATTAACGCCCAAATTGAGCAGCTAGAAAATAGTGAGCAATTTAGCACTCTTAATAACGCATTTAACCAAGCCAATGCCACTTATCAGCAGCAGTTAGAAGCGCAGCAAGCGTTAATGCAAGTTAGCCGCCGAATGCGTAAACAACAACGCACTGATGCAAGCACTCAGTTATCCCCAACTGACTTTGAGCAGCTAAAAATTCAGTTAGCTGGGCAAAGTATTGTCGAAAAAAAGCAACTGCAAGCACTAAAGCAGCAATGGCAAAGTAAACTCGACACCCTGCAGCAAGCTCTAAATAATATTACTGATGAAATTGCACACTTAAAAAAACGTCGTAAAACACTTTCTAAAAGCTTACAAAAAAAGCTGTTTGCGCAATACCAATTTTTAAATGCTAATAACGAAACTAAAGATCTAAACGCTATTTTTGCACCCTTGCCTGAGCATACGCCACCAGCAGGCGCAGGAGATTGCGCCGCGCCTAAGTTATTGCAATATGCGTATCAACATAATTTAAAACCTTTAGCTTTAGCAGAATTTTGGTGGGGCGCTGCGCCTAAATCAGCTATTAGGCATCATAAACATTACTACCCGTCTTGTTATAGTAAATGCCAACCTATTTTAGGGCATATGCTCAAAGGCTTACATGTAGAAGAAAATCCATTATTGATCAACCCTGCTATTGGTAAAGATTTAACTATTATTTACCAAGATCACGATATATTAGTGATCAATAAACCTGCTGAATTTTTGTCCGTTCCTGGGGTTAATATTGAAGACTCGGTTTATTTGCGCATTAAAACACAATTTCCACACGCTACCGGCCCGCTCATTGTGCATCGCTTAGATATGTCAACGTCAGGGTTATTAATTATTGCACTCAATAAAAGAGCGCATAAAGCCCTGCAAAAACAGTTTATAGAGCGTACCATAGAAAAACGTTACGTTGCTTTAGTTGCCGGAAATGTAGTTCAAAACAGTGGTACAATTGATTTACCTCTGCGCTTAGATTTTGATGACAAACCGCGCCAATTAGTGTGTTATCAACACGGTAAAGCATCCCTTACTACTTGGCAGGTGTTAGAGCGAAAAGATAATATTACCCGCTTGCACCTTTACCCTAAAACGGGGCGTACGCACCAGCTAAGAGTACATTGCGCGCATAAGTTAGGCTTAAATATGCCCATAGTTGGTGATGATCACTACGGTGAAAAAGCCAATAGATTACATTTACATGCCGAGTACTTATCGTTTTGCCACCCGATTTATCATCAGCAGTTAGAGTTTGAAGTAGCGCCCGACTTTTAAAAATGGTCGAGCCTAGGCCCATTGACTTCTTATTGTTTAAATTTGCTCTCAGGGTGTTTTGTTTAAACGCCTTGGGAGAATACCTGCAGCGTAATTTCTTTCACCACAGGTGCTACCGATAAAACCAGTAACGCCGACATAGTATAATTAAAGTAGCGTCTATAACGTTCAGACTTTAATACTTGCTTTAATAATGTACCAAAAAACAACCATACTCCTGCACACGGAAAAGCAACCAACAAAAACGTCAGCGCTAATGTAAAACTTTGCCCGTAATAACCTGCGCCAACGGTTGTAAACGCCGCAATAGCACCAGTGGCTACAACCCATGCTTTACCATTTACCCACTGAAATAGTGCTCCTTTTATAAAAGTAAGCGGCTTGGTTTGACTGTTTGTTGAGTTTACACTGCCAGATTTAGCAATGAGCCATGCTAAATACAGCAAGTACAGTGTTCCTAAGCACTTAATAATTAAATGCAAATTAGGGAACAACGCAAATAATTGCCCAAAGCCTAAGCCTATCAGTAGTATCATTAAGGCAAAACCAATACAGATCCCCGTAAGTAAAGGTAGGCTTTTTCGCACGCCAAAATTTACCCCTGAGGTCATAAGCATGATGTTATTTGGCCCAGGAGTGACCGAAGCTGATACAGCAAAAAATACGGTTGCAACTAAATAATCCATAAGCACACCTTATTAAAAGTCCTTTATTTAAATTTAACTGCCCGACTTAATATTTACCACCTTAAGCTAAAGCCTTATATTTATACCCTACACTTAAAATTATCAAGCGTAAATAAATGGCTAGTCCAATACACTTTTATCAATAATACCTTTGGCAATTAACTGTTTTATAATTGTGCGGCATTTTTCACGGCACACATCGCGCAGTAAACGCACCGCGGGAGTAATTGACTGCCTGCTTGGGCAAATAAGCCATAACTCACCGCTAACATGTTGATAATTTGGCATCACCGTAACCACCCTATCGGCCAGTAAATCATCTGCTATATCGAGCGCTGACTTAACCGCCAGCCCCTTACCGGCAACGCACCAGCGTCTAACTAAATCGCCATCGTTAGAGGCACGCTTACCTTGCATTTTAACTTTAAACTTACTTTGCCCGTCGGTAAATTCCCAGCTGTTATTTATAATGTCTTGTAGTTGATAAAACATGCCCTGATGACGATTCAATTCGTCTGGGTGATTGGGGCTACCATGTGCTATTAAGTATTCTTTAGTGGCGCAAAGGAGCCGTGGTACGTTACAAATTTTAAAACCATACATATTAGTATCGCTTGGAGATCCATAACGCAGCGCTATATCGACCGAATCACGATAAAAATCAACGTTACTGTCGCTTATATGCGTTCTTAAACTGAGTTTAGGATAATTATCCATAAGCTCATCAATCCAGGGGATCACTAAATTACGCCCAAAATCTGATGACAGTGCAACGCGCAGCTCTCCCTCAATTTCATCATGTTCGCCTTTGAGGTTTTGTTTTGCTTGCTCTAGCACTGCAAGTGCTTGCTCACACTGAGGAATGTAACGCTCACCCGCTGCCGAAAGGCGTAAGTGGCGTGTTGTTCTTATAAACAGCTCACTGCCAAGGGCTAACTCTACACGTTTAATGGCAGCACTCGCGGTTGCGGTGCGCATATCGCATTTTGCTGCGGCTAAAGTAATGCTTCTAAATTCTGCAACTTTTAAAATAAGTTTAAGATCGTCTATCTGCATATTATCTATTTTTATTTGATAATGTTTCAATTATTATGCTGTTTATTTTTCACAAAGCAAAGCGTATATTAGCTGCCATTCGCACTAAGCACTTATTACTCTAACCAATCGTTAATTTTTATCTGTTAAGTATGATTGTTTTAAAGTTAAATTTACCCGGAGAAAACCATGACTCACCCTATTATTAGCGATTTAGAAAAACGCCACACGGCCAAACATTATGATGCAGCTAAACGTATTAGCGATCACGACCTTAACGTAATTTATGAAGCTATGCGTTTATCGCCTTCATCAATTAACTCGCAACCGTGGAAGTTTATTGTTATTGAGTCTGATCAAGCTAAGCAACGTTTTCATGACAGCTTTGCAAATATGTTTCAGTTTAATCAAAAGCACGCAAAAACAGCATCGCATATTGTGCTTTTTGCTCACAAAACTAACTATACCCGTGATGATTACGCACACGTTATAGACACAGATATTAAAAATGGTCGCACGCAAAGCGAAAACCGTGAACAAGCTTTTGGCGCGTTTGCGTTTGTAGATATGAATACCGATGAGCAAGGCAATAATGCAACTTGGACTAAAGCGCAAACTTACATTGCACTTGGTAATACCATGCACGCAGCAGCTCGTTTAGGCATTGACTCAACCCCAATGGAAGGCGTAGATGCGCAGTTACTTGGTGAAATTTTTGCGAAAGAATTAGATGGTTACGTATGTGATGTCGCATTAGCGCTGGGCTATCACGATAGCGCTGAGGACTATAATGCTAAGTTACCTAAATCGCGTTTAGACGCTGAGCAAGTAATTCAGGTTTTATAATCGCGTTTATCGCCCGTTTTTAATAATTTAAACCCCTGTTTAATTAAATTAAACAGGGGTTTTTTATTGCAGTTAACTTACTTTTTGTTGTGCAATTTGAATGTACTGCACTAAATCCTCTATCGATACCACTGGCATATTATGCTTATTTGCATAACCGCTCACCTCAGGTAAACGCGCCATTGAGCCATCGGGGTTAGTTAGCTCGCAAATAACGCCAAACGGCTTTAAACCCGCAAGTTGCATTAAATCTACAGATGCTTCGGTATGACCACGGCGTACCTGTACTCCACCCGTTTTAGCTTTTAAGCCAAATACATGCCCTGGGCGCGATAAATCCTCAGGTTTAGCATTGTCGGCTGTGGCGGCTTTAATCGTTGTAACTCTATCGGCTGCAGAAACGCCTGTAGTTACGCCCTCTTTGGCCTCAATGGTTATGGTGTAAGCGGTATTGTTTTGACTGGTGTTATGAGTAACCATTTGCGGTAGGTCGAGCTGTTTTATGCGCTCCTCCCCCATGCATAAACACACAATGCCGCTGCCTTCGCGGATCATCTCAGCCATTTGGGCGGTGGTTAAATGCTCGGCTGAAAATACAAAGTCACCTTCGTTTTCACGGTTTTCGTCATCAACAACCAATACGCCTTGGCCTTGCTGTAGTGCGGTAATGGCATTTTCGACGCGCGTTAACGGCTCGCCAAATTGAGTAAGTAGAGACTGAATCATCATTATATTCCTGATTAAAAATAAATAGATTCAGGACACTGAAAGGATCGATAAAATAAACTCTAAAAGCATTAAAGTATAAGTACCAACAATAACTTAAATTAAAAAACATAAATAGCACACAGCCAAAAGCCACGCACTATTAACGCTATATTTAAGCCATATTCTCTTTCATCCGGACTGTAACCGTCGGCTCTGGCATCTCACCAGATCTGCTGACCTTTGATATTATATAAAACAACAAAGCGCTCGCGGGCTTATTTAAACACTACAAATGTAATTAAAATAGTAATTAAACATACCGCCGGTGGGGAATTTCGCCCCGCCCTGAGAATGTACTTAAATAACGAATTATAAAAGCCAGCTTATTATACCCCTGTATCGGCACGTTATTCAAAGCCAATTAAGAGAGCGACGTATTTAATGATGCTTTTATTACTCTGCCTTCGTTTATATCGGCAATTAATGTGCAAGTAGCACCGTTAATTAAATTTAAGTTAGGTGCAATATGGCCTATATCTGCATCTATAATAACCGGAAACATACAGCCCCCAAGCGCTACATTTAATGCGTGGCGATAGTCAAATTCGGGGTTTTTGCCTTGTGTAATTTCACTGCGGCCGATAATTATGCCGTTAATGTCGTCAAATATACCGGCTAGTTTTAACGACAGTAAAAATCGCGCTACAGTAGTGGGGGTTAACTCTGAATTTTCTAAGTATAAAATTAGCCCTTCGGGCGCGCTGTGCTTTTTAAATTCATGCAGGTCTAAAAATGGTGAATCGAGTAATAAACCCACGGTATCTAGGCAGCCTCCAAATAAACGCCCCGACATTTCGATAGTACGCTGATCAAAGTAATTTAAGCATTGCCACTGAGTCGTCTCGGTATAATTAAATAAGGCTTCTGGGTGCTGTGCATAATCGGGGGCTACTTTTTGATAATGTGTTGATGGTGCCTGTGTAAACTCACTATTTGCTGCATAACTTAGGGTTTCAAATATTTGTAAGCAATACGGGCTTTTTTCGTTTGGGTGCAATTGCATTAAATTGGCACAATGCAGCGTTGCCCATTGGCATTTAGCAGTGAGTGCACAGGCCACAGTACTCACATCTGAAAACCCCACAAGCCATTTGGGTTTAGCCTGTTTAATAGCATTAAAATCAAGTTGCGGCAGTATTTCCATCGCAAGTTCGCCACCAAAGGGAGGCATAATTGCATCAATACTATCGTCAACTAAAAAGCCCATTAACTGCTCTGCATGGGCTTTGGTAGCTAATTCTGCTGTTGCTTCGCTGCGCCGTAAAAACGCCCCCTCAATTACTTCATAGCCACGCTGTTTTAAACCGTTTATTACACTCTCTAAACGAGCATGATATTTAGCCGCGATCCCTTCTGAAAGCGAACACACCGCAATTTTAGAACCTACTTTTAAAGGTGCCGGGTAAAGTATATTAGCCATTATTTATCCTTATTTGAGAGGACGTTAAACCGTATTGCTCCATATCAGCATAGATCAAATTGATGGCAGATGAATAACCTAAAGAAATTTTAGTTAAAAGTAATTGGTAGAGGGGGAAATGTGCAAGAATAAATTCAAACTAAGTTTTGCGCTAATTACTGAGTGTTAAGTGATTAGCGCAAAACATATAAACCTAAAACTTTTGATTTAACCAATTTCTAAAAAATAGTTAACTACGGTAAAGTAAATCCACATCCCCGATATATCAACAATTGATGCCAATACAGGGCTCACTAATACCGCGGGGTCTAGCTTAAGTGCCCGCGCTAAAATAGGTAATAACCCCCCTAGCGTAGTAGAAATAGTTACCTGAATAAACAATGCCACTGCGATGGCCATCGCAATTATATTTAAATCGAACCCACCGGCAGATTTAACATCGCTAAAAAATAAGATGCGAATAACCATTACGCCCGCCACCGCTAACGCAAGACACACTGCAATTTGGCTTTCTTTAAGAAACACAGCAAACCATTGTCTTTTTTTCAGCTCGCCTGTTGCTAACGCCCGTATTACCAAAGTAGCCGCTTGTGAGCCTGTGTTACCGCCCGCAGCCGCAATAACCGGCATGTACACTGCCAACAATACTAACTGGCTTAATGTGTCTTCGTATTGAGTAATAATTAACCCAGACACTATACCTAATAACGCTAATACTATGATCCAGCCAATACGCTGCTGCACATGCCCCAGTGCCGAGGTATTTAAATAACTTTGCGCTGTTTCAACTTCTGAGTGAATAAAACCCAACTGATGCGCATAGTGTCGAGCGAGTTTGTCGTAACCGTCTTTTTCTAAACGACTTATTAAGTCTTGTACATAAGTAATTGAACAGTGCTGTAAAATAGCAACCGCTTCTTCAACATCCATTATTGTTAATAAGTGCACTTGTTTATTATAGCTGTGCGCTAAAAACACTTTTCTAGCCGCCCCTATTTCTGCTTGAGAAAAGTGTGGGTTATTTTCTACGTAGTTTTTGCTCATTACCGTCATGGCGAATCTCCCGATTGGCTAATGCTAGGCTAATTGTATTTTATTTAAATTAATAACATGGCGTTCAAACAGTTAAAACTACTGCTTAGCTAATAGCCATTAATTAGGAGTAAAACACATTAGCATAAGGTAACGACCATCAAATAATGAAACTATATGACTGATTAAAATACCAGCGTACTAGTAACTATAATCAGCACTTTAATAAGGCTAATTTCATTATTTATATCTAGGTGTCTGAGAGAAGAAAAATAGGAAAGAATAAAATTACTCTACCGCTTAGGTAGATTTATAGAAGATAAATACCAATACGGGTTATTTTTCTGCCCTCAATCTAGAGGGATGGTCGGTATCGTTCATAAATATCTCCGAGTAAACTGCTTAATTTGCAGCCTGTATATGGTAACAAAGTAAAATTTTTAAGGCCAATTTATAAGGGCTGTTTTAACACTTTTAAACACTTTAAAACAAAAAAGCCAGTGTATTAATACACTGGCTTTTATTTATACGTAAAGTGAGTTATTAAATATACTCAACCTCGATGATTTCGTATTCAACGGTGCCTTTAGGGGTTTCAATGTTCACAGCATCATCTGCTTGCTTACCAATTAAACCTCGTGCGATCGGTGAATTAACCGAAATACGATTATCTTTAATACTTGCTTCGTCATCACCAACAATCTGGTATTTAACTTCAACATCAGTTTCAACGTTGACAATAGTAACTGTTGTACCAAAAATAACTTTGCCGGTATTAGGCATTTTAGTTACATCAATTATTTGTACATTTGAAAGCTTAGCTTCAATTTCTTGAATTCGGCCTTCACAAAAACCCTGTTGCTCACGCGCAGCGTGATACTCAGCATTCTCTTTTAAGTCACCATGCTCTCGTGCAACTGCAATATCGCTGACGATTTTAGGACGGGTAACTGTTTTTAATTCGGTAAGTTCTTTGCGCAGTAAATCTGCACCACGAACTGTCATCGGAATTGTTTGCATACTTTTTCTCACTTAATCCCAAGGCCGCAATTTAACGGCCTTGGCACATTTCCTTAGTTCAATCGCAGGTGTAGTTCTTGAACTGACGTCACCTTCCCACGGTCATCTGCTTGGTTTGCTGTACAGTTTGCAAACGCCGCATTTAAGGTCGTAGTATAGTTGGTTTTGTGCTGTAAAGCACCACGACGTAACACCTTCGAATCTTCAATCGCTTGGCGACCTTCTGTGGTATTAACAATATAGCTATACTCGCCACTTTTGATTCTATCAAGAATGTGCGGGCGCCCTTCAAATACTTTATTTACACGGCGAACCGCAATGTCAGCATTTTCAAGTGCAGCAGCTGTACCACCTGTTGCATCTATTTCAAAACCAAGGTCTGTCATGATTTTAGCTAGTTCAACAATACGTGGCTTATCGCTATCACGCACGGATAATAGCGCGCGACCACCGCGTGGTAAAGTATTGCTTGCACCTAATTGTGCTTTTGCAAACGCTTCGGCGAAAGTATCACCAACACCCATCACTTCACCGGTTGAACGCATCTCAGGGCCACGGATTGGATCCACACCTTGAAACTTAGCAAATGGTAAAACAACTTCTTTTACGCTGTAATATGGAGGAATAACTTCTTTAGTTATACCTTGGCTTGCCAAAGACTGACCCGCCATACAACGTGCAGCTACTTTTGCAAGTGCAACACCGGTTGCTTTTGATACAAACGGTACAGTTCGTGCAGCACGTGGGTTAACTTCAATTAAATACACTAAGCCATCTTTAACAGCAAACTGAGTATTCATTAAACCAACCACACCAAGCTCAAGTGCCATATCAGTAACTTGCTTGCGCATTACATCTTGTACTTCTTGCGATAGCGTATGAGCAGGTAATGAACACGCTGAGTCACCTGAGTGAACACCCGCTTGCTCTATGTGCTCCATGATGCCGCCAATAATTACTTGCTCGCCGTCGCAAATTGCGTCAACGTCAACTTCAATCGCGTTATCTAAAAAGCGGTCTAATAATACTGGTGCTTCGTTTGAGGCTTGTACTGCTTCGGTCATGTAGCGACGTAAGTCTTGCTCGTCGTATACAATTTCCATGGCGCGACCACCTAGTACATACGATGGACGTACTACTAATGGAAAGCCAATTTCAACTGATTTTAAAATTGCTTCTTCAGTTGATGTTACCGTAGCGTTTTCTGGTTGCAGTAGATTTAAACGCTCAACTAATTGTTGAAAACGTTCGCGGTCTTCTGCACGGTCGATTGCATCTGGCGATGTACCAATCACAGGCACGCCATTCGCTTCAAGTTCACGCGCTAATTTAAGCGGTGTTTGACCACCGTACTGCACAATGACACCCACTGGCTTTTCAACACGTACAATTTCTAGCACGTCTTCAAGGGTAATTGGTTCAAAGTATAAACGATCTGAGGTGTCGTAATCGGTAGATACCGTTTCAGGGTTACAGTTAACCATAATGGTTTCATAACCATCTTCACGCAGTGCAAGCGAGGCGTGTACACAACAGTAATCAAACTCAATGCCTTGACCAATACGGTTAGGACCGCCACCAATCACCATGATTTTGTCACGGGTTGTTGGATTAGCTTCGCACTCTTCATCGTAAGTTGAGTACATGTAGGCTGTGTCTGAGCTAAACTCTGCAGCACAGGTATCAACACGCTTGTATACTGGTAATATATTGAGCAAATGACGCTTTTTACGAATTTCAGCTTCTGATACGCCAGCAATTTCTGCAATACGTGGGTCAGCAAAGCCTTTACGCTTTAACTTGCGTAGGAAGTCGGCATTTAAACCAGCCATGCCTACGTCGCTAATTTTTGCTTCGTCTTTTAAAATGTCTTCTATTTGTACTAAGAACCAGCGGTTAACTTTTGTTAGCTCGTAAACATCCTCAACGCTCATACCATGGCGCATTGCATCGGCAATATACCAAATACGCTCTGCACCTGGCTCGCGTAGTTCACGAATGATAATTTCTTTTGCTTTAGGGTCGTCAAGCGCCACAATTGGGTTAAAACCAGTTGCACCCACTTCAAGGCCACGTAATGCTTTTTGTAATGACTCTTGTTGGTTACGACCAATCGCCATTACTTCGCCTACTGATTTCATTTGCGTGGTTAAACGGTCGTTCGCACCGGCAAATTTTTCAAAGTTAAAGCGAGGTATTTTTGTAACTACATAGTCAATTGCCGGCTCAAACGACGCTGGTGTTTTACCGCCAGTAATATCATTTTGTAGCTCGTCAAGTGTGTAGCCTACAGCTAATTTTGCAGCAATTTTAGCAATTGGGAAACCCGTTGCTTTTGACGCTAATGCTGATGAGCGTGATACGCGTGGGTTCATCTCAATGATAACCATACGGCCATCTGCAGGATTAATACCAAACTGTACGTTAGAGCCACCGGTTTCAACACCAATTTCACGTAATACCGCCATAGAGGCGTTACGCATAATTTGGTATTCTTTGTCGGTTAATGTTTGCGCTGGTGCAACTGTGATCGAATCACCCGTGTGCACGCCCATAGGGTCAAAGTTTTCAATGGTACAAACAATAATACAGTTGTCGTTTTTATCACGTACAACTTCTGTTTCGTATTCTTTCCAACCAATCAGTGATTCATCAATTAGCAATTCGTTCGTTGGCGATAAGTCTAAGCCGCGCTCACAAATTTCTTCAAACTCTTCTAGGTTATACGCTACACCACCACCGGTGCCGCCCATAGTAAAAGAAGGCCTGATAATACACGGTAAGCCAATGCGTGTAATGATGTCTCTTGCTTCATCCATTGAATGAGCAATTTCAGCACGTGGGCATTCTAAACCAATGTTTTTCATTGCTGTATCGAAACGTTCGCGGTTTTCTGCTTTGTCGATTGCATCTGCTGTTGCGCCAATTAGCTCAACGCCGTGCTTAGCCAATACACCGTGCTTGTCTAATTCAAGCGCACAGTTTAATGCTGTTTGCCCACCCATAGTCGGTAGGATTGCATCTGGCTTTTCTTTTTCGATAATTTTTTCTACAACTTCCCAGTGAATTGGTTCGATGTACGTCGCATCGGCCATATCAGGGTCGGTCATAATTGTTGCTGGGTTTGAGTTAACTAATATAACTCGATAGCCTTCTTCTCTCAGTGCTTTACACGCTTGTGCACCAGAGTAGTCAAATTCACAAGCCTGACCAATAACAATTGGGCCTGCGCCTAAGATAAGAATGCTTTTTATGTCGGTACGTTTTGGCATTATTACTCCGGTTAAATTAGTGTTTACGCGCTTGCATCAAATCGATGAAGTGATCAAATAATGGGGCGGCATCGTGCGGGCCTGGGCTTGCTTCAGGGTGACCTTGGAAGCTAAACGCTGGCTTATCTGTACGATGAATACCTTGCAAAGTACCGTCAAATAACGATGTGTGCGTAGCACGCAGGTTATCAGGTAGCGTAGCTTCATCGGCAGCAAAACCATGATTTTGTGCGGTGATCATCACTACATCACGTTCTAAGTCTTTAACTGGGTGGTTGGCACCATGATGGCCAAACTTCATTTTGACTGTTTTAGCACCTGAGGCAAGCGCTAATAATTGATGGCCTAAACAAATACCAAAAATAGGAATTTCGGTTTCTAAAAGGGTTTTAGTTGCATCAATGGCATAAGTACACGGTGCTGGATCGCCCGGGCCATTAGATAAAAAGATACCATCTGGGTTTAATGCTAGTACGTCAGCGGCAGAGGTTTGCGCTGGTACTACAGTCAATTTACAACCACGATCTACAAGCATACGTAAAATATTACGCTTAACACCGAAGTCGTAGGCAACAACATGAAACTTTTCATCAGCCGCGTTTAAGGTTTTAAAACCTTCGCCTAATGTCCAGCTTGATTCGCGCCACTCAAACATTTCCTTGGTTGAGACTACTTTTGCTAAATCCATACCTTTTAAGCCTGGGAAGGCTTGCGCGGCTTGAAGCGCTTTGTTTTCGTCTAATTCGTCACCGGCTATAATACACCCGTTTTGAGCGCCTTTATCACGCAAAATACGCGTTAGCTTTCTGGTGTCGATGTCCGCAATACCTAAAATATTACGTTGTTTTAAGTAATCATCTAACGATTGCTCGCTACGAAAATTACTTGCTAGCAGTGGCAAATCACGGATCACTAGGCCTTTGGCCCATATTTGATTCGCTTCTTCGTCTTCGCTATTAGTACCCGTATTACCTATATGTGGGTACGTCAAAGTTACGATTTGTTCCGCGTATGATGGGTCAGTCAAAATTTCTTGATAACCAGTCATAGACGTATTGAATACTACTTCACCTACTGACATGCCGTCAGCGCCGATTGCAGTACCGCGAAACACTGTGCCGTCTTCTAGGACTAACAGAGCGGATTTAGTCAAATTAACCTCCTAACAGTAAAAAACGAGGCTAAGCAAAATGCTTAACGCCCCGCCAATACCCAGGCGATTGTTAAAGCGAGTTTTGTGGATAAAGTAATTTTATAAACAGTGTTAAATGACGTCGATAACGAGCTTTAAACCTTAATCATTTTTTCTTGCCTTTAAACGACTTTATTCCCACTGAACCCTGCTTTTTTCAAGCCACTTGGGTATAATTGGAAACACGCGATTATTAATTTTTGGCAAATTGGCTGCATTTTACATTAAGTTTTCTTTTAGATCTAACGCTATTTAGTAAATTATAATAAATAACTGCTTGTACCTTTATTCAGACCCAAACAGCCGAAAGAACAACTTAACTACTTCAAATCTAGTACATCTTGCATATCATAAAGTCCTGCCGGTTTATTTACTAACCAGCCTGCAGCTCTTATAGCACCTAATGCAAAGGTCATTCTTGAGCTTGCTTTATGGGTTAATTCGAGCCTTTCGCCCATTGTTGCGAAGTATGCGGTGTGTTCACCTACTATGTCGCCGCCTCTGAGCACCGAATAACCTATTTCATTTTGCGACTTAGCCTGCTCAACTTTACTGCGGTCGTATACGGCAACATCGTCGTGATCCCAGCCTTTTGCATCAGCAATGGCTTCGCCAATGGCCAGCGCTGTGCCCGACGGCGCATCTATTTTATGGCGATGATGCGCTTCAAAAATTTCAATATCCATATCATCGCCAAACTTAGTGGCAGCTGTTTGCACTAAATTAAGTAATACATTTACCCCCACACTGTAATTGCGCGCAAATACAATAGGAATATGCTTTGCAGCCTCGTGTAGTAATGTCATATCGGCTTCGTTAAGCCCCGTGGTACCAATTACCATAGGTACACCTTGCTTAACCGCTGTTTGTAAATGCGTGCGCATGCCGGCTGGCAAAGTAAAATCAATTAATACATCAACATTCGTTATATTAGCTTCATCACTAAAGGTTACTGTTTTATCTGCAGCACTGTTTAGTTGATTAACATTAATGCCTAATAACGGTGAACTACTGCGCACATAAGCGGCAGCAAGTTCACTATACTCTTTTGTACTTGCTGCTTCTAATAAGGCTGAGCCCATTCTGCCGTTGGCACCAAAAACACCGATTCTATTTTTTGTCATTACCTTACCTAATATTTTAATTTGCAGCACCTTGTGGATCGCCCGAAGATACTATTGATCAATCAACGCTATTTACTAGGCTAGATATTACCTAAATAGCATGTAATAGTCAGGTCACAGTTTTAATTTAAATAATAATACCAGTTTACTTTAGCCATCTATACATTTAAACTTCTTTTTCAGCGTCGATTTGGTCTTTGGCTTGCGGGCGCAGTGGTCTCCTAGTTTAAATACAGTGGAGGATTCGCTAAACACAGCTAAAAGAGGAGTTTTGGCTGTGATCTTTTTTCAATAATACGAGGAATATGATGCAGCCATCATTTAACAAAAATAAAGCAATTCTTTCTTTGCTTCCCCTACTTACATTTGTAGCGATATTTTTAGGCTCAGGCTTATATTTACAATCGCAAGGGGTTGATTACGCTTTTTATCAATTACCTGCCCCCGTTGCTATTTTACCTGCCATTATTCTGGCTTTTATTTTAAATAAAACTTCAATCAACCAAAGCGTCGAAACCTTTATTAAAGGTGTAGGTAATAACAACATAATTACCATGTGTTTAATTTACTTACTAGCGGGTGCATTTTCTGCTGTTGCCGGTGCTACAGGTGGCGTTGATGCGGTTGTTAACGCTGGTTTGTCAATTATTCCACCTTCTTTATTACTCCCTGGATTGTTTTTAATTGCCGCCGTTATTTCTACCGCCATGGGTACTTCAATGGGTACTATTGGTGCTATTGGCCCTATAGCGTATGCAGTATCGGTTAAAACAGGTATAGATCCAGCACTTATGGCCGGTACTATAGTGTCGGGCGCAATGTTTGGTGATAACTTATCGATAATTTCGGATACCACTATTGCAGCCACCCGTACTCAGGGCTGTGAAATGAAAGATAAGTTTAAAGAAAACCTTAAAATAGCTATTCCGGCCGCTATTGTTACAATTGCGTTGTTGTTATATTTAACACCCGCTGCTCAAGTTGTTGAAACCAAAGATTACGACATTTTATTAGTGTTGCCTTATGCGTTTATTTTAGTGCTTGCGATAATGGGCTTTAACGTATTTGTAGTTTTGCTTAGCGGTATTATTTTTGCTGCACTTATGGGCTTTACTGGCAGTTACGAAGGCGCCAGCTTTGTAAAAGATATTTATAAAGGCTTTACCGACATGCAAGAAATATTTTTGCTGTCGATGTTTATAGGCGGTCTGTCTGAATTTATTCGCCTTAATGGTGGCCTGGATTACATAGCGCAAAAAATCCAATCAATTACTAAAGTAATTGCTAAGTGGCATAGAAAAGTGGCAGACCAACTTGGTATTGCAGCGTTAGTAATGGCCAGCAATATGTGTATTGCTAATAACACAGTGTCTATTATTGTTACCGGCCCAATTGCTAAAAAGCTTGCAGATGATGGTAACATTACAGGCAAACGCTCAGCCAGTTTGCTCGATATATTTGCCTGTGTAACGCAAGGTACACTGCCTTATGGCGCGCAAGCATTACTACTTGGAGCTACATTTAAAATTAGCCCATGGGAAGTATCAACTTCTTCTTACTACTGCTTTATATTAGCTTTTAGTGCGATTGCGGTTATTTGTCTGCGCAGAAATAAAGCATAAATTAACGCTACTACGTTGTAGCTTAGTGATTAAGCTACAACGTGTAATATAATAATTAACAAACCACCTCCCTTTGCTTATACTAGCGCTCCCGCGTGTCACACTAATTATTATTATGAAACTAAAAAAATTACTTCCTGCTTTATATTTAAGCACTTGCGTTTTATCTAGCTCAGCTGTTGCTGCTAACTGGAGCAGCACTGCTCTACACATTAATTATGGCGAGCAAACAAACCCATTTACAGAGCAAGAGTCAGATACCGCTGTGTATTCAATTCAGCACGCATCTGGTTATGATTACGGCGATAACTTTTTCTTTATTGATTACAGTAAAGACGATCTTGAAGATGGCTTTCAAGACCGTGATTTTTATGGCGAATGGTATTCAACCGTTAGCCTATCGGCTATTACTGGCCAACAGGTTGGTTCGGGCGCGTTAATTGATGTTGGTTTAACCGCCGGTATTAACGTAGCAGGAGACGCCAAGGTAATGAAATACTTACCAGGTGTTAAATTGAGCTGGGATGTACCTGGATTTAACTTTTTTCAGACACTAGTAACTGCCTACATTGATGACAGTGAAGGTGTAGCAAAAGGTGGCGCACCAATAGAGACTAATAGCTGGATGTTTGATGTTGCGTTTGACTACCCATTTATGATTGGCACGCAAAAATTTAATGTAAAAGGCCATGTTGAATACATTGCTGAGCGTGAAAATGAATTTGGTCAAGATGTGCGTGCGTGGTTTTTAGCGCAGCCTATCATTACCTGGGATTTAGGTCATGCCCTTGAAATGAAAGAAAACACCCTATTACTAGGGATGGAATGGCAATATTGGCATCACAAATTTGGTACTGATGTAACAGAGTCGGTACCACAACTTCATGTTGAGTGGACATTTTAAGCTTTAATCAACAGCTCTTTACTCAGAAAATAATGAATATAATAAAGCCCTGTGAGTAGTTACTCACAGGGCTTTATTTGTAGTTAAACTAGATTACAGCTTACATTGTGGGTTTTTACCCTGTGTTCTTGCTGTTTTTTGCTCGCCTAATGCTTGGCTCATTTGTGCTTGTAAGTCTTTAATGCGGCTTGCTGGTGCTGGGTGAGTTGATAAAAACTCAGGCGTTGCACCACCACCCGCTTTGCTCATGTTTTCCCATAAAGTAACTGACTCTTTTGGATCAAAACCAGCTTGCGCCATTAAATCCAAGCCAATTTCGTCAGCTTCAGATTCGTGCGAACGGCTAAACGGCAATACAACACCATATTGTGCGCCCAAGCCCAAGCCCTGCATAATTTCGTTACGATACCCAACATTTCCCATTTCAAGTGCTGCACTACCAAGTTGCATACCGGTTTGTAGCATTGAGCTTTGCGATACACGTTCGTTCGAATGCTCTGCAATTACGTGCCCTACTTCGTGCCCTAGCACTGTTGCTAGTTGGTCTTGATTGGTGGCTATTTTTAATAAGCCCGTATGAACCCCAATGTAACCACCAGGTAGTGCAAAAGCGTTAGCAGATTCATCTTCAAATACCACTACTTCCCAATTTTGCGACGCGTATTCTTTTGGTAATACAGCCACTACTTGCTCTGCAATACAATTTACATACGCGTTAGTTTGTGGATTTTTATTAATAGGCTGATTTTTTTTCATCTCAGCAAAACTGGCTGTGCCCATTTCACTCATTTGTTGATCAGAATAAAGCGCTATTTGGGTGCGCCCTGTTGGTGATGTTTTACAGCCAGCCAGCACTGCAGTAGCTAATATAGCTATCACGAGTTTTTTCATTATATTCCCTCAAATCATATTTGTTTGTTAGCACTAGAATAGCAAATACCACCACTGTTTAAAATAATTGCTTTTTAGCAAGTAACGATAAATTTTTGTTGTTTATTTAACCTGAACTCTGGTTAAGATATTTACTAACGTATTGAATCATAGTTATATTTAATCTTATTTTCTCTAGCCAGAGATTTTCAGTGAAAATAAGGCGAATTTACGTGTCAATAGCTGGCCTATTGCAAGTAAATTCAACGCAGTTAGCGCTGAAAATAGCTGCTTGAGATAGGTTTATTATCCGGAGATCAGGTTATTTGCCCATTAAAATTAACTTAGCAGGCAAACTAAGTTTATCCAATCAGCATGCCCTGTTACACTACACATCCTGTTTAGTAATGATTGAGTTTATACATGCCTGCCTCGGCTTCGTCTTTTAACACCCGTATTTTATTGCCTTTACTCGCCAGTATTGTGGCAATTACGCCTTTAGCAATTGATATGTATTTACCGGCAATGTTAGTTATTGCGGGTGACTTACAAACCAGTATGCCTAACGTACAAATATCGTTGAGTATTTATTTAGCGGGCTATGCATTAGGGATGTTATTTTTTGGCCCTATTGCCGATCAAATTGGTCGCCGTAAACTGGCTAAAATTGGCTTAACTTTATTTGGTATAACGTCATTAGCTCTTGCCTTTACTACCGATATATATGCATTTTGGGTATTGCGTACCGTGCAGGCATTTACCGGTGCAGCCGCAACCGTGGTAGTACCTGGAATAATTAGGCATATTTATCAAAAAAACACCGCCAAAGGCATGTCCTATGTGTCGATGATTATGATGGTAGCGCCGTTACTTGCACCTTCAATTGGTTCGCTTATTTTAGGGTTTTCTGTTTGGTCTACCATATTTTTAATTTTAGCGGCCTACAGTTTTATTATTTTAGCTTTTGTGCATGTGTATTTAATCGACATTCCTATTTTTAAAAGTGAGCTTAAAGGGCTGCCATTATTTTTTAATAGTTATAAAACAATACTAAGCAACAAAGATGCACGCGCCGATATTTTAAGCTCTATGTTTGTATCGTTTGGATTTTTTTGTTTTTTAACCTCAGTGCCGTTTGTATACTTAGACCTATTTAAAGTATCGGAGCAGTTATTTGGCATTTTGTTTGCGTTTAACGTTGTAGCGCTCATGTTGGGGAATTTTTTAAATACTCGCATTGTGCCGCGAATTGGCTCTCGTAAAATGCTCTACTACGGATTAATATTTGGCTTACTTTCAGGCTCTGCGCTACTTACTTTTAGTGTTATGCAGCTGTCGCTTTACTTTATTGTTGGCGCTATTGCACCACTGATGATGAGCTTAGGTATAATAGCCAGTAATGCCGACTCACTTATTTTAATGAAATTTGAAGCAAATACAGGCACAGCAACCGCGGTTATTGGCACGTTACGCTTTGGTAGTGGTGCTTTGGTCGGCCCGCTATTAGCAATACTACATGCTAAAAGTGCCGTGCCTTTTTCAAGCTTGATGTTTGCCGCTGTAATACTCACTGTTTTAGTGCAATTGGTTCACTATTTAAAAGGCAAAAAAAATGCCTCAAATTGAGGCATTTTTAAATCATTTATAACAACTTAAGCGTCAGCTGCTTTAGATACCATAACCATAGCTGGGCGTAATAAACGTCCGTTTAAGGTGTAGCCTTTTTGCATTACCGCTAATACTGTATTTGGCGATACATCGTTGCTTGGCTGAATTGACATAGCTTGATGAAATTCTGGATTAAACTGCTCACCCTGTGGGTTAACAATTTCAACGCCAAATTTTGCAACTGCATCGTTAAAGCTTTTTACCGTCATGCTAATACCTTCTAGCACAGGCTTTAGCGTTTCGTTTTCTTTATCAGAAAACTCAATTGCGCGCTCTAAGTTATCAATAACCGGGAGCAATTCGTTAGCAAACTTCTCTAGTGCAAATTTATGTGCTTTTTCTACGTCTTGTGCGGCACGACGACGCATGTTTTCAACATCAGCAGCGGCGCGAACTACACCGTCTTTTTGATCTGCTATTGTTTGCTTTGCTACTTCAAGCTCTGCATATAACATTGCAATTTCAGCTTCAGGGCTTTGCTCTTGCTCTGCGTGTTCTTCTGCTGCTTGTACAGCGGCTTCAACGTCAGCTTCCATTTTTGCTAGGTCTTCGTTTAGTTCTACTTCTTGTTCTGGGTTTTGTCTCTGCTCAGACATAAATATGTGCTCCAATTCTTTACAACTGCGGTAATTATGGGGATTGAATTAAAAGATTCAAGAGTTAGATGTCTCAATTAATTTAAATTCTTGGATTATTTTTTCGATTGGCGCTGATTTTGGACAAATTACACAAAAACGACTCTGATATTCTTGATTTTGAAAGTACGGCAAGCTAATCACAATCAATTCGTTACAATCTGAAAAAGGTAGGTTTTCAGTATTAAGTACCGACACCCCATTTTTAAATACTAGTTTGTCTTCAACAAAATTTAAAAAAGACACCCCAATGTTTAGGCTTTGCTCGCAATCTATTTGTTTATACAAATAGTTTTCACCAACCACAATACTATTATCAGATCCAAGCTTTTGGCTTAGTTCACGCGTCCACTGGTTAAGTGAATCATGACAGTTACGCGGCGCAGTATTAGCCATTGCCTGCATACGGTACAAACCTTCTATTAAGGTTTGTTGGCTAAATACTGTATTTAACCACGTGGCAAACTGATAACGCACAGTATCACTTGCGTCATCGGGCTTATTAATACAAATATTATGGCTTTGCCCTGCTCTGTCTATTAATAAGATTAACCAATCAGTGGAATCAAAATCGAGCACTTCCACTCTAAATACTTGTTGCGAGCGTACTTGTGGCAAACCAACACAACAACACACCTGATAACGCTGACTTAAACCATGCGCTAATTCAACTAATTGTGTTTGCACAGGTTGCCAGTAATTAGCTATATCGGCGAGTGCAAAAAATTCCTCAAACCAATAATCAAATCCGTAGTCTGTTGGCACGCGCCCCGCTGATGTGTGGGGTGAATAGAGCAAGCCCACTTTTTCTAAACGTGCCATGGCATTACGTACTGTAGCCGAGCAAACTGCCATACCTTTTAGCTTGGCAATTTTTGTTGATGGCACAGGTAAACCCTCACCATTACAATACGTGCTCATTACTGCCGCAAAAATTTGTTGATCTCGTGGGTTTAGTTTCATGGTTACTGCATCTTGTCTCATGTGCTTTATATCGGGGCAGAGCTTCTTAATTTCAAGTGATTAGCTATACGACACCTAAATTAATGAGCTGCAGGATAAATTCATGGCAGTATTGCTAACGATCTGTATTTTCAAACACTTCTGTTTTAGGTTACTCTACAAATATTAAAACTTGCTGTGTATTTATTATGGATTCTCCTTTTCGCACTATCGGCCTTATTGGTAAACCAAATCATCCAGATGCGGCGGCAACCTTGCAACGCCTGCATACATTTTTACTTGCGCTTGGTTTTACAGTTATTGTAGAAAAACGTACAGGAAGCCAACTTATTGATATACCCAAAAATAAGTTAGTTAAACTGGTCGACTTAGGTGAACAAGCTGATTTAGCCATTGTAGTAGGTGGCGATGGCAATATGCTTGGCGCAGCGCGTGTATTAGCCCGCTTTGATATAGCCGTTATAGGTGTAAACCGAGGCAACCTTGGGTTTTTAACCGATTTAAACCCCGAGGGTTTTGAAGCCAGTTTAGAGCAGGTACTCAGCGGCGAGTATATTGAAGAAAAGCGCTTTTTACTTGAAGTAGAAGTGTATCGTCATAACGAGCTTAAAAGTGCTAACTCTGCTGTAAACGAAGCCGTTTTACATGCCGACAAAGTAGCACACATGATTGAGTTTGAAGCCTTTATAAATAACGACTTTGTGTTTTCTCAGCGCTCAGATGGACTTATTGTATCAACCCCTACCGGCTCAACTGCTTATTCACTATCGGGGGGCGGCCCTATCCTTACTCCTGAGCTTAACGCAATAGCGCTAGTACCTATGTTTCCACATACTTTATCGAGCCGTCCGCTGGTAGTTGATGCCGATAACGAAGTACGCTTAAAACTAAGCCTTGAAAACACCGATAGCTTGCAAGTTAGCTGCGACAGTCATGTGGTGCTCGCCGTTTTACCCGGTGATGAGGTAGTAATAAAAAAAGCCGATAAAAAGCTGCGCCTTATTCATCCTAAAAATTACTCTTATTACAACGTATTACGCCAAAAGCTCAATTGGGGCAGTCGTTTATACTAATTTTATTGCTAAGTATCGTGCTTTAGATCAAAATATATTTTTTATAAAATAGCTAACCAAATCAGGATTGTGCGGCAATGACTTATATTGTTTTTTTTGCTTTATTATTATTAATTACATTATTAGCTAGTTATTTAATTGTTGAAAATAACCGCAAAAAAGCCATCGAAGCGAAAAAAAAGCTTTTTAATGCTCGAGTATCACAAGTTAATACTCGCTTAAAGCTAAAGCTCAATGAGTTACTTGACGCTAAGCTTATCCGCCCCAAATACCTGCCACGTATACAAGCAATTGTAAGTAATTTTTTTGTGGTGCAAGCTCACACAGATGAAAACCTAAACCAGTTAGAAAGCACTGCCGATTTACTTATTAATGTACTGTCGAACGAGTTAATTAAAACTTATCAAAGCAACTACTCACAAAATTTAGTCGATAACATACAGTACTTTGTAGCAGAACTTCCTATGCAAGGTATTTTATATAACAAGACTTTTTATCAAACTATTTTACCCGCTCTTATTGTTAATATTAAAACAGAAGACATAGAACAACTCGCTGATAATATTAATAATGCTGACGAAATAAGCGACATTAATAGCCACTCTAAAAATATTCAAGATAAAGAAATTGCGTAAGTCATAAAAATTTAATTTGCAAAAAACCAAAACACTGTATAAATTAACAGTTAATTGACTGGATGGATAAACAGTATGTTAATTGGTTTAGAAATTAAGAATTTCGCAATTGTAAGTAATTTGAGTACAGAGTGGCAAAACGGCATGACCGCAATTACCGGTGAAACGGGTGCGGGTAAGTCGATTGCTATTGATGCCCTTTCGCTATGCCTAGGCGAGCGCGCCGAAGCCTCTGCTGTGCGCCCAAACACAGATAAAGCGGAAGTATGCGCGCAATTTGATTTAAGTAATTTGCCCCTCGCTCATGCTTTTTTAGAACAACATATGTTGAGCAACGCCGATAACGAATGTTTATTGCGCCGCGTGGTGTGTAAAAGTGGCCGCAGCAAAAGCTACATTAATGGCAGTGCCGTAACAGCAGCGCAACTAAAAGAACTTGGCCAGTATTTAATTTCTATTCATGGCCAACATGCCCACCAACACTTGTTAAAAGCCGAGCATCAACTGCAGCTACTAGATGCCTATGCTGGACATCATAACTTGGTCAGTGACGTTAGCCAAAGCTATAAGCAATTTGCTAATTTACAAAAAGAATTTAAACACTTACAACAACAACAGCAGCAACAAGCTGCGCAAAAACAACTATTAGAGTACCAAGTAGCAGAGCTTAACGAGTTTGCCCTACAAGATGGTGAATTTGAACAAATAGAAGCTGAACATTACAAATTAAGTAATAGCCAAACGATTTTAGAAACGTGTCAACGTGAGTTACAGCATTTATACGAAAGTGATGAGCAAAATGCTTGTTCGTTATTGCAACACAGCGCGCAACAATTTTCTGAGCTGGCACAATATGACGAAACGTTAGCAAGCGTAGCTACATTGCTTGCAGAGGCCGCTGTACAAGTAGAGGAAGCTAGCCGAGAAGTACGCAGTTACACTGAACAGGCCGATTTAGACCCAGCTCGCTTAGTAGAGGTAGAAAACAGATTAAGCGGCGCTATGGATTTAGCGCGTAAACACCATATTAAACCGCAAGCATTGGTTGAGTTTCACCAAGCTATTAGCCAAGAGCTTGAGTCTATTAGTAATAACAGCTCTCGCTTAGAGCAGTTAGAATCTGAAATTGAAAATACACTTAGCCATTATCAACATGCTAGTGAACAACTAAGCCAAAGCCGCCGTGAGTATGCTAATACACTCAACCGCTTAATTAGTGACAGCATGGCAAACCTGTCAATGGAAAACGGCATATTTGAAATTGCCCTAACTCAAGAAACCGAACGCGCACCCAATAGCTTAGGTTACGACAATGTATCGTTTTTAGTGTCAACCAACCCAGGGCAACCATTACAACCATTAGCAAAGGTTGCTTCGGGTGGTGAGCTGTCGCGTATAAGTTTAGCTATTCAGGTCATTATTGCGCAAAAAGTCACAACACCTACTCTCATTTTTGATGAAGTTGATGTGGGTATTTCTGGGCCAACGGCCTCTGCTGTTGGTAAGTTATTGCGTCAATTAGGTAAGTCTACCCAAGTGATCTGTGTTACCCATTTACCGCAAGTAGCCAGTAGCGCGCATCAACAATTTTTTGTTGCTAAAGAAATAGCAAATGGAGAAACCTTTACCCAAATGCTGCCTTTAAACAAAGATGGCAGAGTTAACGAAATAGCCCGCCTATTAGGGGGTGACAATATAAGTAAAACAGCAAAAGCAAACGCTAAAGAGCTAATAATGGCACACGCTTAATATTAGTTTGTGCATTTATTTTGATAAGTGATTAGTAGGATTAAGGATTAAAATGCAAAATACAGTTGCCTACTTTTGTTTAACTGCGGGCTGGTTAGTGTTAATCGTTAGCCTCGTTTTTCTGATTTTGAGTACCTTTAAACATACTCACTTTAAGCAGATTTTATTGCGCTATTTAAATACAGCATTGGTTTGGCAGTTATTGGTCACGCTGGTTTTTATAATGAATAATACCACAGCCACTTTAAACAATTTTATTATTAGTTGTGGGGTAATAATTACATTGCAATTACTATGTAATTTAGCCTGTTATTTAGGTTTAAAACGCGCAAAAGCAAAAGGCCGGCCCTCTTTAGATTATTTTTCTATGGACTAAGTGTTCCTGCATTTTATTCAAGCAATAAATAAAGAACTTACAGTGTAGTAAAGCGTTTTAATGTAATGCTTTGATGTTGGCTTTTAGTAGGTATTTTATTGATAAGCTACGTTATCTTTTTAAGGCTGGAGGCTCTGGTTGCATAGTGGATATGCTTTCAAAGTTCGGGCTGTTTTGTAAATTTTCAACCCTAAAATAATGCAAAAGAAACGATTAATAAAAACACGCGGATTCAAATCTGAAGTGCATAACGTTTAGGCGGCTTTAGCCGCCAAGTGATCCTGCATCAATTTTGCAGGCGTTTCAAATCCAAGTGTCTTCCTCGGACGATTATTAAGTTGCTCAAGTACTGGTATAACTTGCGCTGGTGTTACCGCCTTAAAATCTGTGCTCTTCGGCCAATACTGACGTAGTAATCCATTCGTGTTTTCATTCAATCCGCGCTCCCATGAATGATAAGGGTGAGCAAAATAAACAGGAACACTTAAAGCCTCTGTGATTTGCTCGTGATAAGCGAACTCTTTTCCATTGTCAGCCGTGATGGTATGAAGCGCTGACCTATATGGCCTTAATAGTTCTATCGTCGCCGCAGTGACGGCTTGTGCTGTTTTTCCTGCCACCTGAGTTGATACAGTGAATTGGGTGACCCGCTCTACAATGGTAACAAGGGCGCCTCGATGACCTTTACCTATGACGGTATCTATTTCCCAATCTCCGATACGGCCTTTCTCATCAACTATTTGTGGACGTACTTCAATGCTAACGCGATTTTTTATTTGCCCTCGGTTTGTTTTACCATGACTGCGCTTGTGATATTTCTTACCGTGTCGGCGCAGATGTAGGTATAACTCACCACCTGCTTTTTTATCTTCCCAGATATACAGATAAATGCATTCATGGCTGACAGACCGTTCACTTTCTTTGCGCAACCATCCCGTTATTTGTTCAGGACTCCACTTCTCATTAAGCTTCTGGGTAATTAAGGCTATCATTTCTGGTGTCATCTTAAGCGGTTTTCTTGCACTTCTTCGGCGAAACAAAGCCCGCTCATGAGCTTGTTTGTATCTGTAACCTCGCTTACCTGTATTTCTAGAAAGCTCTCTTGAAATGGTAGATTGCGATAAATTAGTTAGCTCAGCAATACTTTGTTGCGTAAAACCGCTTTTCTTTAGAACGGCGATCTGGCATCTTTGCGCATAGGTCAGTTGTTTGTAATGTCTCATTGTAAAATCTCTTGCCGGAGAAAAAGCAGTTAGCTTATGAGCAACTGACCACTTAATCTAGCCAAAACAAGTTATGCACTTACAATTTGAATCTAGGACAATAAAACCACTATAAAAGTGGTTTTATTGTTTTAGCAAAATTTTGTATCAATACACCTTAAAAAGCATGCTTATTGAGATATATTATTCTGCGTCAGCTTCTTTATATTTAGCTGCTGTTTCAGTAATTAATGGTTGTAATTCACCACGCTGAAACATTTCGATGATAATATCACAACCACCAACTAATTCGCCATCTACCCATAACTGTGGGAATGTAGGCCAATTTGCATAAGCAGGAAGCTCAGCACGAATGTCTGGATTAAGTAAAATATCAACATATGCAAATGGTTCACCACATGACATTAACGCTTGCGATGCTTGTGAAGAAAAACCACAGTTAGGCAACTTAGGCGATCCTTTCATGAAAAGGATTATTGGGTTTTCTGAAATTTGCTGTTTAATTTTATCAATGGTTTCCATCTACAACCTCAAAATGACGATAATTTAATATACCTAGGCCTTGAAAATAACTCAGTGAGACCATAGATCTATAACTTAAAATGGGCAAATAAAGCCGCAATTGAAATAGTCTTTAGCAATAGCATTGCTGTTTGCTAAAACTTGAGTAGAATACTCAACAATTATAGTAACACTATATTCCCGTTTGGTATAGATAACTGGCCTGTTCCAACAGGCATTACGTATTACTAAATGGACTATTAACTAAAAGAAGATGGAGATAAAAAATGGCATTTGAACTACCGTCACTACCATATGCAATTGATGCACTTGAGCCACATATTTCAAAAGAAACTCTTGAGTTTCATCATGGTAAACACCACAACACTTATGTTGTTAAACTTAATGGCTTGATCCCAGGCACTGAGTTTGAAAACAAATCTCTAGAAGAAATCGTATGTTCATCAGACGGTGGCGTGTTTAACAACGCTGCACAAATCTGGAACCATACGTTCTACTGGAACAGTTTATCGCCAAATGGCGGTGGTGCACCTACTGGCGCGATTGCTGATGCAATCAATGCTAAATGGGGCTCTTTTGATGCATTTAAAGAAGCATTAAACGACAAAGCAGTTAATAACTTTGGTTCAAGCTGGACTTGGTTAGTTAAACTAGCTGATGGTTCACTAGACATAGTTAACACTTCTAACGCTGCTACACCATTAACTGATGATGGCGTTACTCCAATCCTAACTGTGGATTTATGGGAACACGCTTACTACATCGATTACCGTAACGTTCGTCCAGATTACCTTAAAGGTTTTTGGTCGCTAGTTAACTGGGAATTTGCGAACGCTAACTTCGCTTAATTAGCCCTTAAAAGCTAAATTTAAAAAGACGCTACGGCGTCTTTTTTTATGCTTGGTCAATTCCCACCTCCTCGCACTAGTACCTCTTATATTAAAAAGTCAAGATCATCATTTTTAATATAAATTTTTAATTTTATTGCACAAAAATTCAAAATCGTGACTAGACTTTAAGAAGTTAAGCTATTTTTAAAGTGGGTTTTGGAGGTCTTTATGACGATTTTTGATCATTACCAAGCACGATATGAAGCTGGACAAGAAGAAGAGTACAGTATCGCTGAGTTTTTAGATATTTGTAAAACCGACAAATCTGCCTACGCAAGCGCTCCTGAGCGTCTACTAATGGCAATTGGCGAGCCACAAATGATAGACACAGCAACAGACGCACGCTTAAGTCGATTGTTTTCTAATCGTGTTGTAGCGCGCTACCCTGCCTTTGCTGATTTTTATGGTATGGAAGATGCCATCGAGCAAATTGTTTCTTATTTAAAACACGCCTCTCAGGGCCTTGAAGAATGTAAACAAATTCTTTATTTATTGGGTCCGGTTGGTGGTGGTAAATCATCAATTGCCGAAAAACTTAAATACTTGATGCAACAAGTACCAATTTATTCTATTAAAGGCTCCCCTGTAAACGACCATCCACTGTCTTTATTCGACCCGATTGAAGATGCTAAATTACTTGAACAAGAATACGGCATTAAACCTCGCTATTTAAAAACCATTATGTCGCCTTGGGCCGGAAAACGCTTAAAAGAATTTAACGGCGACATTAGCCAATTTAAAGTGGTTAAGCGCTACCCTTCTATTTTAAATCAAATAGGGATTGCCAAAACAGAGCCTGGGGATGAAAACAACCAAGATATTTCGGCACTAGTGGGTAAAGTAGATATTCGCCAACTAGAACATTTTGCACAAAATGATCCCGATGCTTACGCCTACTCTGGATCTTTATGTTTAGCAAACCAAGGCTTAATGGAGTTTGTTGAGATGTTTAAAGCGCCTATTAAGGTACTGCATCCTCTGCTAACTGCCACCCAAGAGGGTAACTATAACGGTACTGAAGGTATTAGTGCTCTGCCCTTTAACGGCATGATACTAGCCCACTCAAACGAATCTGAGTGGCAAACTTTTAAAAACAATAAAAACAATGAGGCATTCCTAGACCGGGTATATATTGTTAAGGTTCCTTATTGCTTACGTGTTACCGAAGAAATTAAAATTTACGATAAGCTACTTCAGCACAGTGAGTTGTACAACGCGCCGTGCGCCCCAGGAACACTTAAAATTTTAGCGCAGTTTACAACGTTATCACGGTTAAAAGAGCCTGAAAACTCGAGCCTTTTTTCAAAAATGCGAGTATATGACGGCGAAACCCTAAAAGACACCGACCCAAAAGCTAAATCGTATCAAGAGTATCGAGACTATGCTGGGGTTGATGAAGGTATGACAGGGCTTTCTACCCGCTTTGCTTTTAAAATTTTATCGCGAGTATTTAATTTTGACACCCTTGAGGTTGCTGCGAACCCAGTACATTTATTTTATGTGTTAGAACAACAAATTGAGCGTGAGCAGTTTGCATCTGATACCGAAGAGCGTTATTTGAGTTTTTTAAAAGGCTATTTAATTCCACAATATGTTGAGTTTATTGGTAAGGAGCTGCAAACCGCATACTTAGAGTCGTACTCTGAATACGGACAAAATATTTTTGACCGTTATGTTATTTACGCCGATTTTTGGATTCAAGATCAAGAATACCGCGACCCCGATACTGGCCAACTATTTGACCGTGATGCCCTTAATGCAGAACTTGAAAAAATAGAAAAGCCAGCGGGTATTTCTAATCCAAAAGATTTTCGTAACGAAATAGTAAACTTTGTGCTTAGGGCTCGAGCGCACCATAACGGTAAAAATCCACTGTGGACCAGCTACGAAAAATTGCGCACTGTGATCGAGAAAAAAATGTTCTCTAACACCGAAGATTTACTACCCGTTATTTCGTTTAATACCAAAACCTCTGCCGAGGATCAGCAAAAACACGAAGACTTTGTTAATCGTATGGTCGAAAAAGGCTACACACAAAAACAAGTGCGGTTGTTATCTGAGTGGTATTTACGGGTTAGAAAATCGCAATAACCTTCATGTTGGTAGTTTAGGAGGTAATTAATGGCGCATTTTATAGATAGGCGATTAAACGCAAAGAATAAAAGCACGCTTAATCGCCAGCGCTTTATTAGGCGCTATAAAAAACAAATTAAAGAAGCGGTTTCTGATGCGATTAATAAACGCAGTGTCACCGACGCAAGCTCGGGGGAGAGCATTTCTATTCCGCAGCGCGATATTAGCGAACCTACATTTCATCAAGGCAAAGGCGGCAATAGAGAACAAATACACCCAGGGAACGATCAGTTCTCTACTGGCGATAAAGTAGAGCGCCCTAAAGGTGGGCAAGGTGGTGGCGCAGGAGGCGGTGAAGCGAGCGACTCGGGAGAAGGTCAAGACGAATTTGTATTTTCGATTTCAAAGGATGAATATTTAGATTTGTTGTTTGAGGATTTAGAGCTGCCAAACCTGCAAGAAAATCAGCTCGACAAACTAGTACAAATGAAAACTCATCGCGCTGGTTTTTGCAGCGATGGTATGCCAAGTAATATTGATATTGTACGCTCACTCAAAGGCTCGTTAGCACGGCGCGTGGCCATGAGCGCAGGTAAAAAGCGTTTATTAGCAGTGCTTGAAGCTCAGTTAGTTATTTTACTTGCACAAGCACATCCTGATAAAGCTGCTATTGTGCTGTTAAGTAGTGAAATTGAACTGATTAAAAAGCAAATTAAGGCAGTGCCTTTTATTGATAATTACGACTTACGTTTTCGTAATTACGAAAAACGCCCTCATCCTACCAGCAAAGCCGTGATGTTTTGTATTATGGATGTGTCTGGCTCTATGGATCAGGCCACAAAAGACATGGCTAAGCGCTTTTATATTTTGCTATATCAGTTTTTAACACGCAGCTATAAAGACATTGAAGTGGTATATATTCGACATCACACGCAAGCTAAAGAAGTTGACGAACAAGAGTTTTTTTACTCCCAAGAGACCGGCGGCACGATTGTTTCGAGTGCCCTTAAACTCATGGACGAAATAATTAAAGAGCGCTACAACTCTGAACAATGGAATGTGTATGCCGCGCAAGCGTCTGATGGTGATAACTGGGCAGACGACACACCGCAATGTGGACAAATTTTGCGTAATAAATTATTAAACGCAGTGCGCTATTTTGCCTATATAGAAATAACCACACGGGCGCATCAAAGTTTATGGCGCGAGTATCAAGACATCACCCAAAGCCATGCTAATTTTGCCATACAACATATTCAAAGCGTTGAGGATATTTACCCTATTTTTAGAGAGCTATTTAAAAAAGGTCGTCAGCAGCAAGGGGCTGCATAGCCTAAGCGAGGTAGTAAATATGAAGGATAAACATATAAGTGATGGCCCAGATTGGACTTTTGAGTTATTGGCCCAGTACCGTGATGAAATAGCCCGTGTTGCACAGCACTACCGCTTAGACACGTACCCTAATCAAATTGAAGTGATCACCGCTGAGCAGATGATGGATGCCTATTCTAGCGTTGGTATGCCTATAGGCTATAGCCATTGGTCATACGGTAAAAAGTTTATTCAAACTGAGCAAAATTATAAACGCGGTCAAATGGGATTAGCCTACGAAATCGTCATTAACTCCGATCCGTGTATTGCCTATTTAATGGAAGAAAACACCCTGCCCATGCAAGCACTGGTTATGGCGCATGCTTGTTATGGGCATAATTCTTTTTTTAAAGGGAATTACTTATTTAAAACCTGGACCGACGCCGGCTCAATTATCGATTACCTACTGTTTGCTAAAAAGTACATTAGCCGCTGCGAAGAGAAATACGGTATTACTGAGGTAGAAACCCTGCTCGACTCTTGCCATGCGCTAATGAATTACGGCGTAGACAGATACAAGCGCCCGCAACGTATTTCATTATTTGAAGAACAAAAGCGCCAGCAAGAACGAAAAGACTATCTACAATCACAAGTAAACGAGTTGTGGCGCACTATTCCTGCGCAACAACAAGAAGCTAAAAAGCATGAGCGTCATTTTCCACAAGAGCCACAAGAAAACATTTTATACTTTATTGAAAAAAATGCGCCGCTGCTAGAGTCATGGCAGCGTGAAATCATTCGGATTGTACGTAAAATATCGCAATATTTTTATCCGCAAAAACAAACCCAGGTGATGAATGAAGGTTGGGCTACATTTTGGCATTATACTATTTTGAATCACTTATATGACGAAGGAAAATTGACTGATTCATTTATGATGGAGTTTTTACAAAGCCATACTAATGTGATTTATCAACCACCTTATAATAGCCAATATTACTCGGGTATAAACCCTTATGCTCTGGGCTTTAATATGATGGTAGACATTCGCCGTATTTGTGAGCAGCCAACAGAGGAAGATATACGCTGGTTCCCGCAGTATGCTGGCAGTAATTGGCTCGACACGCTGCACTTTGCAATGCAAAACTTTAAAGATGAGAGTTTTATAAGCCAGTTTTTATCACCTAAACTGATCCGTGACTTTAAATTATTTACTATTGTTGATCATACAAATAACCCTCATTTAGAAATAGGCGCTATTCATGATGATAATGGCTA
Source organism: Pseudoalteromonas sp. MIP2626 (assembly GCF_013414205.1). NCBI lineage: Bacteria > Pseudomonadati > Pseudomonadota > Gammaproteobacteria > Alteromonadales > Pseudoalteromonadaceae > Pseudoalteromonas > Pseudoalteromonas sp. MIP2626. The sequence continues at coordinate 284,863 of NZ_JAATTW010000001.1, forward strand.
TAAAGCAGTAAGAGAAGCGCTGTCGGCGCAATATAATTTAAGTAATCACGAGCCTAATATTCAAATCTATAATGTTGATATTAGAGGCGACAGATCACTTACATTACGTTATGTGCCGCACAATAATATTCCACTCGCTAACTCACACAATGAAGTACTTAAACATCTGTACCGTTTATGGGGGTTTAAAGTAAAGCTAGAGCAAGAGTCGAGTAGCGGTGAGGTTTCTATTCTTAGCCAATGCCCAATAGATGATTATCGTCATACTACACAGTAAATAACCTAGGTCATGGATAATAGATTTATTAAACAACGCTGTATACTTGCGTTAACTAACCGATATAAAAAATGACGCTTAGGCGTCATTTTTTATATCGTCAAATATAGTAATACTATTTCTACCATTATGTTTTGAATTATAAAGTGCTTTATCGGCCGCCTCAATCCAGCGTTCATGGTTTTTAAATTCATTACTATAAGAGGCAATGCCAATACTGACCGTCATACTCACTAGCTGATCTTTGTAAACCACCGGAGTTGCCGCTATTAGCTCGCGTAAACGCTCAGCTATTATCAGTGCACCTTGCTTATCAGTGTCGAGTAAGGTGATAGCAAATTCTTCGCCACCGTAGCGCCCTGCTATATCGGTTTCGCGCAAAGTGTCTTTTAGTAGTTTTGCAATATGACGCAATGCCTCATCACCACAACTGTGGCCGTACTCATCGTTCACTTTTTTAAAGTGGTCAATATCAAACATTAATAAAGTACTGCAACCACCACTGCGTTTAGTACGCAAAAACTCTTGTCGTAGCGTATGCTCCCAATGCCCTCGGTTAGCTAGCTGCGTTAAGCTGTCGGTTTGACTCACTTGCTCAAGTTTTTTATTTAACTGTTCGAGTTCTTTTTTATTAACGGCTACATCGGTTACATCGTAAATAATAATGCATATATGCTCAACGTCACCACGGGTATTTGTTAATGGGATAAAAGTAGCGTTTTGGTACATATAATCTGCTTTACCGGTAATTGGCCGATAGTTTTTAAAGCGAAAAATATAAGGCTGCTGTTCCCAAATTGTAAATGAGCGGTTTTTTAATACAAATACAGATTCAGATTTACTTCTAAACCATTTTTCATCTATTGCAGGAAATAAGTCAAATAAGTCTTTGTGTTTAACTGCGCTTGGCAGTAATCCTGAATGATTTTCCATAAAACCATTCCACACACACACTTTATATTCTCTGTCGAGCACCACTAGGCCCACATCAACAGTATTAAACATATCCATTAACCAATGGATTTCATTCATATTTAAATCAGCTGACATAATCGTTAATCTTCTAATAGGTAGGCAACTTTGTACTTCAAAGTTTTTAGTGAGTCTTCGGTAAATAACAACATCAAATCGCAGTTTATATCGTGGTTTTCAATACCGTAACTTATTTCAATTGCTAAGGTACGTTGCCAGCGTGGTTTGTTAGATTTAACCAGCTCTGATACATCTCTATGTTGGCCCAGCACTATGGGATGCCCTTGGCTAAATGTCATGTCGAGCTGCTTAGAGAGTCCTGTTAAAATAGCGCCAATAAGTATATTGCTGATATCCATTAACAGCTCTAGCTCTACTTTTTCGTTAAGCTCACCGTCGTAGTTCATTAGCGATGCTATTTCTTTAAAGCTCGAGTCATTTAAAAGTAATAACGCTTCTCCTGATATACCACCGCCTATAAAGCCTTGGCAAATACCCGAGGTTGAGGTGCTGTTATCAATTGAGCGCAGCGCCATATCAAGCTCATTTACCTCTAAAATATTTACATTCGGTATGGGCAACTTAACAAATACATTTAGTAGTCTTGCCAGCAAATCTCCTGCTTGCCCCATGGCTACGTTAGTGAGCTCTTGGTATATATCTCGCACATCTGGGTCTACCTGCTCCCCTAACGAATGCGCAAGGCGTTCTCGTATTGCTTTGTCTTTAATGCCGTGATGTTCAATAATAGTGGCTAGCTTTTCTGTGGAGCAAGGTTTTTGGATAAAATCAATTGCACCTAGCTCTAATACACGCTCATGGGCCGCTGGCTGAATATCGCCAGAAACCACCACAGTGAGCACATTAAGACCCAGCTCTCGTATCGCTATAAGTACTTCATAGCCATCCATTTCCGGCATATTTAAATCAAGAAAAAGAATTTCGGGCTGTATTTTTTTTATTTGGTTTATACAATCTACACCGTCATGCGCAAATTCAATTTTAATATCCCAATCCTCTGGCAAAGATCGAGCTAACTGGCGTCTAGCTAATTTTGAATCATCACATATTAGTACCGATGTCGACATATTCTCTCTCTATTTTGACCCTACTCTAGGTATCAAACTGCATTAATAAAGGTTTAATTATTATTTTTATACACATATTTTTTACATATGTATGTTATATCAAAGTATACCTTGTTTACAATTTTTGATTAATAAATAAAAGCACAGGCTTATTCTACTTGGTGAGCACTTCGCAGTATAATACACTTAACGCTATTACAGCCTGAATCTAAAAGGAAATACCCTATGTTTCGCTCGTTAATTTTTGCATTAAGTGCATTTAGTTCTGTGGCTTTTGCCGCCGATTATACCGAAAATACGCTTGATGCAGGTAAAGTATCTGCACAAGGTAAACCTGTTACTTTATTAGGTAAGGGAGTTGCTGTAGGTGATAGCGCACCAGAGTTTAAAGTGGTCGACGCTAACTTTACCCCTGTTACATTAAGTTCGTATAAAGGCCAAGCCGTTTTGATTAGCGTAGTACCTAGTTTAGATACCGGTATTTGCAGCCTACAAACTAAACACTTTAACGAAAAAGTAGCACAACAATTTCCAAACATAACCATGTTCACCATTAGTAGCGATTTACCTTTTGCGCAAAAACGTTTTTGCAAAGCTGAGAACATAGATAAGGTAATTGTGCTTTCTGATTCGGTATGGCACGACTTTGGTCAGAAGTATGGATTTATAATTAAAGATATGGGGCTATTAACACGCGCTGTACTTATTTTAGATAAAAACCATAACGTGGTTTATAAGCAATTAGTGAGTAGCCTTGCAACTGAACCAGAATACGCCAGCGTGATTGAAAAACTAAAGGCACTCTAAATTAACGTAAATTCTGCACAAAAAAACCGCTAAATTTTACATTAGCGGTTTTTTATTTAATATAGGACTGTAAATTAGCCTAATAGCTCACCTAGCTGTTTGCTAATAGCATCAACAGCTTGTGTACCATCTAGCTTATGATACTGGGTGTTACCCGCAGCAGCTTCTGCTTGGTAGTAATCAACCAATGGCATAGTTTGCTCATGGTAAATACCTAAGCGTTTACGTACTGTTTCTTCTGTATCGTCTGCACGAATAATAAGCTCTTCACCTGTTTCGTTGTCTTTATCTGCCACTTTTGGTGGGTTATAAACAACGTGATAAACACGACCAGAACCTGGATGAACACGACGTCCACCCATACGCTCAACAATCACTTCATCAGCAACATCAAATTCAATAACGTGATCAACCACTACGCCATTTTCTTTCATTGCATCAGCTTGTGGAATAGTGCGTGGGAAACCGTCTAATAAAAAACCATTTTCGCAATCAGCTTTAGTAATACGCTCTTTTACTAAACCAATGATAATATCGTCAGAAATTAACTGGCCTGCATCCATTACTTTTTTTGCTTCAAGACCCAGTGGAGTGCCTTCTTTAATTGCTGCACGTAACATATCACCAGTCGAAATTTGTGGAATACCGTATTTATCCATCAAGTACTGAGCTTGAGTGCCTTTACCTGCACCCGGCGCGCCCAAAAGAATAATGCGCATATCATTGTCCCTTAGTAATAGTTTGTTTTTTGAAGCCTGAATTCTTCCATAAGCGCCGCCGATACTCAAGCAACTTATACTAATTGATAAGTCATTCGCGGGCTTATAGCGGATAAAAAAGGGAACTTACGTTCCCTTTTAACTTAATCTTTCATTTTTTAAGCTTATTTGCTTAATTCAAGCATTAGTTTATTTAAGCGAGTTACAAACCCTGTAGGATCTTTAAGTGTGCCACGCTCTGCAAGTAGCGCTTGGTCAAGTAGTACATGCGACCACTGTGCAAACTTATCTTCGTCTTGCTCATCATTTAAATGCTTAACAAGTTGATGCTCTGGGTTTAGCTCAAACACAGGTTTTGCTTCAGGAGCAGCTTGACCAACCGACTCCATTAGCTTTTGCATTTGTGAGCTCATGTCGTTGTCATCGCTAACAACACATGCTGGAGAGTCGGTTAAACGATGCGTAAAGCGCACTTCTTTAACTTCATCACCTAGCGCTGTTTTAATACGCTCTACTAAACCGGCAACTTCTTTTTCAGACTCTTCTTGCGCTTTTTTAGTCTCTTCGTCGTCAAGCTTACCTAAGTCTAAATCACCACGGGTGATTGATTGTAGTTGCTTATCGGCAAATTCAGTTAAGTGGCTCATCATCCACTCATCTACACGGTCGCTTAGCAGTAATACTTCAATGCCTTTTTTGCGGAAAATCTCTAAATGTGGAGAGTTTTTCGCAGCAGTAAACGTGTCAGCCACTACATAGTATATTTTGTCTTGGCCTTCATTCATGCGCTCAACATATTGCTCAAGCGATACATCTTGCGTTGCTGAATCGGTATGCGTAGAAGAAAAACGTAATAGTTTACAAATTGCTTCTTTATTAGCTGCATCCTCTGCAGGGCCTTCTTTGATCACTTGACCAAATTCATTCCAAAATACTTGGTAATCGTCAGCTTTGTTTTTAGCCATACGCTCAAGCATTTTAATAATACGCGATGTGCACCCTTTACGAATAGCTTGCGTTACTTTGTTGTCTTGTAAAATTTCGCGAGATACGTTTAGTGGTAAATCGTTTGAATCTAATAAACCTTTTACAAAACGTAAATAACTTGGCATGAACTGTTCAGCGTCATCCATAATAAATACGCGCTGTACGTACAGTTTTAAACCACTTTGGCGATCACGGTTCCATAAGTCGAATGGCGCTTTTTTAGGGATGTATAACAAACTAGTGTATTCAGTTTTACCTTCTACCTTGTTATGCGCCCAGCTTAGTGGATCTTCCCAATCGTGGCTTACGTGTTTGTAAAACTCTTTGTATTCGTCATCTGAAAGCTCTGACTTATCACGAGTCCACAGTGCCGTAGCGCGGTTAATACTTTCCCATTCACCTGGTACTGCTGGGATTTTTTCGCCATCTTCACCTTCAGACTCTGGTACTTCTGCTTTGTACATTTGTACTGGGGTCGAAATATGATCCGAGTATTTAGTCACTATGCTGCGCAGACGCCACTCATCAGCAAACTCTTTTTCTTCTTCGCGAAGATGTAGAATAATGTCGGTACCACGGCCTTCTTTTTCAATTTCTTGCAGCGTGTACTCGCCTTCGCCTTGAGACTCCCACTCGTAAGCTGTTGTTTCGCCGGCTTTACGGGTACGTACCGTTACTAAATCTGCCACAATAAATGCTGAGTAAAAACCAACACCAAACTGACCAATTAACTGCGAATCTTTACTTTGATCGCCAGTTAAGTTTTTGAAAAATTCAGCAGTACCCGACTTAGCAATCGTCCCTAAAGAGCTAATTACTTCATCGCGTGTCATACCAATACCATTATCAGAAATAGTAATAGTGTTAGCTTCTTTGTCAGCGCTAATACGTACACGTAAGTCAGCGTCGCCTTGGTACAGATCACCTTGTGATAATGCTAAAAAGCGTAACTTGTCTGCTGCATCTGAGGCATTTGACACAAGTTCACGTAAAAATATTTCTTTATTAGAATAAAGAGAATGGATCATCAGGTTTAATAGTTGTTTTACTTCTGTTTGAAAGCCTAATGTTTCTTTTTGTGCTGCAGTCATTTATATATCTCCAATTTGCAAAGTGTCTGCGTTATGCACTTAATATGGGGGGAGCTGCTAGAACTTCAAGGGAAAAAATAAAAAAAGTCCCAACCAATATTGTCTTAAAACTAAAACGTACTAGCGCATTGCATATGAATTTGCTCATTGCTTACCGGGTGCTGAAAATACAAATCGCTTGCATGAAGCTGTAAGCGCCCTGCCATATGCTCGCTTTGTGCATTGTTATATAAATCGCACCCTAAAATAGGGTGCCCTATAAACTGGCTGTGAATACGCAATTGGTGCGTACGCCCTGTAATGGGTGTAAATTGCACTAAGGTTCGCTGTGGTTGCGTTAGGCGCTGCAGCACTTTATATTCACTTACGGCAGTTTTGCCTGTGGCTTCGCAAATTTTAACCCGCGGAAAAAGCAGTTTATCTTTTGCTATCGACGCACTAATTTTCCCTTCGTCGTCAATTAACCACCCGTGTAACATAGCTACATAGCGCTTTTTAATTGTACGCGCCTGAAACTGTTTATTTAGATGCTTAGAAGCCGCTGCGTTTAATCCCACAACCATAATGCCCGATGTACCTAAGTCTAACCTGTGCGGTAACTTAGCCTCTGGGTAAGCAGCCGTAATACCGGCTTGCCCATTCACTAAACGATAATGCACTGAATCCCAATTGAGCGGGTTTTTCCCCGACAAGCTCAACAAACCACTGGGTTTGTTGATCAGTAAAATGTCTTCATCTGCAAAGAGGATTTCAACCAAGCCATCACACTGTGGTGCTACAAAATCATCAACTATAATCATGGTATCGGAGTCAGGAGTCGGCATAATTATTCCTTAAAATTAGGACTGGTTATACTGCTTAACCTAAACTCTGGTTAAGAGATTTACTAACGTATTGAATCATAATTATATTTAAATTAATTTCTCTAGCCTGAGGTTTTCAGTGAAAACAAGGCGAATTTACGCGTCAATAGCTGCTTGAGCTAGGTTTATTATCCGGAGTTTAGGTTACTTACTATGCCTGAATTAGTAGGCTTAATATTTATAGCAATCCAATTATAAAAACATGATCATACTGGCAATGCACGTCTTTAATCTAGTTGGCTTACGTACAACAAAAAAGCCCACATAACTTAATTATGCAGGCTTTTTACAATTTCTAACAGCAGTTATAAGTTAGTCTTGTGTTACCGTGCGCCTGCCACTAAAGGCATGCATTAACGTTGTACCGTCGACTAAGTCAAGCTCACCACCTACCGGTATACCATGAGCAATACGTGAGGCACCTACTTTGTACTTATGACAAAGCTGAGCAATATAATGTGCCGTGGTTTCGCCTTCAACCGTAGGGTTGGTTGCTAAAATCACCTCACTTATACCGCTTTGTGCCAGCTTTTCCTCTAAAACATCTAGGCCAATTTCTTTAGGGCCAATACCATCAATAGGCGATAAATGCCCCATTAATACAAAGTACAACCCTAAATATTGACCCGTTTGCTCTATAGCAAGTACGTCGCTTGGCGATTCAACAACACATAATATGCCGCTGTCTTGGCGTTTAGTACTTAAACAAATGTCGCACTGCGACTGCTCGCAAAAAGTGCGACATGACTCACAATGACCAACCGCCGTCATAGCTCTTGTCAGTGCATTGCCAAGCTGAGTGCCGCCTTTACGGTCGCGCTCCAGTAAATGAAAAGCAATACGTTGCGCTGACTTAGGGCCAATGCCCGGCTGACAGCGCAATGCCTCTATAAGCTGAGTTAAACTAGCTGAAAGTTGCATATAGGCTTAAAACGGCATTTTCATACCTGGTGGTAATTGCATACCGCCAGTTACTTTGCCCATACGCTCTTGTGTTTCGTCTGCTACACGGCGAACAGCATCGTTACATGCTGCTGCAAGTAAGTCTTCAATCATGTCTTTGTCGTCTTGCATTAAGCTCTCATCAAGCTCTACGCGACGAACGTTGTGGTTACCTAGCATAGTTACTTTAACTAAACCGGCACCGGCTTCGCCTACAACTTCTAATGTTGCAATTTCGTCTTGGGCTTTTTGCATGCGATCTTGCATTTGCTGCGCCTGCTTCATCATGTTACCCATTCCACCTTTAAACATAACTTTCTCTCTTTCTTTTTTAATACATTAACTAGGTTACTAAATAAGGGCTGTTGTAATAAATTACAATGCCTGAATGCTGTTTTCGTCAATTTCGGCGCTAAATAGCTGCTGAAATTGTACTATATTATCGTCTGAGGTGATCACATCTATTGCTTGCTGATGACGACCTGCATCAATTTTTTGCTGAATTAAATAAGGCGAATCAATCACCCCTTTAGCAAAATTAATACTCAGTGTTACATTATGCTCATAAATACTGGATAACGCCGCATCAAGCCTTTGGCGTAGCATGGGCGTATCTAAATGTTTTTGTGATTCATCAACATCTATATGCAAATTATTGCCTTGCTTAGTAAAAATAGAGTGCAACGCAAACTGGCGCATACGCCCGCCTAATCCCATGCGTTTAATTAAATATGCCCACTCGTCTTGCTGATGCGCAAAGCGAATTTCGCTTATTGGGCTCTGAAAATCATCAGGCGCTGGAATGCTAGGCTGCGCTACAACAACTTCGGGTACTTTTTGCGGGTTAATTTGCTCAAGTAACTCAGGGGCTAAATTTTCGGTAATTGTTTGGTGCTTTGCTTTAAAGTCTATTTTTCGCTCAGGCTTTGACTCAAACTGAGCTTGGCTTGCTGCCTTGTTTTGGCTCCCCGCTAGTGGGAGCTGTGGCTTTTTTTCGCTCTCACCTGCGAAATCATTAGGCCACGGCGGCGGATTATCTGTGTGTGTTTGCTGCGCATTATTGTTAGCTCTACTGTGATTAATTGCATCGCTATTTGTTGTAACATTTTGCTCATTGCTGTCACTGCTATTAACAGTAAAGCGACTCGGCCGAGTGTTAGCAGAGCTTAAATTTGCTGTATTTTGCTGTTCAGTCTCTTTTGCATTTGAGAGCTTACCCGCACCCGATATATTTCTATCTCTTAAAATACGTGCAATAGCAGATTGTGCTCGCGCTTCTTGTTCGCTAATTGAGGTGTCTGTTGCTTGGCTTTGCTGAGCTGGCGCTGCCGTATTTGTTGCAGGGTTAAACCCTTGATCAACCGCACTACTAATAACATCATCAAACTGTGCTGCTAATGAGTGCTCTAAATTACTTTGCTGTAAGTAGGCTTCATCTTCGCTTTGACGCTGCGCTTGCTCGTCAGTTACGTCATTTGTATGCTGATGTTGCTGAGTAACTAATTGCTCACTCGTCGTTTCATTTTGCACAGCCGAAACAACTGCTTGCTCTACTGCTGATACAGTAGTAGAAACCTGCTGCGTTGTATTAGAGTGATTATTAAGAGTGTCGGGCGTTACGTTTTGCTGCTCTGATAGCTTAGCGACCTCAGCTGGTTTTGGCTCAATAATTTGTGGTTGCGTTGTATCATTATTTTGAGCTGTGCTTGGCAGCGGTTTACTTTTATTTAAAATATCACGTAAGGCACTGGCCTTTGTTGTATTACTTTGCACAGGCTGTGTATTTACAGCTACTGGTTGCTGGTTTTGTGTATCAATTGGTTGAAACGCTAACAGCCTTAGCATAATCATTTCAAAGCCTAAACGAGGCTCTGGCGCCCATTGTAGATCTTTTTTCCCGTTTAACAGTAGCTGATAGTAAATTTGAATTTGCTGTGGATTTGTATTTTGAGCAACATGCGTGATGTAATCGGCATTTGTTTCATCAAGAGCGGCAGCTTCAGGTACTAATTGGCTTAACTGTGTCAAATGCGTTAATGCAATTAAATCATCTAGTAAGGCCACAAAGTTAGGGTTTCTGCTAGCAACATTTGCTACTTCTTTCATTAGCGCTGCGCCATCTTGGGCAAGTAACGCGGCTAGTAAACTTTGGCTATAATGCGTGTCCATTAAACCAAGCATAGTTTGTACCGCTTGGTTGTTAATATCACCATTAGTTTGTGCTATAGCTTGGTCGGTTAAGCTAAGTGCATCTCGCATACTACCGTCTGCAGCTTTGGCAATAATGCGCAAAGCATCGTTGTCAAAGTTCAGTTTTTCATGCGTCAGTACGTGTTCAAGCTGAGTTTTTATTTCATTTTGCGATAACGCATTTAAGTTAAATTGCAAACAGCGAGATAATATAGTGACTGGTAGCTTTTGTGGATCGGTAGTCGCAAGTAAAAATTTTACATGCTCAGGCGGCTCTTCCAACGTTTTTAGTAACGCATTAAAGCTGTGCTTAGAAAGCATGTGAACTTCATCGATTAGGTATACTTTATAGCGCCCTCGTGTGGGTGCGTATTGTACGTTATCGAGTATTTCGCGGGTGTCTTCTACTTTAGTGCGCGAAGCTGCATCTATTTCGAGTAGGTCAATGTAACGTCCTGCTTCTATATCTTTACAGCTACTACATTGACCACACGGATTTGCCGAAATGCCTTCATCACAATTTAAGCTTTTAGCAAAAATACGCGCTATTGTGGTTTTACCCACACCTCGGGTTCCAGTGAATAAATAAGCGTGGTGCAGTCTATTTTGCGTTAGCGCATTAACCAGCGCTTGTTTAACATGAGACTGTCCAACCAATTCATGAAAGGTTTGTGGACGCCATTTTCTCGCTAGAACCTGATAACTCATCGATTACTCGCCTTCGAATTCAACCAATTTTAGGATTTTAATACCCATTTTTGCGATACGCTTTTCACCACCAAGCTCTGGTAATGAAACAACAAATGCTGCATCAGTGGCTTCGCCACCTAATTTTTGCACTAATTTAATGGTTGCTTCAATAGTACCACCGGTTGCTAGTAAGTCATCCACAAGCAATACTTTGTCACCTGGAACGATAGCATCTACATGCAGTTCTAATGTGTCTTCGCCATATTCAAGTAGGTAGTCTTGACGAACAACTTCACGCGGCAGTTTGCCAGGCTTACGCACTGGAATAAATGGAATACCCAAAGCATAAGACAAGGGTGCACCAAAAATAAAACCTCGTGATTCAGTACCAATAATTTTGGTAAAGTCCTGATCTTTATATGCAGCAATAAAAGCATCGATAGTCGCTTTAAATGCATCTGGGTTTGCCATTAGTGTCGTTACATCGCGAAACATAATGCCCGCTTTAGGGTAATCAGCAATAGTAGTTATGCTGTTTTTGATAATTGCTGGTGTTACTTGAGTCATAATTTTAACTGCTCAATGGTTTATATTACAAAGCAGCTGATTATAACCTTAAGTGACCTTTGATTGCGAGTTTGACGTTATTATAAAAGGTGTTTTAACCGTTTCAGGCGAGGGGAAGTTTTAAAAAATAAGGCTGTTGGTAACAACAGCCTTGAGATAAATAATTAAGATAACACAGCAAACCAGCCAACAATTGCATTTAAGCAACCAATACCTACAAATATAGCTACGAAGCCAAAAAAGTACGCTGCATTGAACGGATCTTTAAATTCTTTATCATCTGACATTGTTACAACCTTTTATTAAGCACGACACATAAGGGCGTCATAATAAACGATGTAAAATAATCTATAAAGAGCTTAAGCTTGATTTTTTGTCACTATAATCCCAAGCTGAGCCATAGCGCGTAAGGTAACGAGTGCGCCTTGGGCAATTTGTGCAGCGCTAAACAGCACAGCATGGCGGGTTACTTGCTCGCAAATAGTATCGAGTATTAAACCATCATGCTCACTTATAATCGATAATAACAAGGCTGTCATGGCATTCGTTGCTAAAAATTGAACTTCATCATCGCCATCGCGATATACTACAAAATAATTAGGTTGTACTGATGGCTGTTGCGGCTGAAACTGCCTACTTATTGTTTGCACCGCAAATTGGTAACTTAAATTACGCGCGGTACTTGATAAGTATAAACGCGCAGAGGCAACCTGATCAGAATCTATGAGTTGCTCATCTTCAGCCTGCTGTGTAATAGCTACATCTAATTCAATCCATTCATAATGGGCAAGTTCGAGCATAAATGGCGGATCATATTTTTGCATTTCATAATTACTTGATAAGTAATTAATAAACTCCCCTGCTATATCTAAAAAGTACGGCGAGTGACAATCATATTCACTAAAAAATCGGCGAATAAGCATTTGCCATTGTTTATCGCTGTATAAGGTTTTTAACACCGGAAAACCTGACGAAATAAACCCAACAATATTATTAAAAAATAAATCGCGGTAAATAGCCATGCGTCTATCTTCAATCCCTTGCGGCTTTTTATTTTGGCTGGGTTTGCGAATATGCGCCATAAATTCGTTTTGTATTTCAATAAAGCTCATAACTAAATACTCCTTTTGCAGGCACCCTAGGTTCAGACATACTTATTAAGCTCGCTGTTTGATTAGTGATTTATCAAAGTATTTTGCTTGCAGGTTATGAATAATATCCAGCTCTTTAGTTAATACATTAATGGTCGGTATATTAAAATCTCGCTCGAGCAGCGTCGAAAATACACCGTGAGCTTGGTACGCTTTATCGAGCAACTGCCAAACTGGGTCAATTACATCTGCACCATGGGTATCTACAATTAGATCATCTGCTTCATTGTAATGCCCGGCTACATGGCCGTAAGCAATACGTTGTGTAGGTAATCCGGTTAAAAAGGCTTCTGCGTCATAACCATGGTTTACTGAGTTCACATAAATATTATTCACATCGAGTAACAGCTTACAATCAGCTTGCTCTAAAATAGCATTAGTAAACGCCAGCTCTGACATTTGCTGCCCAGGGGCTGCGTAATAAGACACATTTTCTATGGCAATTTGCCGCCCTAATATATCTTGTACTTGTTTGATACGCGGCACTACATGATCAATCGCTTCTAAAGTAAACGGAATAGGCATTAAATCGTACATATGCCCAGTGCCAGAGCAGTAACTTAAGTGCTCGCTGTAAATTTTTATATCATGTTCATCAAAAAACATTTTTAGTGATTTTACAAATTCAATATCAATTGGCGCAGTTGAACCAATTGAAAGCGATAAGCCATGACAAGCAAAACTATTAGCACTGGTTAATGCTTTAAATTGTTTTTTAAAACGCCCGCCTAATTTTAGCCAGTTTTCTGGAGCAACTTCCATAAAATCGACTTGTTTAGGTACATGCGATAGTAACTCGTCAAGCATTTCTCTACGTAAGCCTAAACCAACCATACCTAGGTCAGTATTTATAATTTGTGTCATAACCACTCTCAACAAAAAGGGCCAACCGGCCCTTTATTCTATATGCTATTAAGGTATTTAACTTGAAGTAAAGTTAAATACCTTAATAAAATTTAATGACCGCCACACTTACCTTCACCACACTTGCCTTCTTTTTTGGCTTTTTTATCTGCGCCACTTTTAGCTTCGCCACATTTGCCTTCTTTTTTAGCTTTTGCATCTGCACCGCATTTAGCTTCGCCACATTTGCCTTCTTTTTTAGCTTTTGCATCTGCACCGCATTTAGCTTCGCCGCATTTGCCTTCTTTTTTAGCTTTTGCATCTGCGCCGCATTTAGCTTCGCCGCATTTTCCTTCTTTTTTAGCTTTTGCATCTGCGCCACATTTACCTTCGCCGCACTTACCTTCGGTAGCATCTATTTGATAACCGGTAACCATTTGTTGAAACTCAAAAGGATTTGCTTGCACATCCACTGATACAAAGCTTGCAGAGCCGACAACAACTGCACCTAGTGTTAACGCGATTGAACTTTTTTTGATTGTATTCATTATGTGACTCTCTTTTTAATAAGATTGTATAACCAAAAAATTGGAAAATACGAGTATGTGTTTAAGTAGACCTGTATAAAAAATAAAAATTTCATTTTAGTTTAATTATTTGTAAACTTTTTGACTAAAGTAACTATGCGCGGTAATTACGGATTTATCAATTTATGATTAACGGTTACACTACACATCCCTTTATTTAGCCATAATTAATCTCTCTATGAAACTTGTTTTAGCACCGATGGAAGGTGTTGTTGACTTCAAAATGCGCCAACTTCTTACCAATATAGGTGGTTTTGACTTATGTGTGACTGAGTTTGTGCGTGTTGTTGATGCTTGCTTACCGGATAAGGTTTTTTATCGTTACTGTCCTGAACTTAGCAATAATGGCCTCACTAGTGCTGGTACACCGGTACGCATTCAGTTATTAGGTCAAGTTGCAGGTGCGCTTGCAGAAAATGCAGTTAAAGCAATTAGCTTGGGCTCTCACGGCATAGACCTGAATTTTGGCTGCCCTGCAAAAACAGTTAATAAAAGTAAAGGTGGGGCTGTACTACTTAAAGATCCCGAGCACATGTATGAAATAATTAAAGCGGTAAGAGACGCCGTTGATAGCAAGCATCAAGTGAGTGCAAAAATTCGTCTTGGTTTTGATGATGACAGTAACAGCCAAGAAATAGTAGATGCTGTTGTCAGCGCTGGTGCAAGTAGTATTGCAATTCATGCTCGCACTAAACGTGATGGCTATAACCCACCTGCTTATTGGGAAAAGATCCCACCTTTAATTAAAGATAAAAATATTGCCGTTGTGGCCAATGGCGAAATATGGCAAGTAGAAGATGCTATGTTGTGCCAAAAACGCAGTGCTTGTACCGACTTAATGCTTGGTCGTGGTGCGTTATCTCATCCCGATTTAGCAAAAAAAATTAAAGCGAATATAAATAATGAACCTTATGTAGGGCTCGAGTGGGAGCATATTCTTTATCATTTAATAAATTCAGCTATTCATCACGACCCCGCTAAAGATGAAAAGTACTTTGCATCGCGTACTAAGCAGTGGCTAGGTTACTTAAAACGTCAGTACCCACAGGCGATAACATTATTTGATGAGATCCGTCGATTAAAGGCCAAAGAAGATGTCGCAGAGGTACTAAGTAAGTATGCCAAAGCGCCACAGTTTGATGCAAATCATAACGCGTAAGTAAATCTACCTAGATAATACCCCTATTGCTCAATGCTAATTATAAAGGGGTTATACGCGATGCAACATCTGCAAAGGTTAATTAATGAAATAGAGGAAGTAAAATTAACAATATTAAACTTACTTTCTCAATCAGCGCATTTATCTCACCAGCATTTATTATCTTTATTAACGCAAACAGTAAATGCAGAGTGGCTCGACTTGGCAGCGCAAAAGCTCGGCCCAGAATACGGTGAGTATATTCAACGAATGACTACTTTAGAGGCTGCTGTGAGTCAAATTGAGATAGGTCAGTACGGTTATTGCTGTGATTGTGAAGAGCCTATAACAACAGCTTTACTCGAATTAGATCCAGCTACACAACGCTGTGAACAGTGCGCTAAATAAGCGCACATTGAGTCACTGGCGGACAGTTAAAGTAATTGCTGAGCAAAGCTAAACGCTTGCCCAGGGTAAAGCACTATATCTTTAACCAACCTTGTTGCATTTACTTCGCTAATATTTAAGCGCTTTACTAAGTTAACCTTAGCCTGTGGCAAGGTCCACGCATGAATATGCAGCCCTACATCAGTTTCCATCATTGCTAACATTAGCGTTTTTTGCTGCGCTAAAAGTGATTTATTTTCAGCTATAGCGGGTAAGTCTCTAAACCCCGACAACCAATCTAAACCTGGCACTTCTTTATCGCTATTAGTAAACTGCACCAAAAATGAGTTCGGATAAATTTGGCTAACCTCCTGATTAACTCGATTTTTTTCCTCTTTTTTTAGCTGCTCATTTATAATAGTAAGCCACTCTAGCGGAGAGTGCACAACACCACTAAAATAGTTTAACTTACTTTGATACCACTCACTGCCATTAGCTAAACCGTATAGCCCTACACTTCCTCTTGGACTATATTGCGCTAAATATTTTTTTAAAATATTAAGTTGAGCTAATAAGCTATTTGGCATATTTTTATCGTTAAGTGCGCTAAGTACATAATTTTTTATTAAATTGTGCTCAATTTTATTTAACTTTAAATTACTTAACTGCGCGCTCTCTAATTGTAGCTGCACAAATTCAAGCCAATTACTTATATTTTGATAGTCACTCTCTGAATTTGCTAAGTTAAGCAAATTAACTAAAACATTTGTATGTGCTGGCCAGGCAAAGTAACGCTCAGGAAAACGCTCTGCAATAACAAGGTAATTAACCTGCTCAGTTTGCGACTTAGTTAGTTGCATTTGCATTAAGCTTTGATAAATAACGTGGCGCTTTTGTAAATACGCATCTGTAAAAGGCAATTGCTCACTTCGCAGCTCTGTGTGTTTACTATTTTTTGGCTGGTGTAAAGCTAGGTTAAGCGATTTTAATGCGTGCTGCGCTTCATCGAATGATGTGTACGGTTGTGGTTGCTTAGAGCAAGAGGTCAAAAATAGACACAGTAAAAAAGAAAAAATAAGCGTTTTGTTCATGTTCATCCCAATAAAAAAAGCCCCATTGGGGCTTTTTATAAATTGCTAATATACATTAAAAATTAAATTTTAACACCGTTGCGAGCGGCTTTATCTTTAATATACGTAGCCCAACCTTTTGCAAACTTACGTGTGCGAGGGTCATCCATAGCTTTAGTAATTGCAGCATGTGCTTGCTTATACTTAGCTTGGTAGTAGTACGCTTCAGCTAAATCTGAATAAATAGTGCCCTTTTTATCAGAGCCTAACTCTAGTGCTTTGTTCAAACGAACAACTGCAGCGCTAAAGTTTTCAGATTGTAAAAGTAACGAACCGGCTTTGCGATAAAGCTCAGCATCGTTATCAAATTTTGCAGCTTCTTCGTAATACTTAGCGGCTTTTTCAATATCTTTTGAACGATGATAGTTACTAGCAATTGCACTGATATTTTGCTTAGTGCGTTGTACTTTTTCTTCTTTAACGCCTTTTTCAAGCGTTAATGCCGCTTTATAAGGTATTTCGTTTAAAGAATAAAAGTTAGCTAGTACTTTGTATTCAACTTCGTTCTCAAAGTAACCGTTTTTGTATGCAACTTCCATAGTTGCAAGGCCTTTTTTGTAGTCTTCAGTTTGTAAGTAATACTTACCTAAGCCTACCCAAGATTTTTTATCATCTGGCCATACACGAACGATTTCTTCTGCAACTTGAACCATATTTTGATACTGTTTTTGTTCAAAATATGAAGCTAACTTAAGTTGATAAGGAGCTTTTGTAGGCTCTTTTTCAAGCTTAATAGCTTTATCTGCAGGTTCTATAACATCCTTAAACTGTTTAAGTTCGTAACTTGCTTGCGCAATACGAGTATAAACTTTCGGATCTTCTTCACCTGTAAAGTCCATCCAATCAGCGTAGGCTTTTTTTGCAGCACTATATTGCTCAGTACCTGCATACATGTCACCTAAGGTTTTTAAACCCTGTGCTTGATCGGCAAAGTTTAATACATCTGGTGCAACCGCTGCTTTCATATACTTAATGGCTGTTTTGTATTGCTCTTTTTGAGCATACATACTACCTAAGTAACGATTTACAGTTGCTTTATCAAAATCGTTAGACGGATCTAACTCTTTAAGTAAAGCAATTGCACCATCAACATCATCTTCATTATACAAGTCAAACGCTTTAATTACCTTTTTACCAGTACGCTCGCCCATGATTTTAGTTTTTGCTTTTTTACGCTCTTCTATTTTTGCGTAATTTGGCGCCGCTAAAACAGGTGCAGTCAAAGCTGCACCCGACACAGACATAAGAATTGCAAGAGCAGTTACTTTAGATAAATTTCTCATTACTCGCCTCCTTAGTTGCCTTGGTTAAGTTTAAAGTCTAATTGAACTTGTAAACCAACTTGTCTTTGTGGCTTACCATCAATAATTTTAGGACGGTACTTCCACTTGCGCAATGCACGTTTAGCTTCACGGTCAAAGATACGTTTCGGGTCAGCGTCAATTACATCAACGTCAACCACGCCACCTAACTCATCGATAGTGAACGAAAGTTGAACCCAACCTTCTCTACCATCACGTGCTGCTTGCGTTGGATATTTTGGTTCAATACGAACGATAGGTGTCGCATCACCATCTCGTCCAAATGCACCCGGACCACTTAGTCCACCTGCCGTGCTTCCCACATCGATGCTTGGCATATTAAATGACAATCCACCAGGATTAGGGTTGTTATTTTCCGGCTGTGGCGGCTGCGGTTTAGGCGGCTGCTTAGGCGGTGGAGGAGGAGGAGGCGGAACACGCCTTCTTTCCTGCACCTTAGATTCAGGCGGATTCGTCATTATTTCGACTATGATCTGCTCTTTTTGTTCAGTATTACGGTCAGCCCCACCAGAGATGAGGAATGCCATGAAGTAGAACAAGCCGAAAGTAACTGCCCCACCTGCAATCAGTGAAAACAGAAAACGAATCATTACTGATCTCCAGCGATTGAAATTCTTAGGTTATCACCCGTCGCTTTAATCTGGTCCATCACTTTAACTACCGTGCCGTGCTTAGCTTCTTTATCAGCTTGTATAATCACAACTTCGGTAGGTTGCTCTGCTAATAAACTTTCAATTTTTGCTGAAATACGTTCAACATCAATTTGTTGTTTATCAACCCAGATTTCGCCGTTACTACGTATAGCAATAAAAATGTTAGCATTTTTTTGCTTAGTAGCTTGGGCAGCTTTTGGTTTATTGACCTCGATACCAGCCTCTTTAACGAACGATGTAGTTACGATAAAGAAAATAAGCATGATAAATACGATGTCAAGCATCGGCGTCATATCGACCGCTGCTTCTTCTTCTTCACGAAAACGTTGTTTACGTGCCATATTTAATTCTCTCTCTAGTGATGAGGCATGTTATCTACAAGTTTGGCTTTCACCATTTTAGCTTTTGTCTCAAGACGTGAGCTAAAAAACACTCCAGATAGTGCCGCAACCATTCCAGCCATTGTTGGGATTGTTGCCATTGAAATACCTGATGCCATTAATCGTGCATTACCAGTACCTTGACTAGCCATGGTTTCGAAAACCGAAATCATACCCGTAACAGTACCTAACAAACCTATTAAAGGACAAACAGCTACTAATGTTTTAATCAACAACATACGCTGATCTAATTTTTCAGACGCTTCAGAAATCCATGCTTCACGGATTCTGTGTGCGTACCAAGACGTAGTGTCTTGGCGGGCATCCCACTTTGCAATAATTTCTTGCGATAAACGCGGAAACTCTGCAAGTAAGAACCAATAGCGCTCAATCATTAAAACCCACATCAGAAAGAGTGCTATCGCGACCACGTATAAAACCTGGCCGCCTGTGCCAACAAAATCCCTGATAGATTCCCATATCTCCATCAGGACTAGCATTAGGCTTTCTCCTTCTCCGCGTGAGTCGCAACGATACCTGCGCTTTGCTCATCTAGGATGTGTAATACCGACTTACTACGACCAGCTACAAGTGCGTGAAGTAGAATTAGTGGTAGTGCAGCAATTAGACCTAGCGCTGTAGTTACAAGTGCTAGAGAGATATTACCAGCCATAATCTTCGGATCGCCCGTACCGAACAATGTGATTGTTTGGAACGTTAATATCATACCGATTACTGTACCTAGTAGACCAAGTAATGGTGCGATGGCAGCAAGGATCTTGATAATGTTGATACCAGCTTCGATGCGTGGCGTTTCACGAAGAATCGCTTCATCAAGTTTAAGCTCAAGGTTTTCAACATCTTGATTCTTGTTGTCATGGTACACTTTAAGAATACGACCCAATGGGTTATTTGTATTCGGTGTAGCAACATTTTTAAGTTGGCTCTTAATTTTGCTTGTAGTAAGCGTAAGGTCAACAAAACGGATTAGAGTAATTAACATACCTAAAGCTAACAACGCAGTAATTATGTAACCTACTACGCCACCTTGATGGAAGTATTCCATAAGTGTTGCTTTTTGAGTGTTAATACGCAAAATCGCGCCACGTGTTGGATCCACATATACACCAGCATAGTTGTCAGGTGATGTTTTTTCAAGGTCAGTAATACCGTCTAAAATGTAGCTATCAGGCTGCTTACCAAGTGGTTGAATCGACTTAGTTTCTGGTGAATAAATTAAGTAACCGTCGTCTGTAACTAAGTTAAAGTTACCAATACGTGTTACTTTCTTCATTGACGGGTTACCGTCAAGACCAGCAACTTCAGTTTCAAAAGTAGAAACTTTAGCAGACTCAGTCATTTCAGTTTGAAGTGAAATCCAAAGCTCTTCTAACTCACGAACTGTAGGAAGCTCTTTAGCCGCAGCTAATGAACGTAATACTTCAGCACGACCTGGCTTTTCAGCACTTACTAATGACGCTTCGATAGAACCGATAGCATCTTGAGCTGCACGACGTACAACACCAAACATTTCACCAAGTGTACCTTGAGCATTTTGTAGTGCTTGCTCTTTCTCAGCTAGGGTGTTTTCGTTTTGTGCATATTCTTTAGTTAAACGATCGCCACGTGACTTTTCAGCAACTAATTGGCTTTTCGCTTTATTAAGTAATGATTGCTTGTCAGCACGTTCTGATAAGAACTCTTGCTCACGTTGCTTATTGATTTTACCTTCAGAGATACGCTCTTGCTTTACTTGCTCAAGAATTTTATCTAATGCATTCGTATTTGCGTGTGCATTAAGCGCGGTACCTGCAGAAACAGTTAGTACTGCTGCAACAGCAAAACCTTTAAATAGTTTCTTCATTATTGATTACTCCGCGCCAAAAATTGGTAGTTTAACAAGTTCTAGTGTCGCTTGCTTACGTGCCATACGGATCACTTCTTTAACAGATTTTAGGTATTCTTCACCTAATTCTTTCCACTGTTTAGTGTTGTTATCCCAAACCCAAGCATGTTTTAAGTCAAAAGACTGTGCAACATAAGTAATACGACCTAAACGACCGATATCAACGTTAATGCTACGGCCATCAACATCAAGTGTACCTTGTGAAGCATTTACAGCTGAGCTGTATGATGTTTCTACTGTGTAAGCTTCAAGTACTTGACGGAATTTCTCAGACGTTGTTACAGAAGAAGAAGACATGATTTCACGTAATCTTTCAACACGACCTAAGCGCGTTTCAAGATTAAATGGAACGTCCGCTTTGATGAATTGCTCAAGCGTATCGATCATGCGATACATCAGAGGCACAACGTTTTGTTTAGTGTTATCAATAGTTGCTATTTGACGGTCAAACGATTCAATAGACGCGTTTTGGTCATCAACCAAACGTGCTACGTGATCGTTGTACACTTTCATAAGTTCAGTCTCATCAACGATGCTACGGTACTCAGCTATTAGCTCTTGAGTTTGACCATATACATTGTCAATTTTAGTTTGAGACTTAACTGCAGCCTTTTGAATTTGCTGACCTGCTTGTTGCACGTCATTCAAAGGATCTGCAATCACATTGCTGCTTGCAAATGCAAATGCGCCAACCAACGCAGTTGCTACAAGACTCTTTCTGATTTTAACAGACATAGTTCCCAACCAATTAAGTAATGTTACTTTTATAATTTAATTATCAACCTACAAGAGGAAGACAACCCTGATATCTTTTAATAGATATCAACCTTTCAATAATGCTAAATGCAGTAAGTCATGTCAACTTGATGTTTAGCATTACCTGTAAATAAATATGCATATGAACTAGTTATTTAATATACCAACCTGACAATATTAACATTATTGCAACCACTTTACCGCAAATACTTTCATGAAACCCTTTTGTAATAACAACATTCATAATTAACAACTTAAAAGTAAACATTATTATAACATTTAATATTAACTATTTAGAGACTAAAAAAAAAATATAAATAACCTTCTATTATTTTATCTTTAACAATTTTTGAGCGTTTTATACACGAAACACATTTGTATCATAGAGAATCTACAACTCACTCCATAATAATTACTGTGTACTATATTATAAAAAACTAGTCATAAAGGTAGAATTAAAACAATAAATACGGTTCATCTATTTTTTAAAATATAAAAAATAATATAAAGCATTACCGCCCTATTAGCACAATGTTTATATTCAGTGTTTGCTGCTAAAACTGTATCTGTAAGCTTATTTTAGGGTAGTTGATAATTACTACAGACCTTAAGGCAATAATATTAATATGCTTAATTAAAAGAGTTGTTTAATGGTGAGCTGGTTTCTTGCTCTTAATGAAGGTTTTATATTTTGTTGCTATGAAATATTACTTCGCAACCACTTCTTCCTTATTACGTACGTGCAGTGACTAAAAATAATGTTTAACGCAGCTAATGAGCATTTAATTCAATAGCCTGATTATTTTTTATTAATTTAAAATGATGTGAATTGATTTAACACTGCATTAAAGCTAAACCTAAGGACTGCTTACCCCTTAAACTATGGGCTGATAATCTGTCATACCCTGTTGTCACTGTCGCGCCTTAGTACGCTTGCAGCACGTATATACGCATCTTACATGCGTTCACAAGTTACTTTTAATACCCTTAATGACCTTGTAGCAAACTTCTTAAAGCTGGTTTAAATTCAGTGGGAGTTAAATAGCAAGGGGATTTAAATTAATAGCTGCCTTTTATAAGCTACTTTCAACACAGCGTATAAACTATTTAATAAGCTAGAATGGCCATATTTTAAATTGGGTTAGTATTAGTATTAAACTTTATATCCCATGATTAGCTGTGTTTGTGGTTTTTTAACCACAAATAGCAAATACAAAAAGGGTGATTTTATTTATTGAGTGATGGTGTTTTTACTAATACGAATTATTAAAATAATATATGACTGCATAGTGTTTAAACTGGTAAGTGATAATTAAAATATTTTGAGGTAATTATTTTGATTTTATTTGCGGGAGTGTGGATTATTTAAAAAGAAAATTATGGTGAAACAGTAGCCTGTTTCACCACGTTGAACGAAGGTTCACATAATAAATTATGCTGCTTCTACGTTCTCAGCTTCAGGGCCTTTTTGACCTTGCTTGATGCTGAATGTCACTGCTTGACCTTCGCTAAGAGTGCGAAAACCAGAACCAGTGATTGCGCTGAAATGTACAAACACGTCAGGACCATTTTCTTGTTCAATGAAACCAAAGCCTTTAGCTTCGTTGAAAAACTTTACTTTACCAGTAACCGACATACTAAATTTTCCTGTAAGTCAATAATTAAAATTCAGCCATATTATTATGGCAATATCCTCCTTGAATCAATGCTCAAAAATATGGAGGTACAGTACAGGAAGAAGTAATAACCAAACCGGTAACCTTAAACGCAGCACAACATCCGTAAATTCATTAGGCAAAAACTCAAAGCAAGTTAAGATTAGCACATTAAATTTTATTTCGCTCTATTAATTAGAAAATATTTATCAATAATGCGTTGTTTCTGATTTTTTTTCTTAAACGGTTAATTTAAAAGCAAATAAATATAGATTTTATCCTGTAATTGTCACCTTGCTGGCAATACTATTAAACGCTTTAGTATTTTCTATAATCATCTAACAATAAATCTAAAGCGCTTTTCTAAAATTACCAGCTGATTCTACCTAAACTTTAAACTCCGTTTAAAAAATGAAAAAGCCGCTTAGCTTAGATAAACGGCTTTAAAATTTTAGGTCCTTTAGGCAACCAAGCTACTTAACTTGCCAGTCAATTGTATCTTCTGCCTTTATAGGTACTACTTGTGAGTCGCCAAGCGTATAACTTGCAGGCACTTGCCACGGGCTTCTTTCTAAAGTAATGGTGTCTTTATTACGTGCAAGGCCATAAAAGTCTGGGCCAAAAAAGCTTGCAAAGCCTTCTAGCTTGTCTAGTTTACCGGCACCTTCAAATGCCTCTGCGTATAACTCAATAGCAGCATGTGCGGTATAAGCTCCTGCACAACCACACGCAGCTTCTTTTTTATCTTTATAATGAGGCGCAGAGTCAGTACCTAAAAAGAATTTTTTATTACCACTTACTGCAGCAGCCATTAAAGCCTGTTGGTGAATATTACGCTTTAAAATAGGTAAGCAGTAATAATGAGGGCGAATGCCCCCTGCTAGCATATGGTTGCGATTGTAAAGTAAATGATGAGCAGTGATTGTTGCTGCAACATTATCCGGCGCATTGGTTACAAACTCTACCGCATCTTTGGTTGTAATATGCTCAAGTACTATTTTTAGCTCAGGAAAGTCAGCTACTACGTCACCTAAAATCGTTTCGATAAATATTTTTTCACGGTCAAAAATATCTATAGACGAATCTGTCACCTCACCGTGTATTAACAGCAGCATGCCTACGTCTTGCATTGCAGCTAAAACAGGGTAAATATTTTTAATTGAGGTAACACCTGAATCTGAGTTTGTTGTAGCACCTGCCGGATATAGTTTTGCTGCAACTATTTTGCCGGTAGCTTTGGCTTTTTTTATTTCATCTGGGGTTGTTTTATCTGTAAGGTATAGCACCATTAAAGGCTCAAATTTGCCTTGTGGACCTGCAGCCATTATACGTTCCCTGTAAGCTAATGCCGTATCTGTGCAGGTTGCTGGCGGCATTAAGTTAGGCATAATAATTGCGCGGCCCATATAACGGCTAATATCACGAACCGTGTCTTTTAATTGATCGCCATCACGTAAATGTACGTGCCAATCATCTGGTCTGGTAATAGTGAGTGTTGCTGCAGAGTCTGTATTTTTAACGGTCATGAGTTGGTCCCTAAGCTAAATTTATCCGATCATAGGCATAGGACGTTTTCGAGTAAAGATCTTATTATAAATAATCAACCTGCGTAGCGCTGCAATTAAACTTTACAGTTAGCATAAAGCAATTATCATTTTGTTTTGTGGGAAAGTTAATACCATGTTAAATTAGTACCCGTATTTATACTTAACTAAGAACCACATTATTTGCTATGCCTAACAAAGTAGATACCACTACAGCGCTCGAAGTTAAAACCGATCAGCTGAGTATAATTAATCAGTTCTCCTCAAGCTTACTGCAATTAGATACGCTTGATGAGCTATTTGAATATGTAACTACCCAAGTAATTAATAGGCTTGGCTTTGTTGATTGTGTTATTTATCTTGCTGATACTGCCAATTTAACGCTTATTCAAGCCGCTTCTATGGGCGTTGCCAGTGAGCGCAAAGAATATCAAGCACAGCGAAAAGTGATCCGCTTTGATGAAGGTATCACCGGCCATGTAGCAACCACAGCTAAAGCAATCATGATTGGCGATGTAACCAAAGATAGCCGCTATATTGCTGATGAGCGCCCTGCTCAATCTGAAATATGTGTTCCGCTTATATACAAGGATCATGTTTTAGGGGTTATAGATTGTGAGCACCCAATTAAAAATTATTTTACTAACTCGCACCTCGAAATACTCACCACGGTTGCTCATTTATTAAGTGCCAAAATAAACCAAGTTAATACAGTAAACAGCTTACAAACAACGGTTTTACAATTAAATAATGCCCAAAAGTTAGAAAATAGCCTGCTGCAAATTGCAAACTTAACTTATAAAGCTAAAAATTTAGACGTTTTCTTTGAATCACTGCATTTAATTATTGATAGTTTACTGCCTGCTGATAACTTTTTTATAGCGCTATACGATAAACAAATTGACGTGTTAGATATTGTTTATATTGTTGAGGAAGGTATTAAAACCAACAGCCATCAAAAAATTTCAAAAGAGCAATTAAAAGACACTGCCTCGTATTATTTACTAGTTACAGAGCAATCTTTACTGCTCACTAATAGTGAGTTTTTACACCATGTAGAACAACAACATTTTAAAATGGTGGGTAGGCGAGCAGAATCTTGGTTGGGTGTCCCATTTAGGGTCAACGATCGCCATAGCGGCGTTATAGTAGTGCAAAGTTACGATAAAGCGTTACATTACAGCCAACACGATAATGCGCTGCTAACCTATGTTAGCCGGCAAATAAGTATGGCGATTGACCGCCAATTAGCTCGCCAAGAATTAGAGCACCGCGCCCTGCACGATGATCTTACTGGCCTAGCTAATCGCTCATTACTTATTGAGCGAATTAAGCATGCTATTTTACGCCTTGCAAGAGTAAAAAAAGGCACTAGTCACGCGTTACTCTATTTAGATTTTGATCGATTTAAAAGTATTAATGACTCACTTGGTCATGAAGTTGGTGATCACTTTTTAATAAAAATATGCCAACTAATTAAAGGCACAGTACGCAATACCGACACATTTTCACGCTTAGGCGGGGATGAGTTTGCTATTTTTATGGAAAACATCACTCACCGCAATCAGGTAACCGATGCACTCAAACGCATACAACTTGCTCTTTCAAAGCCAATTAATATTGACGGACACCTATTACAAGCATCTACAAGTATTGGCGTAGCATTTAGTGATAACGAAAGCGACAAAGCCTATATTTTATTGCAACAAGCTGATGCAGCTATGTACGAAGCTAAATCGACAGGACGCGGACAAGTTAAGCTATTTAATAATATTATGCGTAAAAAGCTTAAAACACATGCCGATATTGAAAACGACTTACAACACGGTATAGAGCACAATGAGTTTGAGCTGTATTTTCAGCCTATATTTACCATTGCAACATGTGAAGTAATCGGTTTTGAAGCACTTGTTCGTTGGCATCATCCCAGTAAAGGGTTTGTACCGCCAAATGACTTTATTCAAATTGCTGAAAAAACCGGGCAAATAATTAATTTAGACTTACATTTATTAGATTTAGCCGCACAACAAATTAGCACTTGGCATCAACAAGGACACAGATTTTTAAAAGTCACCGTTAATGTATCGTCTCGTCACTTTGCCAGTTTAGATTTTGTGGCACAAATTCACGCTATTTATAATAAATATCAGCTCCCGCTGGGATCTTTGTGTTTAGAAATTACAGAGTCGGGATTAATCGAAAATTTAGACTTAGCTACGCAAATAATTGAAGGCTTATCGCCATTAAAAGTAAAGCTTTGCCTTGATGACTTTGGTACAGGTTACTCAGCGCTTGGTTACTTGCATCAGCTACCTATTCATATTTTAAAAATAGATAAGAGCTTTATTGATCACTTACATGACTCAGCCAACCCACTCGTTGATGCTATTTTGTCGCTAGCAATATCACTTAATCTTGCAGTGGTTG
Source organism: Pseudoalteromonas sp. MIP2626 (assembly GCF_013414205.1). Classification (NCBI taxonomy): domain Bacteria; kingdom Pseudomonadati; phylum Pseudomonadota; class Gammaproteobacteria; order Alteromonadales; family Pseudoalteromonadaceae; genus Pseudoalteromonas; species Pseudoalteromonas sp. MIP2626. The sequence goes on from NZ_JAATTW010000001.1 coordinate 311,935, forward strand.
CTGAGGGGATTGAAACTGCTGAGCAACTCGCTATTTTACAAACTACGCAGTGCAATTACGGGCAAGGCTATTTAAAATCAAAACCGGTAACAGCCCAAGAAGCTATTTTACTAATCGACGCCCCACTATAATAAAAAAGCCAGCTAATTATTGCTGGCTTATTTTTACGATTATTTTTATATAAGTAATATACGTAAGCTACATTTTTAAGGTGTAGATCTAACCTTTAACTCATCACGCAGCTCTTTGGTTGTTTTAACCATGTTGGTAAGTGCTTGTCCCATGATCTGGTTTTAAACCACAATCTGGATTTATCCATGCAATACTAGGCATCTTAGCTGTATTAATATCCTAATACACTTGGTCAGTGTCATTCGGGTAATCAACATTTAAAACCTTTGTAATAAATCCATGCTCGCCCACAATATTTTTAGTAATTACACCAAAACCCAACATGAGCTAAACTCATGCAAAATCCATCAAATCTATTTTAAAATGACTTTCATGATTAAAAAACTTAATGTTAAGCATAGAGGTTACTAATAAAACACAATTAACAGCCTTCTAGACGTTGAAACGTTTTTTGTAAAAGCGTAATATGTGCTTACTCTGAGTTAAACTCACCTTTTTCATGAGAATTTTTAAAGATGATTGGTCTTAAACACTTAAAAACCATTGCTACCTTAAAAGAAACGGGATCTTTGGTTAATACCGCACGTGAGTTATTTTTAACGCAATCGGCTTTATCACATCAAATCAAAGATTTAGAGAACAAATTAGACTGCCAATTGTTCGAGAGAAAAACCCAACCAGTACGATTTACCCCCCAGGGTATGCTATTACTTGAATTAGCCCACGAAATATTACCAAAAGTAGAAGCAACCAAGTGCCGCTTAAAAGAAAGTTTAAACCAGCCTATTTCACAAATGCGCTTAAGTGTTGAATGCCATGCGTGCTTTCATTGGTTACTGCCAACAATTAAAGAATTTAATAATTTTTGGCCCGATATAAAAATTGATTACGAACGCGGTTTTAGCTACGACGCTATTCCTGATTTATTAAGTGATGAACTAGACCTAGTGCTCACCTCAGATATACGCGAACCCGACCAGCTAGAATACGCCCATTTATTCGACTTTAAATTAAAGCTCATTGTTGCCCCCGACCATGATCTTGCTAAAAAAGCCTATGTAACGGCGCTTGATTTAAAAAACGAAACTATTATTTCCTACCCTATTCCGCGTGAACGCCAAGATATTTTTAAACACTTTATTCAAAATGCCCGTTTTGATGGCACACTTAAAACAGTTGACCAGGGGTTACTTATTTTTCAACTCGTTAGTGCGGGTATGGGCGTGGCTGCATTACCCGACTGGCTGGTTACACCTTACGAAAGCCAAGGATTAATTAAGTCAATTCCGCTAGGAGCATTAGGATTAACTCGCCCTATGTATTTAGCGATGAAAAAAGAAATGAAAGACAACCCTGTTTATCGTCACTTTTTAAATACCTGTAAGTTAAATAACGGTCGATAAACACCTTACACATGAGTAATATAAAGCTAACTTAGCTTTTTATATTACTCATTATGTTTGCCATTAAAAAATTACTGGGTGGTTTATTAATGCCACTGCCTTTATTGGGTCTATTTGCACTTATTATGCTGCTTTTGGCATTTAGAGGTAAAAGGCCTGCTTTGCTTTTATCTTTTATAAGCTTAGCGACGCTGCTTTTACTCAGCACACCGCTGGTTGCTAACCTAATTATAAAAAATAACGAGCCAGCCGCACTGGCATTTAACTCATTAAAACAGCCAAAAATTGATAAAATAGTCGTACTCGGTTGCGACATTAACCCCAACACGGCTTTAAGTGCTAATAACCAACTTGGCAACTGCGCACTTACTCGTTTAGTCGAAGGCATAAAGCTAGCCAAACTCTACCCAAATGCACAACTTATTGTATCGGGCGGCGGATACCAAAAAGTTACTAATAGTAGCTTAATGTACAAAACAGCAATAAGTTTAGGTATTAATAAAAATCGCTTAGTGCAAAACCCAGCTGCTATGGATACCGCAGCCGAAGCAAAGTTATTAGCCCCCATATTAGTTGACTATAAAGTGGCATTGGTTACTTCTGTTTTACATATGCCGCGTGCAAAAGACTTATTTACCGCCCAAGGCGTTGAGGTAATAACAGCGGCAACTGACTATCATAACTTTGCTGTATTGCCTTGGCACAAACAACTCGTACCAAATGCCCAAGCTTTGCATGTAGTAACACAATACGGCCATGAAGTAGTGGGTAAAGCGTGGATCAGCATGCGCCGCTGGACAGACCCAGAAGCACTTTAACGTAAGTGCAGCGCCGTTATTACAAAAAGTGTATCAAACCGGATTACTTAAATAAGTGTCCGGTTTTATTAATTTATAACTCTTTTCGCCAGTTATAAGTGTCGTACATTCTGTCAGTGAGCGGCATAGCATCCCAAAAAATCACGCGTGTTAGTCCACTTACCGATGACGGCTTTGATTACTTTGTTAGCCAACAAGAAGTGATTTTACATCGCGCTTAGAGTCAAATTCAAAATGCCAAAGCAGGTAAATAGAGCTCTCAATCTAGGCCCTTTTACTGCATAAACAAGCTACAACTGTCATTTTCGGTATCTGTAAGTTTTTCTAAAACGCCTTACTTAAAGTCTTTTTCGCAAAAAATGCGATGATAATACCCGGAATAGATAAAACAACGGCAAAGTACACCAAGCTCATCGGGGAGTAATTCCCCAGCAGCAGCCCAGCAACAGAAGATGCGATCATAACGGATAAATTAAATACCGATGACTGAACTGAAGTAGCAACATCTTTGGCATTTTTTACCTGCCTGCTAACCGCTGCTTGCATTAAAGTGACTAATGGACCAAACGAAAGACCCCATATAAAAAAAGAAAAATGCCCTATGCCCTTAACTTTGCCAAATATGAGTAATGTGAGCATAGCAATAATAAGTAATGCAAACATGGTGATTGTTAATAGCCGCAGGTATTTATCGATAAGTTTTATAGCTAAAAAAACAGAAATCATCGAACCTACACCAAAAAACAATAAAGCACTTTCAATCCCACCCGCTAAACCAATTTCCTCAACCAGGCTTGTAATGTACACATAAGCACCATAATGTGCGGTTACACCAAGCAAGGTAAGCACAAGAATAACTAGTACAGCTGGATTTGTTAATACCGCAAAAGGTGAGGAGCTTTTGGTCAGCTTTTCACCGGGCGCTGAAGGCAAAGCAAAAAAGCTAATAACTGCAATAGCAATAATAACCAGCCCAAAGCCAGTAAACTCACTTCGCCAACCATATTCATTGCCAATAGTGGTCATTATGGGCATACCAATACTAATTCCCAGCGTGGTGCCTGCCATAATAACCGCAATAGCCTTACCATGATGTTCCTCATCTACCAGTCGCATACCGTAGGCTGCAATCATTGGCCACATCACACCTGCACAAATGCCTCCGATAATCCTAAGAAAAATAATAACGTTATAATTATCAATCAGCCCAACCACAATGTTTGAAACAGCAAAGCCACTCAATAAAAGCAGTAGCAAGTGCTTACGATTAAATTGCATGGTCATTGAAATGAGCGGAATTGCAAATATCGCTGACGCAATGGCGTAGTAACCCACTAAATTACCTGTTTGCATTTCACTAATATTAAGATCGGCCATCATTAAAGGCATAACACCTGAGGGCATCAACTCCGACAGTATTCCTACAAAGGTCACTGACGACATTAAGATCATAATCAGCCAAGGGAAAAAGCTAGCGTTTTTTTGAGAAATATTTTCAGTGCTCATAGTTTTTATCGGTTCTTAACTTTTAAATTTATTGGCTTGGATGTGGCCAGATTAAGTATGTGGTGAAAACAGCTATTGAGTTGCAGTAAAGCCCATTTGTTACTCTATAAACACTACAGTCGCATACTCTTCAACTAGTGGTTGATAATTAAACACAACCCCATTTGCTTTCATTATCTCATAGTCTCGCCAGAAATCGTTGGTCTGTAAAATAGCAAAACACACCCAGACTTGGTAACCAACAGCTTGTGCCTGCTCGTTTTCGATCCTTGAGCCAAAAGTAAATTCGTGTCATTAGCATTTAAAAACAAACCTAAACTCAGCATTTCCTGCCGCCTAAATCAGTATTTCCGAGGAGTATAAGTTGAAGTTTCTTAGTATAAAACTAAATAGCATAGTCGTAGTTCTCAACAATTAGAGCTACATTTTTAATGTGCGGTTGAACTGATTTAGACCTGATAATTTACGAATATATGCAGTTTTTTTAACTACGCTGTAATTACAACCTATTACCTCAGGTACTGTTGTTATACGCTACGTGGAGCAAACATAATGATAGCCATACCCACAAGTGCTACACCGGAACCCACCAGATCCCATGTAATTGGACGAATACCATCAACAATCCACAACCACAAAATAGCCATAAAAATATACACGCCACCATAAGCGGCATAAACCCTACCCGAAGCGGCTGGGTGTAACGACAATAACCAAGCAAATAGTGCCAGGCTAAGGGCTGCAGGAACCAGTAACCAAACCGATTTCCCCTCGCGCAACCAAAGGTATGGTAAGTAACAGCCTATTATTTCTGCCAAGGCAGTAATTAAAAAAAGACTAAATATTTTTATTTCGCTCAAAAGTGACTCCTATCATTACTTATATTCGAGACTCTGAAGCTTCTAGTTATAGAAAAAGCCTTCAAACACTAAGCCCTAAAACGCGATAGCTGCTTAAATATAAAATAGTTTTTAATATTAATAGCTTAATTTTAAACTGTTACTTTGCATGTAGTAAAAACTCCACAGCCGCAACGTTCACTAACACATGTATTAATACGGTTTTTGCGTTATTTACCAAAACCATGGCAGCTAATGATGAGCCTCATCTCTTTATAAATAATTTCTCAATGCATTAGCCATTAGCTAATTAATCACCTAGCTGCTACTTAACTTTATATAGCAGCTAGGTAGCTAATGATGATTCTGTATGTATTACATTTTCAACTATTTATACTGGGTTATCTATGTCAATAAATGTGACGTCAAAACCATGCTCTTGAGCGAGCAGCTCGCCTAATGCTTTAATGCCGTAGCGTTCTGTGGCGTGGTGCCCTGCGGCAAAAAAGTCAATATTCTGCTCGCGCGAGCTATGAATAGTTTGCTCCGACGCTTCGCCGGTTAAATAGGCGTCAAGGCCCTGCTCTGCAGCTAGGTCAATGTAACCTTGCCCGCCACCTGTGCATAACCCAATTGTCTCTATTTTATCGGTTCGTACTAAACTGCTCAGTGGTGTTCTGTTTAACACTTGGGCTATTTTATTGGCAAACTCTTCACCCGTTAACGGTGTTTTTAAACGCCCTTTCATCGCTACGCTGTTTGCAACAGGCTCTAAACCCGCCTCAATTTCAATATCTAGCAGCAGTGCTAATTGTGCGTTATTACCTAGTACCGGATGTATATCGAGCGGTAAATGATAAGCAAATAAGTTAATGTCATTTGCTAACAACGCACCAATGCGGCGTTTTTTCATACCTGTAATTGGTTGCGATTCGCCTTTCCAAAAGTACCCATGGTGCACTAATATTGCATCAGCATTTTTTTCTATTGCAGCATCGATCAGTGCTTGGCTTGCAGTAACACCAGTAATTATGGTTTTAATTTCATTTTTGCCTTCAACTTGTAGGCCATTTGGGCAGAAATCATTAATTGTGTGGGGTTTTAAAATGTCATTTAACAGCTGGTTAAATTCTCGACGTTGCATACAAGTTACCTTACTTAACACTGAATTTTGTGCAAATTTTGGCTGTTTATGGGCTAAAATGGAAGGAAAATCGCAAAAAATTGAAAAACACTTTTAAAATAGGTATAAATAGGACTTCTTTATCTGTGTTAACAACGTATAGGGTCTCTAATGAGCAAACTAGACAAAACAGCAGTGTTATCTGCCTTTGAATCAGCGTATGAAGCTGCCAACGGTAAAAAACCTGAAATCACTACAAAACCAGGCTGGTACAGCATCGATGGCGGAAAAAACCTACGCCTAGCTGATGTAGCAGAGTTAACTAAAAAGTTAACTTCTGGCAAAACTGCTAAAACGAAAAAAACTAAAGTGGCTGCGCCTGCTAAAGCACAGAAAAAAGCACCATTTACTGTTGTTACCGAAAATGAAGACGGTTACACAGCTGAAGAGTTTTGGATTGTAGAATTAGCGCGTAAAGAGCACGACTGTCGTTTACCGCGCGGTGTTGTTTAACAACCTAATTTGATTTTAAAATAAACCGCGTTAAGCGGTTTTTTTATGCCTATAAAAAAGCGGCTAACTTAAAACTAAGTTAGCCGCTTTTAAATGTGTTATGGGTTATTTAAACTCTAACTTTAAATGCTATTTGTTGTTTTCAAAATAAAGTGGTTTACGCTGCTTTTTACCCACTTCAACCATAGTTGCGGCATTAAATAAGCGGCCGTTGATCATGGTGTAGTCAATTTTGTCTGAGTCGCGGATATTACTTAGCGGGTCGCCATCAATTACCATTAAATCAGCAAGTTTACCTACTTCAAGCGATCCGACGTTTTTATCTAGCCCTAAGTACTTAGCAGGATCAAGTGTTGAGGCCCTAATTGCTTCAAGTGGGGTCATACCACCTTGGGCAAACATCCACATTTCCCAGTGCGCACCTAAACCTTCACGTTGGCCATGCGCACCTAAGTTAACTAGCACACCTAAGTCTTGCAGCTCAGCAGCTACGCGGGCATTGTTAAAGTGGTTATAGTGATACTCAGGTGCTTTAACACGGCGCATTGAGCGTGGTAGTAATTGGTTTTTAGGTACAAATTTACTTAACCGTGGGTGATTCCACACATCCGTTTTATCGTACCAGTAATTTTCGCCCCAAATACCGCCATAGGCTACAACCAGCGTTGGCGTATAACCTACATCACTTTGTGACCACAGCTGTTTTATATCGTCGTAAATATGCTCTACTGGAATTGAATGCTCAATGCCTGTATGCCCATCTACTATCATACTTAAGTTATGCTGTAGTAATGAACCACCTTCAGGCACTACCATCATTTGCAGTTCACGCCCAGCCTCTATTACTTGCTGGCGTTGCTCGCGACGCGGTTGGTTGTACGATTTAACACTAAATGCACCGACCTTTTTTAAACGCTCTAAATGAAATTTAGCATCATCTAACGAGTCAATATGCGAGGTATACCCTGGCATATTGGCGCCATATAAAATCGTACCGGTAGAGAATATACGCGGGCCAACTATCATGCCTGCTTTTTGCATTTCGCTGGCGGTGAATATTTCAGAGGTATCGTTTGATGGATCGTGAATTGTGGTTACACCTAATGCAAGCCCTGCAAAGTTTTTCCAGTTTTGTTGTGGAATAATTTCATCACTTGCTTGCGAGCCATGCGCATGAGCATCGACTATCCCAGGCATAATCGTTTTGCCTGTTACATCAACTACTTTAGCACCTTTAGGAATGCTTATATCAGCGGCTGTACCAATGGCTTTTATATGCTTACCATCGGTGATAATCACGCCATTCTCAATCACTTTTTCACCATCCATAGTAATAATTTTAGCGCCAGTTAGGGCTATCATGCCCTTTGGCTCAGCCATTTTTTTACTAAAGCTAATGTTATCTCCACTTTTTACTTTAAAGTCTTTATCGTCAGCTTTGTTAATAGCAAACATACCCTCAAGGCTGGCATGGTAAAGCTCAGGGCCTAAGGTCCAATATAACTTATTGCTGTTAGCGCTCCAACTAATGCTTTCTCCCGCACGAACAGAGAGCTGCTCAATAGGAAATTGGTTGTCTGTGGGGCTAATATTAAGCGTTTTACCGCTTTCTACAAACGGTGTTACAAATACTTTAAAACGCTCCGCAAACGCAAGGTATTGGCCATCTGGCGATACTCTAAATTCGGTGGCATGCTCAGATTCGTAAAGCTTACGTACTTTTTTAGTATCAAGCTCAACTACACTAAGCGTTGGTTTTGGCCATGGGCTCATAATGTAAACCCGATCGTTAGCTGCACCAAACTGTGGCTGATAACCACTTTTTGAAATTAACTCACTTTTGCCACCTTTAGTGCTTACGCTGTAAACGCCTGGGTTTAGCGACCACTTAGGGTTTAAAATACTGCCACCAGTGGCTTTGCGATAAACCACTGTTTTACCGTCTGGGCTAAAGGTAGGCTCAACGTATTTACCCGGTTGCTCAGTTATAGTGTCGCCACGGCCACTGCTCGCAGAAACCACACGTACTTGGCCTTGCTCGTTATCGTCCCATGTGGCGTAAACTATTTTTTTGCCATCGCGCGAGTACTGCGGAAATAGCTCATAATGATCGGTTTGTTTGGTTAAGCGTTTAATTTTACCTGATTCTAAATCACGTTTATAAATGTGTCCTAACGCTTCAAAAATAGCCGTTTCACCATCTGGGCTAATTTGTACGTTACGCAGCATTTTTACATCAAATTCATCTGTATCGAGGTTTTGTGTAAAACGCACTGCTTTTTGAATTTTTTTAGTGGTTTGTACTTTAAAAGCAATGGTTTCTACCGATTTATCGCTAACATCGAGTTTATGTATTGTGCCACCAGCCCAAAATACCAGCTGTTGGTTATCTGGCGTCCAAGCAATCGTGGGGTAAACACCATGAATAGCCCAGGTTTCTTGCATATCACGCTCTAACTTATCGTAGAGTTTAGTATGCTCACCGCTAGTTAAGTCGTATAAATACAGGCTAGTTTGAAAGTCATCACGCTTTATATAAGCAAGCTTTTTACCATCGGGTGAGGGTGTTGGTCTTATTGCGCCACCCATGCCACTAATCACCGTTTCAATTTCGCCAGTTTCACGGTCGTAACGTTTTACTTTATAAATTCCCGCTACAGAGTCTTTTGAATAATGAAAGGTTTTACCAGGTGTTGCATCATGTGAAAAGTACACATAACGACCATCGGGCGAAAACATCGGCTCACCCAAGTCTTTTTGATCGTCAGCTCGCTTAGTAAGCTGTACTCCTTTGCCACCCGCTTTATGGTAAAGCCATACTTCGCCTGCCCCTAATGAGCGACTTGCGGTGAAGTGTTTACGGGCAACTAGGTAGTCGCCATCAGGACTCCATGCAGGGCTGTTTAATAAGCGAAAGGTTTCGTCGGTTACTGCACTTTGGTTTTCGCCGTTTAAATCCATAATCCAAATATTATCGCCGCCCCCTTGATCTGAGGTAAAAGCAATGTGTTTACCATTTGGGCTAAAGCGCGGTTGCATTTGCCATGCAATATCTGAGGTTAGTTGTGTGGCACTGCCACCACTTATTGGCATAGTATAAATATCGCCAAGTAAATCAAACACCAGTGTTTTACCATCAGGGCTAATATCTAAGTTCATCCATGTGCCTTGATCAACACTAATGGTGGCGTCTACAAATTGCCCTTTAGGTGAATCTACTTGCCATTTTGGCTCATCGTCTTGTTGGGCTTGTGCGTTGCCTAATGCCAATGACACAGATAAAGCTAGCACCGTTTGCAGCATTTTTTTCATGCAATTCTCACTTATTATTGTTGCTCTATGTAACTCTCTTACATGATTGCAACAAAAACGCCGACAAGTTGCCAGCGTTATAGGATGAAATGCCGTAAATTAATGCCAGACTATAGGGTCAAATTGATAATAGTCCACCAGCAAGCGATAAATTTCAGGGTCATATCGGCGCAGCTCTGCTGGTTTTTCTAAAAAGGTTTCGGTGATCACCGCAAAAAATTCAGCCTCATTAGTCGCACCATAACTATGAATAACATGCTCCATACTATAAGCAACATGACTTTTTAACTGATTAAAGGCACGACTAAATACGCGCCCCCATTCTTTATACTCGGCTGCAGTTTTAAGTAACGGCGTGCCGGTTGTTTTGCCGGTTTCTTGATCTAGCTGATGCGCGAATTCATGAAACACTAAGTTATGGCCATCACTGGGTAATCTATTTCCCTCTAGTACATCGTGCCAACTAAGTACTAGTGTACCTCCTGGCCACGACTCTCCAAGCCTAACTGCATTATGATAGCTAACTAAGCCAGCACTATCACGCGTTGACTGTGGTGCATAATAAGCACTTGGGTATAGGAGTATTTCTTTTACGTTTTTATACAAAGGCCAAGGCTTATTGAGCACTAGCAGGCAGGCATCTGCAGCAACTATTAACTTCATTGCGCCAGTTAGTTTTAAGCCATCGCACCCTACAAAGCGTTTTTCGCTTAAAAACCACATAATATGGCGCTCTAACTTTGCTCTATCGGCATCGGTCATTTTTTTATAAATAGGCATACAACGCAGTAAAATATCTTTTTGCTGCGAATTAAGCTCAAGAGTTTTATATTTACGTCGCCATAATCTATTTTGAATAGCAGGCCAACGCCAAAAAATAACCACAAAAATAATTAAGGTAACAATTAACAATCCATTTATCATGCTGATGCCTTCGCTCAATGTATACTCTCTATATGTGTGCAACTGAGGCACTTTTCAATTACATGATTTCGGTACGATTACGGCCACCGTTTTTTGCTTTGTATAATGCCTGATCGGCTCCTGATAACAGTCGGTCGTAATCGTCTATATTATTGGAGTCAGAAACACCAAAACTTACGGTTACTTGATGCAACCCTTCTGCAATTACTGAAAAATCGTTACTTGCAATATCCTCGCGTAATAGTTCACACATGAGCTTTGCTTCTGCTGCTGTTTTGTTAGGGAATACTAAGGTAAATTCCTCCCCGCCCCAGCGAGCTACTTGTTGCTCTCCTTCACAGCGCGATTTAAGCATTTTGGCTATTTCACAAATAACTTTATCACCAACAATGTGTGACCAGCCATCGTTCACTCGCTTAAAGTGATCTATATCCATGATAGCAATAGCTAATATTTTATTTTCCTGCTTATAAGTGGCAAAGTTTGCTGCTAACCAACTATCAAAAGCGCGCCGGTTAGGCATGTCAGTAAGTTGGTCGTGAGTAGCTTGATAAGCAAAGGCATTGGCTTGATCTTGAAGGTCTTGTGTTTGCTTCTCTACTCGTTTGGTTAGCTCTGCCTCTACTTTTTTATAATGATATAAGCGGTATTTATAAATAGCATATATAGTGACCAAAAAAGTAAAAAACAGTGTTAATTTAAAGCTCAGTTTTTGCCAATAATGCGCCTGAATTATAAAGCTAATTTTTTGCTCATTTTGCTGCCATTGCGTATTTGGATACCCGGCGCGCACCTTAAACGTATACTTACCTGCAGGTAAGTTGGTGTATTCTGCACCTGTCATGTGCTGGCGGTTTACCCACTCTTTATTAAAACCTTCTAACTGTGTTTGAAAACTTAAACGCTGCGGCATAATAAAACTCAAACCCGCATACTGAAAAGATAACCTAGAAACATTAGGCGGCAATAATACTGTTTCACCATCTAATGGGAGCGCTGTTGCTCTGCCGTTAACGCTAAAGCTCTCAATCATAGTAGGTAAGTCTACTTTAGTTGATGCTTGCAATAACTCAGGTTTTAGCGCGCTTACTCCTTTTGCAGTAGCAAACCAAATTGTGCCATCTTTATGCACTGTTGCTGATGGGGTCGAGCCACCATTAACTTGTGCGCTGAGCATGCCATCGCCCTCGTCATAAAGTTGGAATACAAGTGGAATATTTATATTTTTTTGTTTTTCATCTAGAACATGATTAACGTGCTGGCGATCAACCTGAATAACCCCGCGGTTACTCGATAACCAAAATGAATTTTTGTGGGCCACAATTTGAAATAACTTATCGACTGGCAGTCCTTGCTCACGCCCTAAAATAGCCATTTTCTCTGTACTATACTCATAGCGCATTAACCCACGATCTGTAGTAATCCATGTGTAGTCGTCATCAAAATAAAAACCAAACCCATACTCGGCAGCAAATTGCGCAGGAAAGCTTATGGCACTAAATTGCTCAGTTAGCATATTAAACACCACAACACCATTACCGGTGCCAACCCAAATGTTGCCTTTTTTGTCTTCACTAAGTGCTAAAACAAAACCGCTAGGCAGCTCTTTTTTATTGGTAAATTGTACTAATGAGCCATCTTTTTCAACTCGCGTTAACCCCATAGCAGAGCCAATCCATAACCGCTGTTTAGAGTCGAGTAATAGCCCTCTTACTTCGTTACTCCCAAGGCCATTACTACGATTTAAATAAGGTGTTATTTTATTATTACTGACCTTTAGTACACCCGATGTATAAGTGCCAATCCATACATCACCATCCTTGTCTTCTAGTAAGCTCAATACCGAATAGGGAGAACCTTCTTTAGTGCCTTCTATTTGAATTACATTATTATTTTTAATTTTGTTAAGGCCAGCACTACTCCCTACCCATAAACTACCATCGGAGTGCGATAATACTGTTCGCACATAATCCCCAGCTAAACCCCGCTTAGTAGTCCAGGCGGTAAATGGCGCTTCTCTTAATCTAAAAAGCCCCGCATTAGTGCCCACCCAAATACTGTTTTCTCTATCTTGTAATAAAGACAATATTCTATTAGCAGGGAGTCCGCCTTTCGCATCTAATTGCTCAAGCCCAGCCACACTGAGTCGAAAAATACCTTTATTAATAGTGCCAAACCATAAATCACCGTGGTTATCTTCTAATAAACTAGAAATAGACTCGACACTGAGCTGTGGATGGATGGCAGTAAATACTGCGTCTTTGAGAATATAAGCGCCGCGCTCACTGCCAATAATTAATTTCCCTTGGCGAGTAAGTAGTAGAGTATAAACTGCTGCATTGGGTAGCCCGTCATCGGCTGTTATTAAGCTTGCTTGCTGATCAACAATTTTATATAAACCATCGCTAGTAGCAGCCCAAATAACGCCATTGGCATCTTCAAGCACACGATAGGCGCTAACATTATGAACAATGGCCTGATCGTGTTTACTATTAGCCCCGCGGTAAAATACGCCATCGTTTTCTAATGCCAGCCAAAACCCGTCATCGTTACTTTTAATTATGTGATTAACCATAGCTGAGGCACTCGGCTGAGTATTCCACTGTCTATATTGATATAAGCTGATACCACCTCTTGCACCGGCTATTAATAAGCCGCCGTCATCGGTAGGAGTAAGTGCACGAAGCCCTGAGTCGGGAATATTATTTATTTCAGCGCGAGTAAATAGTTTAAATTCTTGGCCATTAAAGCGCGCTAAACCCTCCCATGTTGCTATCCATAAATAACCGTCTTGAGTTTGCGCTAAGCTATTAATACTATTGTGAGGCAGGCCTGAGCGGGTATTCCATGTTTCAAAAAAATAATCACTTAGAGGTAAACGAGCTTGTGACTGCACCTGACACGTGAACATGACGAAAAATACACATAAAATCCCTAAATGCTTCATCACTGCGACCTTTATAATTATTATTGATTAATTAGTATTACCCACCAAATTTAAAGCAATCCTAAGTGATTAAAAACCAACCAAAACCAGCTAAACTAAGAAAATACTACCACAGCCTGCAGTAGCATTTCATTAACTAATCTTTACAAAAGTTATCAAATGTATCTTGTAAAATGTTTATAAACTTTGCCACGTGTAAACCATCCATTAAAGAGTGATGTACATCAATGGCTAAGGGCATAGTTTGCTGCTGTTTATTAAGCTGACCAAATACAAATTTAGGGATCCCTAAACATTTCCCTTCACTAAACGCATGCGAAAAAGCACTAAAATTTAGCCAAGGTAACACCGAAATATGAATTAAGTCGGCCTGCCCTTCGGTTTGTGCAAAGGCGTCAGAAAATAAAGGCTGCGATTTAGCATTAAAACTAACTGCGCTGGCATGCACGGCAAACTCAGTAAAGTTGGCCTTATCACTAAAGTAACTAAACCTGAACGAGTCATCTGCTGCCAGCTCAACCACACTAGCGCGGGTGTTACTTAGTAACCATGGCTTATCATTAATAATACGCAGCATAATTGGCGGGTACGCATGGCACGCTTTAAGTGTGGCATAAGTATAGGCCTGAAAAAAAGACAGCTGATGCGCTTTACAGTAATTATATAAGGCCTTCGCGTTTAGCTGTACACACACATTAAAGTAAGGTTGAGAAAAGTGTTTAAACAACTCAAAATGTTGTTTACGGGGCCAGCTATCAAAATCAATAGGCTGCATAGAAACAGGCGAAGAAGACATAGATAAATAAACACATAAAATAAAAAATTAAGTTTAACGTATAAACAAAAAAAAGGCGTGCAATTGCACGCCCTAATATTTACGGTTAACTTATTTAGCCGATTAAAGACCGTTTTTAAGGATCTCTTGTGCAAGCTCATCAGCAATTAAATGCGTAGATTTTTGCTCTTTTTCACTACGCGCAAAAATTTCAGTTAGGGTATCAAAAATACCTTCAACATGTTTATTTGACGCAGCAGCACTGTACCCTTCTGGTAGCGTTTCATAATAAACATTAATAATACCACCGGCGTTAATTACGTAATCTGGTGCATATAAAATACCTTTCTCACGAATAATTTCACCATGGCGCGATTGTGCCAACTGGTTATTGGCACAGCCTGCAATTATAGTAGCTTTAAGGCGCGGTATAGTTGCATCGTTTATAGTTGCACCTAGTGCACAAGGTGCGTACACGTCTACGTCTAAATCGTAAATTTCGTCAATGCCAACGGCTGTAGCACCAAATTCATTAACAACACGGTCAATTGCTGCTTGGTTAATATCAGTAACATATAGCTCAGCGCCTGCCTCTGACAAATGCTTACATAAAGTATAAGCAACTGTCCCTAACCCTTGTACTGCTACTTTAATACCAGCAAAGTTTTGATGACCACGCTGATGGTTTAATGCCGCTTTTATACCTAAAAACGTACCGTATGCTGTAAATGGTGATGGGTTACCACTTTTGCCTTCAAGGCCAAGTACATAACTGGTTTCTTTGTTCATCATTGCAACATCGTCGCAGTTGATATTTACATCTTCAGCTGAATAGTAGCTGCCGTTTAATCGCTCTAATTGACGACCAAAAGCACGGAATAATTGCTCAGATTTAATTTCTTTAGCATTACCAATAATCACAGATTTACCGCCACCAAATGGCAAGCGCGCAACTGCATTTTTATAGGTCATGCCTTTGGATAAACGCAGCACGTCGTAAACTGCATCTTCATCATTTGCATAATCCCACATTCTACATCCGCCCACTGCCGGACCTAGGTTAGTATTATGTACCGCAATGATTGCTTTTAAACCCGACTCTTTATCAGTACAAAAAACCACTTGTTCATGGTTATCAAATTCAACTTGATTAAACACAACCACTTTTAATACTCCGAAATAGTTACCCTTAAAGGGTATGCATGCATGAAATTGCCGAGACTTTATCACTTCGGATAACGCTTCGCTATACCATGAGAGGATAAACCCAAGCGCAAAACGGTATTGAATTAAATAACCAAATAAAAGCAATAAAGCACATAAAAAACACTAAAAAGTAGCGTATTTAAGTTTTAAATGCTAAAAACAACAAATACCACAAAGTTTACGCTTACGTGAACGTAACACACCAAGTAACTGTAAAGTTTAAATTACACGCAAGCATAATATGCAAACGCTTATGCTGCACAGGCTTGCCTTAAAAGGTGTTGGTTTAGGAGAACTGGTCAGAGCTGTTTACTCTTTTGCTAAGCAAATTAAATTACGGGCAATAGAACAGGTTATTTAACCTGAACTCTGGTTAAGAGATTTACTAACGTATTGAATCATAGTTATATTTATCTTTATTTTCTCTAGCCAGAGATTTTCAGTGAATTCAACGCAGTTAGCGCTGAAAATAGCTGTTTGAGATAGGTTTATTATCCAGAGATCAGGTTATTTAGTTTAAGTTAAACAAAAAGCGAGCACTGGGCTCGCTTTGTATATTTAGTAAATTAAGTAAGTTAAGTTACTTTAGCTTACTATCTAGCTCTTCAATTTTAGCTTTCCAAATTGCAGGGCCTTGCGTATGCGCATTAGCGCCTTCGCTATCAACAGCGACTGTTACTGGCATATCTTCTACTTCAAACTCGTAGATGGCTTCCATACCTAAATCTTCAAAAGCAACAACACGTGCTTTTTTAATTGCTTTAGATACCAAATACGCCGCGCCGCCAACTGCCATTAAGTACACTGACTTATGCTGCTTAATAGACTCAACCGTAGCAGGACCACGCTCTGCTTTACCTATCATGCCTACAATGCCGGTTTTTTCTAGCATCATATCGGTAAATTTATCCATACGCGTAGCCGTTGTCGGACCCGCAGGGCCCACTGCTTCGTCACGTACAGCATCTACTGGGCCTACGTAATAAATAAATTTATTATCGAAGTCTACGCCTTTAGGTAAACCTTCGCCTGAGTTGATCATGTCTTGCAAACGCTTATGCGCGGCATCTCGACCCGTTAAAATAGTACCCGAAAGTAAAACAGTTTCACCCATTTTCCATTCTTGCACATCTTTTTTGGTCAAGGTATTTAAATCAACACGACGTGTGCCTTCGCCCACTTCAAAGGTTACTTGTGGCCAATCTTCTAACTTAGGTGCTTTTAGGTTTGCTGGGCCTGAACCATCAAGGGTAAAGTGTACGTGGCGAGTAGCCGCACAGTTAGGGATCATCACGACCGGTTTTGACGCTGCATGCGTTGGTGCTGTTTTAATTTTAACATCAACAACCGTTGTTAAACCGCCTAAGCCTTGTGCGCCAATACCTAATTTATTAGCGCGTTCAAATATTTCTAAACGTAGCTTTTCTTCTGTGGTTTCTGCACCGCGTTCCATTAATTCATGAATATCTACCGGATCCATTAACGACTCTTTAGCCATTACTGCCGCTTTTTCAGCCGTACCACCAATACCTATACCTAGCATGCCAGGCGGACACCAGCCTGCGCCCATTGTAGGTAGCGTTTTTTCTACCCATTCTGCCACATCGTCAGATGGGTTTAACATAACCATTTTACTTTTGTTTTCAGAGCCGCCGCCTTTAGCCGCTACCATTACTTCAACCTTACCGCCCGCTACTAAATCTATATGTACAACTGAAGGGGTATTGTCTTTGGTGTTTTTACGAGTACCTGCAGGGTCTGCAACAATAGAGGCGCGCAGCGGGTTGTCTGGATTTAAGTATGCACGGCGTGTGCCTTCATCAACCATTTGTTGAACGGTTAAATCGGTTTTATCCCAGTTAACATCCATACCTACTTTAACAAAACAGGTAATAATACCTGTGTCTTGGCAAAGCGGACGCTTGCCCTCAGCCGACATACGCGAGTTAATTAGAATTTGTGCGATGGCATCTTTTGCTGCTTTACTTTGTTCTTTGTTATAGGCTTTTTCAAGCGCTTGAACAAAATCAAGGGGATGATAGAAGGAAATATACTGCAAAGCATCTTCAATGCTATCTATAAAGTCTTGCTGACGGATTGTACTCATAGTGGTTCCTTAAGTTACCGTTACGCGGTGTCGCGTAAGCTATATCAAACCGGTGACGGTGGTTTGCACTGTTTTTAATTTGGGAAGCAACTAAACGCTGCCAAAAAAATTTGACTTATGATACCCTCCTCGCCCGTTTCGAGCCAGTTCTTAAAGGGGTAGTAAATGCTAAACAATAAAAATAATTGTATAAAATTAGCCATAACACAAAGCTGTATTGATGTATTTGCGCATTTTGCCCACTTGCCTTATGCCATTTTACTCGATTCGGCCAATAGTGAGCATGTAGACAGTCGTTTTGATATTATTGCCATCGAGCCCAAAAGCACACTGGAAGTACAAAACAACCTCAGTATTTTAAATAACCAACCCGATGCAAGAAGCTGCTTTGAAATAATGAACAGCGAACTGCTAAAACTTAATAACAACAAAGCGGCCAACAACCTACCCTTTAGTGGTGGCTGGCTGGGTTATTTGGGTTATGACTTAGGCCGCACACTTGAAAACCTCCCAAGTAGCGCTATAAACGATATAGACTTGCCACAAATGGCCGTTGGCTTGTACTTAGATGCACTCATATACGATAAACAACAAAACAGTTGGTTTTATATTGCCCAGCCTAAGGTTAATCGCTTAGCACTTTATCAGCAGTATTTAGCACAACCTGCCATTATGCCTAGCTTTGCACTTAAAACGGCGTGGCAATCTAATATGAGCCGCGCTGATTATGCGCAAAAATTTGCCGTAATTGAAGATTATTTAAAAACAGGCGATTGCTATCAAATAAATTTAGCACAGCGTTTTAGTGCCCAATATGAAGGCTCGCCTTGGGCTGCCTACGTTAAATTAACAGCAGCGAATAAAGCGCCGTTTTCTAGCTTTATAAACCATCCGCAAGGCGCAATTTTGTCTATTTCTCCGGAGCGTTTTATATTAGTAAGCGATAACCAAGTGCAAACTAAGCCGATTAAAGGCACGTTACCGCGAAAAGCGGATCCGCAGCAAGACGCCCAACAAGCACAATTATTGGCAAACTCTGCCAAAGATCGCGCCGAAAATGTAATGATTGTTGATTTATTACGAAACGATTTAGGTAAAGTAGCCAAACCAGGATCGGTTCAGGTGCCCTCGTTATTTGCTATTGAGAGCTTTCCGGCGGTGCATCATTTAGTTAGTACCGTTACAGCTACATTGGCAGAGGGTAAAACGGCGGTTGATCAACTCGCTGCAGCATTTCCTGGGGGCTCGATTACTGGCGCGCCTAAAGTGAGAGCAATGGAGATTATTGAAGAACTTGAACCGCATCGTCGCAGTATTTATTGTGGTTCAATAGGCTATTTAAGTGCTTGTGGTAACATGGATACCAGCATTACTATTCGTACTTTAGTATGCCACGCTCAACAAATACACTGCTGGGCCGGTGGTGGCATAGTAGCTGATTCTAAAGTTGCATTGGAATATCAAGAAACATACGATAAAGTAAATAAAATACTTCCATTATTATAAATAACAGTAGGTCGCTTTGAATAGTGAACACATTATAGCGCGGTTTCAGTTAAGCCCTACGGCAGCGCCAGATCAAGGAATAGATACCCCTAAAAAGCGTGCCAGCGCAGTCATGTTGCCGCTTATTGATGTAGATGATCATGCGCATATTTTACTGTGTAAGCGCCCTATTTATTTGCACCATCATCCCGGTGAAATTTGCTTGCCCGGTGGTAAGTTTGAAGCAAGTGATATTACGCTTCGCACTACTGCCCTGCGTGAACTACATGAAGAGCTAAATATTACGCCCAGTAATGTTAAAGTATTTGGCCAATTACCTTTGTACTCAACACTCACCGGCTTTAACATTAGCCCTTTTGTTGGCATGCTTAATAAACACACTATTTGGGAGAACGATCATAATGAGGTACAAGCTAGTTTTTTATTACCACTGCGTGATTTAACTAACGAGGCTAATTGGCAGCCCCTGCCTTTTCAGCGTTTTGGTAAAACCATTATTTTATATGGTTACAATACCCCACATGGTTTACTTTGGGGTGCAACTGCAAGCATCATTAAAAACTTTACAAAACAACTCGCCTTACCAGTTTAAATGTTCTTGATTAATGGTTACATAGTCACAATTTAGCGTTACTATACACGACCGTTCAAAAAAGCAGCCTAGTGCTGAGTAAACACAGAAGAGACACATTATGATAAGTGCATTTGATATGTTTAGTATTGGTATTGGCCCTTCTTCGTCACATACCGTTGGCCCAATGCGCGCATCTCGTTTATTTGTTAATGACCTACAAGAAAAACAATTATTAGCAAACGTTACCGACATTAAAGTAGAGCTATATGGATCGTTAGGCCAAACTGGTATTGGCCACGGCTCGGGTAAAGCAGTAATACTTGGCCTTGCTGGGTATGATCCTGAAACCATCGACGCCGATTTGGTTGATACTATTTTAGCCACAATTGAAAAAGAACAAGTTATTTATTTAAATCAAACGCATAAGGCTAAATTCCCAAAGCAAGGGGCTATTGTTTTTCACCGTCGTAAAACGCTACCTAAGCACTCTAATGCAATGGAAATTATTGCCTCTAATAATGGCGAGAAGGTTTATAGCCAAATTTATTACTCAATTGGCGGTGGCTTTATTGTTACCGATCAAGATTTTGAAAACGAAAAACAAGCAGCGCTTGATATTCGTGAAGAAAACCCTGCACCTTTTCCGTTTGGTAGCGCACAAGAATTACTGGAAATGTGTAAAGAGTCGGGTTTCAGTGTATCTACTTTAATGATGCATAACGAAAAAACACTACGCAGCGAAAACGACATTAAAGACGAGTTATTTAATATTTGGCAGGTAATGAAAGCCTGTATTGAGCGTGGTATGCGTACCGAAGGGATTTTACCAGGCGGTTTAAAAGTAAAACGTCGTGCTCCTAATTTACATTTAAAACTTAATGTTGAAGTAAGTAACGACCCCCTACGTGCTATGGATTGGGTCGACTTATTTGCTTTAGCTGTAAATGAAGAAAACGCCGCAGGCGGCCGTGTTGTAACCGCGCCTACCAATGGCGCAGCGGGTATTTTACCAGCAGTACTTATGTATTATCATACTTTTATAAAAGAAGTCGATCGCGATATAGTTACGCGTTATTTATTAACCGCCGCCGCTATCGGTATTTTATATAAAAAGAACGCCTCTATTTCGGGTGCCGAAGTAGGTTGCCAAGGTGAAGTGGGCGTGGCTTGCTCAATGGCTGCAGGCGCACTTACCGAAATTGTAGGTGGTAATGTAGTGCAAGTAGAAAATGCCGCCGAAATTGGCATGGAGCATAACTTAGGGCTTACGTGTGACCCAGTTGGTGGCTTAGTGCAAGTACCGTGTATTGAACGCAACGCCATGGGCGCGATAAAAGCAATTAATGCGTCACGCCTTGCAATTCGTGGTAGTGGTGAGCAAAAAGTATCACTCGATAAAGTGATTAAAACTATGCTCGAAACCGGTAACGATATGAAAACTAAATATAAAGAAACCGCTCGTGGTGGTTTAGCCGTTAATATAATTGAGTGTTAACACACTTAATTATAATTAAAAAAGGCGCCTGTTTAAAAACAGGCGCCTTTTTTATTAGTAACTTTAATATAGATAGCTAAATACTAAACACCTAAAATACTCGACACTAAAACAATTATTTAACTGGCAATTCTATATCAGCAAATAACTTATCAACATCCTCTTGGTTGCGTAATAAGTTAGCACGCTCTACTCGCTCTTTTGTTAAGTGTGGTGCAAAGCGTTCAATAAAGTCATACATATAAGTGCGTAAAAAACTGCCTTTTCTAAAACCAATTTTAGTGGTACTCGCTTCAAATAAATGGCTGGCATCAATACACACTAAATCTGTATCACTGACCTGGTCAATCGCCATTGACGCAACCACTCCAACACCTAATCCTAAGCGTACATACGTTTTAATAACGTCGGCATCGGTGGCGGTAAATACTATGTGCGGCTCAAGCCCATGGGCACTAAATGCTTTATCTAGTTCTGAGCGGCCAGTAAAGCCAAATACATAAGTAATAAGCGGATATTTTGCAATATCAGCCACGGTTATACTATTGGCTTTTTTAGCTAATGGGTGGTCTTTTGCCACCACAATACTACGGTTCCAATGATAACAAGGCAGCATAACAAGGTCTGAATATAAGTGTAGCGCTTCTGTTGCAATAGCAAAGTCGGCATCGCCACGTGCAGCTGCATCTGATATTTGCTGCGGTGTACCTTGGTGCATATGAAGTGACACTGCGGGGTATTTTTTCATAAACCCTTTAATAACATTCGGCAATGCGTAACGTGCTTGGGTATGAGTAGTGGCAATATTAAGCTTACCTTGATCAGGTAAAGTATGCTCATGAGCAACCGCTTTAATACCTTCCACTTTTGAGAGGATTTCGCGCGATATATTAATGACTTCTTCACCGGCACTCGTTACATGCGTTAAATGTTTACCACTGCGACCAAAAATTTGAATACCTAACTCATCTTCAAGCATGCGCACTTGCTTAGAAATACCTGGTTGTGAGGTAAATAAACTTTCAGCTGTTGCTGAGACATTTAATTTATGATTTTGAACTTCTACAATATATCTAAGTTGTTGTAATTTCATAGCTATGTATTTTCGTTATTATTCGTTTTTGAGGGGGTAAATACTTTATCTTTAAAAACTGACCACCCGACAAATGGTAGGTTTTAATTGATAATATCGTATTTAATAAATATAGGCTTAGGCTAGCACAATAAATATACTTCAGATAGCAATGATTATCATATAAAGCATTAAGATTTAAACGCTTTCTTAGCCTGCTTTTATAGTTAATTAGCGCAAAGTTTTCCTGTTCTTATATATTTAATGTAAGATTGAGCAATTAGGTTTAGAACCCGAGAACTGTAACATGATCGTCTCTATTATAATTATACTCATTGTTGCTCTTATTGTGATTGCGCTTTGGGTAAGTGCGGTGCAACAGCATAAAGAAAAACAAGAAGCTGATCGCCGTAAAGAACTAACCAAACAAAAAGCTATCATTGAGGAAACCGAGGAAGCGTTAATGAATAACGCTAATATCCCGTTTTCAGATAACACACTTCGTGTTTTACAGCGTCGTAATCATGATGCGCTTAGTACCATGGTATCGCTTTCACCTGGTTCTAAAATATTAAAAAACCGTTTAAATGAAGCGAAAGAGCGTTTAAACAACCCAGTTCAAGGAAGCAATAGCGAATCGCTTTCACTGCCAAGTAACGATAAGCAATTGGTATCGCTAATACAGGGCATAAAAAAATTACGTATTATTCTACGCTCTGAGCACAATAAAGGTAACCTCGATAGCCAACTATTTGTAATTGAAGACAAACGAATGGAAAAACTGCAGTTACAAATAAATATTGAAAGCCAAATTAAACGTGGTTTATCGGCGCGCTCTGCAGGCATGGTAGGTTCAGCTAGGCAGTATTTTGAAAAAGCCCATGCTTCACTCAGTGCGGTATCGTATAGCGATCCATATGTAACTGCTAAATACCAAGAAGTAGAAGGCTACTTAGAAGCTATTAGTGTTGAGTTAAGAGCATCTAATGCCAGTGCACTTAAAAAGAAAACTGAGCAAGAGCAAGATGACCTAGACATATTATTTGCTCCGAAAAAGAAATGGTAAATTGGCACTAAAATTTATAAAAAAAGCCCATACAATTTTGTATGGGCTTTTTTTTATTGATAGATAAATAAGTTTTTTAAGATAAAAATGCAAACTTAACAATAAACAATGCCGTTAAAATCCACACACTAATACTTACTTGATCCTTTTTACCGCATAACACTTTAACCGCGGTGTAAGAAATAAACCCAAGCGCAATACCATGAGCAATAGAAAATGTCAGCGGGGTCATTAATAACACCACACTAACAGGAATGGCATCTGTCATGTCGTCCCAGTTTACAAACTTTAAGTTTTGTAGCATAAGTACCGAAACATATAAAATAGCACCGGCAGTAGCATAGGCTGGCACCATTTGCGCTAGTGGCGCAAAAAACATCATCAATAAAAAACAAATACCCACAACAACGGCTGTTAAGCCTGTGCGTCCTCCTACAGAAACACCAGCCACCGACTCTATATAAGATGTAGTAGTAGATGTACCTAACATTGCACCGGCAATAGTTGCAGTGCTATCAGCACTAAGGGCGCGCCCTAAACGTGGCATATTGCCTTTTTCATCTGCAAGCCCTGCTTTTTGCGTGACCGCAACTAAGGTGCCCGAGGTATCAAATAAATCTACAAATAAAAATGCAAAAATAACACTCAACATTGAAAGCTCAAATGCAGCACTAAAATCAAGTTGCATAAAAGTTGGTAAAATTGACGGCGGCATAGACATAACCCCCTGATATTCAACCAAACCAAAAGCCAGAGCAATACCAGTTACTAGTAAAATACTAATTAACACACCACTTTTAAAGTCGCGATATAACAATGCCGCAATCACAAAAAAACTTAAAATAGCAAGTAATGGCCCAGGCGCAGTAATATCACCTAGCTGTACTAAGGTTGCTGGGCTAGATACTATGATCCCTGCACTTTTAAGCGCAATTAGCGCTAAAAAAGCACCAATACCGGTCGCTATTGCTTGTTTAAGCACCAGTGGAATGGCATTAATAATCCACTCTCGTACTTTAAATAAGCTTAAAAATAAAAATATACAACCCGACATAAACACAGCACCTAATGCCGCTTCCCAGGTATAACCCATTCCTAAAACAACGCCATAGGTAAAAAAAGCATTTAATCCCATACCTGGTGCTAACGCTAACGGATAATTGGCCCATAGGCCCATAATAAAACAGCCTATTGCAGCTGCAATACATGTAGCTACAAACGCAGCGCCTTGATCCATTCCTGCTTGGGCAAGCATTGCTGGGTTAACAAAAACAATATAAACCATAGTAATAAAAGTAGTCATACCGGCAACACATTCACGTTGTACTGAGGAATCATTTGCGCGGATTTTAAATAAGGCTTCGAGCATAACAAACTTAAGGTAGTAAAAAGTGGCGAGATTTTAGCATAAAAATAGCGAAATACCGGACATTTTACCTTGTTATGCATTAAGTTATTGAAGTAGCTGAAATAATAAATATGACACGGTAATACGTATGTACTTTAGGTTTTAAAAATAATAATTACCGTGCTTACATGCTAAATAATTAGTTTTACTTTAACGTAAATAATAGAGCATAAAGCACTGTATAGGTGTTATTCGCCGCATAATTTTAGTAAAAAATATAAAGTACAAATCTAAAATATTAACGCTCTGTTTTTAATAGTTATTTTTGTTTTTTTATCCGTGTGAAAATTTAAAACTGAATGACTGTACAAATAATTAGCAAAAAAACACTTGCACCATAACACTGTATAAACTACTGTATACAGGTACTGTATAAAAACCCAGTGAGTGAGAGATTTATGTTACAGCCTATTACCGTAAGAACCGTTAAAAGTTATCAGCAAGACGATAAAAGTGATTGTGTGAATTTAATTCAAATTGAAGATGAAATTTCAGCAACCTTTGAATTGCTTAAAGTATTACACCAATACAATAGCTTAAATGCATGGACACTGCTGATTGCACCTGACCATGTACCAAGTAAAGCTTTACTTGATTCATGCTCCATTGATACCAGCAAATTACTGGTGATCAGGCAAAAACATTTAGTAAACTTAGAATATGTACTTAGCTCGGCGCTACACAACGGAAACTTTGCTGCGGTTATTACCTGGACCGATATTATTAATGATCAACAGCTGACACAGCTATCATTAAATTTAAGCACTACAAATACTAAGCTTTACTGTTTTACTAAAAATACTCACAACCTTGAGATACCACTGACTCAATAAGCTTGTTAAACTCGTGTTTTAAACACTTTATATTAGTATTATGACCTCATTAACGACTTCTCCTTGCTTTTGTGGCAGCCAGCAAAACTATGCTGACTGCTGTGAACCACTTCATTTAGCATCAAAAATAGCTGAAACACCTGAGCAACTTATGCGTGCTCGCTACAGTGCATATGTACTTAAAAATGCAACTTATGTTTATCAAACTTATGCAAGTGAAAAGCAGGCAGAAAACCCTGTAAAAGAGATTAAAGACTTTGCAGATAGCTGCCGCTTTATAAAGCTAACCGTTATCGACACTGAGCACGATGCAAGCGAAGGCTTTGTAACATTTAAAGTAAATTACTTTTACCAAAACCTATATTGCGAGTTGCACGAAAAGTCGTTGTTTATTAAACAAGATGGGCAGTGGCGCTACCTTGAAGGCACACTATTTCCGGTAGCCGATATTAAAATAAGCAGAAATGATAACTGTCCTTGCCAAAGTGGCAAAAAATATAAAAAGTGTCATAGCATATAACAAACTGCAACTAACTGTGCGGTGAGTAAAGTAGGTAATTACAGGCAACTAAACCTTAAATACAAATAGCCATACCTAGCAATCGCTGTTATGAAGCGGTGTATGGCTAAAATAAAATTTTACTTTCGAGCAGCTATTGGCTATTTACTTACATACCTATAGGCCTACTGCGTTAATAACTGCTCTACCGTATATTTTGCTACTGGGCTCGCTGCGCTTTAAAAGCACACCTTATTTCGCCCTTGTGCTTTAGCGGCGTACATTTTTTTATCTGCGCGTTGCAAAATATCTATGCTGCCTTCGTCTGATTGCAATAACGTAGCCCCACCTATACTTATAGTGACAAATTCAAACTCTGAGTACTTATGTAAAACACCCAAGCCGGATATGTTACTTTTAATTTTTTCAGCAACACAGCGAGCGCCTTCCTCGTTGGTATGCGGTAGCACAACCACAAATTCTTCGCCGCCATATCGAGCAACAAAATCGCTTGGCCTTTGTAGGCTGTTGGCAATTGTTTGAGCAACTAAGTGTAAAACAGCGTCGCCTTCTACGTGTCCATAAATATCGTTGTATTGCTTAAAGTAATCAATATCCATAAGTAATAAAGCATATTCTGCATTCTCTCTTAATGCACTCAATTGTATTTTATTAATATGAGTATCAAAATAACGACGGTTAAATACTTTAGTTAAGTCATCAAGAAACACTTTTTGGCTTAATAAGTCATGTTGCAGCTTAATAGTTAAGTGCGCTCTTACTCTTCTGTATAAGGTTTCTGGGTTAATCGGTTTTTGAATAAAGTCTACCGCGCCCGCTTCCCAGCAGTCCTCTTCTTGGTTTTCAAAGGAGGTAACAAATATAACGGGAATATCTTGGGTTTGTGTCGTCGTTTTAAGTTTTAAACAGGTTTCTATACCGCATATGCCGTCCATTGAAATATCAAGCAGTACGATATCGGGAGTATTTGATTTACATATTTCAACTGCTTCTTCACCGCTGTTGGCGGTATTAACAATAAAGTGCTTTGATAGTATTTTTTTCAGTACAATTAAGCTGAGTAACTGATCATCTACAATGAGGACTTTTGAGGCTTTAAGGCTAAGTTTTAAATCGCTATCGGCATAATTTAATGGCATAAATACTACTGTTTTCTATAATTATTAACTATCACAGTATAATACAGCCTTATGTTATGCAAATGTATTAAAGTTGGGTTTTTAATCAAACTTACAACCAAATATAAAAATGGCGATACAGAGTTGTTGTTAATTGTTTTAGAAAATCACGGCCATAATTTTCAGGGTAATACTGAAAGTAAGCACTGCTTATAAGCTGCTTGTACTTGAATGCTCAAGTTTTAAATCGCGTTTGTATAAACGTACAAACAAAAAATGGGCCACTAGGGCCCATTTTAAAAATTACGCAAATTACTTTATAAGCGTCTTATTCGTCGTCATCCAAATCTGGTTGTTGACGTTGAGCTGGGCGCGCTAAAATTTCTACATAAAAAGAAGTTAAGCTTTGCTTTTCTATTTCGCTTATATGATTACTAAGCTCTGCAACGTGCACTACTTGTGCATCTTCAGCGGTATTACCAAACTTACAATCAAACGCCCAGTAATCAGCATCGAGTGGTAGAGTTTTGTTACGCTCTCTTTTCAAATATTTTTTCACTTCATGCTTTGCGGCGTCAACCATACGAGGATATTTGATTTTCTCGTGATTTAGCGTGAATATTTTCTTCATTACGTTCCTAATTACCTTGGTTTAATGATAACGGCATTTAATGTCATACCATTTGAGCCTATTATAGCAATTGCATTTAATTTTTGGATGCTTTTTTTATATTAAATCAATTATTAATCCATTAATAAAATAAAGTATCGCTAAAATGCGCTTAAGTGTAGAAAGTTAGCAGCTTTATATTACAGACAAGTAACTTAATAGTTAGAGTGGTGGCACAATCGTTTGCAAAGCCCTATTAATATGATTGGTGATTGCAAAGCAGTTACAGCGTATGCTTTATAATTAGGCACTTACTACATGCAATGGGTGGTGTAGCGCATCATTATTTAGGCTTTCGTAAAAGGCAGCAGCATCGAGTTGCGGGTTAGATAGTTGCGTTTGTGTGTTATTTATACGCCTGCGCACTGCTAATTCACAATTATCACGCACCTGAAGCGGAATATGGCTTACATCATCTCTTATAAACAGTGGTTCAGGGTTTAAACAGTGATTTAATTTAATATCGCCCATTCCAGCGCGTTCCCCTGCTTGCATTAATAGTGAGGCGTTAAACTGCCCTATCAACATATCAAACTTATCTGGCGCTAAAAGTTGCTTTGGACCTGCTCCAATTTGTTTACGAAGGGTGTCTTCGCCAACAGTTGAATCTTCAATTTCTGTTTTTGGTAAATGGAATTGGCTAAAATCGAGTGCATCATGAGATAGCATAGCGAGTAAAAGCGCAAACTCTCCTCGGCGCTTTTCATGCACACTTTTATTGAGTCGAGTATTGAGCTGACTCTCTGTGATTAACAAATCACCGATTTGCATAGACTTTAGCCGATTGAAGTAAGTAATACCTATTTATCGGCTTTATTTCATTTTTCTTTAGCTTTTTTCTTTACTTAAATACGATGTTTGCTATTATCAGCGCCGTTGCATTGGAGGGGTTCCCGAGCGGCCAAAGGGATCAGACTGTAAATCTGACGGCTCAGCCTTCGCTGGTTCGAATCCAGCTCCCTCCACCACTTTTCTTACCGCTAAGTTAAGTGGGGCCAAATGTAACAAAATTAGTGTGGAGGGGTTCCCGAGCGGCCAAAGGGATCAGACTGTAAATCTGACGGCTCAGCCTTCGCTGGTTCGAATCCAGCTCCCTCCACCACTTTTCTACTTATTTCCTAGTTATATAGTTACTACATTCCTTGTTAGTAATCTCCGTGTTTTTTCTTAGTTAAACATTAAAATACCCATTGTAAACTCATACCATGTTGTTTTAGCCATAACGTACTTGCTTTATAGTCGGGACAAAATTGTGCCACGCGCTGCCAAAATGCTTTGCTATGATTTAAATACCGTAAATGCGCCAGCTCATGCACTATTACATAATCAATAATGCTATGGGGTGCACCAATCAATAATAAGTTAAATGTTAGCGCCCTTTTACTATTACAACTTCCCCATTTGCGTTTATAAACTGCAATATTTAAATCGTTAGGTAGCGCTTCTTGCATTTGCGTGCAAAAGTCATTAAGTCGCATTTCAATGTATGCGGTTAACTGCTCTTTTAAATACGCCTCTAAAAGTAATTGGTACTTTTGCTGCTGATGCTTAACACGAGCAGAAACGGTAATAAGCAGGCCATCTTGTTGGCGTTCCACTGTAGAGGTATTGCCTTGCTGAAACGTTAAATTAATTGCCTCTGAAAAAATCCAGATTTTTTTGTCCTTAAGTGGATACTGTTTTGTATCAACCAAAGTAAGCTGCTTTTGCAGCTGCGCCTCAATCCATGATTTTTTTTCTAATAACCAGTTATCGAGCATTTTTTTTGGTACGTGATGGGGTGCATATACCGTTACATTTTGATTATGCACTTTAATAGCGACGGTCTTTCGTCGGGTACTTTTTTTTAGTTGGTAAGCAAACAAATTAATCTCTCACACTGTACTAGCTAGGGGCTACTTTTCGTCTAATAGTTAATTAATGCAGCGTTGTTTATTTATAGCTTAATAAGCAATCATAAAATTAACTGTTTATTAATTAATTAATTCTATTAAACTACGCGATTAAAATGCCTATTTAGAGCCGCCATGTTATCAGCTTTCTTTATTACTGACCAAGATCCTAGTTTAATTATAAACGGGGTTTACGATCCTCTCTTGGTTTCTCTTTCAGTTTTAATAGTGATATTTGCCGCTTTTTTTACTACAAAACTCATTGACTTAGCTAAAAAAACTACTTTCCCAAGCTATCAACGTTTAGCTACCGTAACCGCAGCTGCTGTTTTTTCTGCGGGTATTTGGAGCATGCATTTTATTGGTATGTTGGCTTTTTCTTTGTGTACTAACATTAAATATAACCCAACTATTACCTTACTCTCTTTCATACCCGCATTTTTGGCGTGCCAATATGCAGTATCTATACTGGTAAAAAGCAATGGTAACTTTAAAGTATTAGCTGTTTGCTCGGTATTATTAGGCTCGGGTATTGGCACCATGCATTACAGTGGTATGGCGGCGATGGAGCTTGCGCCTATGCTAAGGTATGACCCAGTTATGTTTGGGTTGTCTATTTTGGTGGCCGTTACCCTATCGTTTATAGCTTTATATAGCCGCTTTAATCTTGAAATAATTTTCCCTCGGTTATCGCAGTTACAAATTCGCTCAACCAGCGCCGTTATATTAGGCTTTGCCGTTACTGGTATGCATTATATGGGTATGGCAGCAACTCGTTTTGTAGCAACCTCCCCACTTATTTACGCAGACGAAAATGCGTCTGCAGGGCTTACATTTGTTGCTATTGCGGTTGCCACTGCAACTGTTGCAATAACCAGTGTGGTTGCTGTGATTAATGGCATGGTACGCTATAAACTGCTACTTGAAGAAAAATCAGCCGACGAGTCGCGGTTAAACGCCATATTAGAAACAGCAATAGATGGCATTGTGACTATTGATCATCAAGGTATTATTTTAAGCTTTAATGATGCTGCGAGTAAGATTTTAGGTTGGCAAGAACATGAGTTACAAGGTAAAAGTGTACAGATTCTTTTAAATGATAATAACGCCCTAAACAATGCGTCATCGTCTGGCGATATGACTCTTGATTTAAGCGGTATTATAGGCATAAACCGCGATACTTTTGCCAAACATAAAGATAACCATTTGATCCCTGTGCGCCTTGGTATTGGCCAAGTGACGCAAACTGGACAACCTCCTTTGTATGTTGGCTTTATTACTGACTTAACGCAGCAACGAGCACTACAAAAAACGGTCGTTGAAAATGAGCAAAAATATCGCTCATTAATGCAAAATATGCCAGGCGTTGCCTTTAGATGTAAATTTGATACTAACTGGACCATGCTATTTGTTAGCCCAAGTATATTGGATTTAACTGGCTATACACCGGATGAATTTATTGAGCAACACATTGAGTTTACAGACCTGATTTTAAAGTCTGATCAACAAATGATTATTACCACGCTCACTAATGCCGTTACCGAAAAGCGTCAATACTCTGTTGAATATAGAATTCGCCATCGCAACGGCGCAACTGTATGGGTATTAGAGAAAGGTAGTTTTGACTTTAATAATACCGATGTTGCACAGTGGATTGATGGTGTACTTGTTGATATTACTGAGCGCAAAGAGTATGAAGCAAAATTAGAGCACGCTAAACTGCAAGCAGAAGAAGCTGCCAATGCTAAGCAATCTTTTATGGCAAATATGAGCCATGAAATACGCACCCCTATGAATGCAATTATTGGCTTTAGCGATCTGCTCATGGATACACCGCTAAGTAAAGAGCAGCAAAAGCACCTTGTTACGGTTAATAGTGCAGCACGCTCTTTACTGCGCCTGCTTAATGAGATTCTCGACTCTGCAAAGTTAGAACGTGGAAAACTAACCATTGAGCCTGTGCATTTTAATTTAAAGCCCGTTATCGACAGTATTATTTCCACTTTTTGGTTAGAAGCTAAAAAGAAAAACCTTAATTTAACGCTTAATATTAATAAATCAGTTAGCACCGCATACTACGGTGATCCCGACCGCCTTAGGCAAATACTTACAAACCTTATTGGTAACGCCATTAAATTTACCGAGCAAGGCGCTGTTACTGTTACCGTAAGTACCACACAAAATAATCACCTATTTTTTGAAGTACAAGATACAGGCATTGGTATTGCTAAAGATCGTATTAAAGCGGTTTTTCAGCCTTTTGTGCAAGCCGATGGCACGACCACACGTCGGTTTGGTGGCACGGGTTTAGGTACAACAATAAGTAAACAATTAGTAGAGCTTATGCATGGCTCAATTGATTTAGTGAGTGAAGTTGATAAAGGCAGCTGCTTTTACTTTTCATTACCTTTTACTGTTGGTGATGAAAATAAAATAGATTATTTTGAAGGCCTACATACCCAATTGCCTCCACTTAGAATATTAGTGGTTGATGATATAGAGCAAAATACAGAGCTACTTTCTATATTACTTTCGCGAGATCAACACACAGTAAGCACTGCAAGTAACGGCTTAAAAGCAATTGAGGCGTTTAATCAGCAAGACTTTGATGTCATTTTAATGGACATTCATATGCCTGAATGTGACGGTATTGAAGCCACCATTAAAATTCGTGAATTGGAGCAGCTAAAACAAATAAAATTTACGCCTATTATTGCCTTAACAGCCAGCGTGTTACAGCAAGATAAACTAACCGCTAAAAATGCAGGCATGAATGGGTTTGCTAATAAGCCGGTTGATATAAACCAACTTAATCAAGAAATAGCACTGGTGCTTGGACTTAGCTTAGCCAAAGAAACATTAATTGCGCAAACCGACCCCGATGCCAAGCACATAGACTTTGAAAAAGGGTTAGCTTTGTGGGGCTCTAAATGTAAACAGCTTACCGAAATTACTAAATTTATTAATACCAACGAAAAGCAATTTATAAGCTTATTTAACCTCCAACTAAGCGATATTAAAAGTGTTTATACGCTTATTCATACTTTAAAAGGCGTGGCTGGTAATTTAGGGTTATTAACCTTAATGACACTGTTAACGCGCTTAGAGAACGCAGACGATGAAGCTGCGCTAACCAGCGCTTTGGCAGATATAAAAACTGAATTGGCGCTTATCGGCCAATTATTAGCAAGCACTATATGTAAAGAGCCTGCCAAACTTATCGACAATGCTGAGCCGTTATCAACAGCTGAGCTGATAGATATTTGCCAAGAACTCTATGCTGATGCACAAAATGCCGAACTTAATGATGATCTTCTCGAACAGTTACAACGTAAATGTATAGTATCAGTACAAGTAGATATAGATGAAATAGCCAGTGCCTTTGATGAATTCGACTTTGATAACGCGCAAGTTAAATTAGCAAATTTACTTAAAAAGTTAACCATAAAGGAGAATTAATTAATGGATTTTATTCTAGATAAGCCGCGTATATTAATTGTTGACGACGAGCCTGCAAACTTAAAAGTAATGCGCGAGGTGCTTGGTAATCAATATAGGATGTCGTTTGCTAAATCGGGCGCTGCCGCTATAGCATTACTTGAAAAAGAACTGCCAAAGCTAATTTTACTCGATATTATGATGCCCGATATGAATGGCTTTGAAGTATGCCAAATTGTTAAAGCTAACCCTGCTACATCGCATATTCCTATTATTTTTGTTACTGCACTAAGTGATGAAAGTGATGAGTTTAAGGGTTTTGAACTAGGCGCTGTAGACTATATAACCAAACCCATTAGCCCTGCTATTGTACGGGCACGGGTTAAAACTCACCTGTCGTTAGTGCAAGCTGAGCAGCTAAAACAAGCTCATGTCGATTTAGTACAGCGTTTAGGTCGTGCTGCAGAATATAAAGACACCGATACCGGTGAGCATATTATACGTATGAGTCAATACAGCAAAGTACTTGCATTGGCGCTGGGTATGGATGAGCAACACGCCGAATTATTACGCCAAGCAGCCCCTATGCACGATGTAGGTAAAATAGGTATTCCGGATGCCATTTTGCTAAAACCCGGAAAGTTAACTGCCGATGAGTTTACCCACATGAAAGAGCACGCTTTAATTGGTGCACAAATTTTAGCAAATTCATCATCGCCACTATTACAACTGGCGCATGTGCTGGCAATTGAACATCATGAAAAGTGGGATGGTACTGGCTACCCCAATGGCCTAAAAGGAGAAGCCATATCGCTGGAAGGCCGTATTGTTGCCATTGCCGATGTATTTGATGCACTTACCTCAAAACGCCCCTATAAAGAGCCTTGGAGCATAGAGCAAACTATAGAACATATGCAACAACAAGCCGGTAAACACTTCGACCCGCAATTGGTTGAGCTATTTATTGGCAAAATTGACGATATTATTGCCATAAAAAATGCTCATCAGGAGCGATTTTAATTTAGCTCTTTTTGGCTGTATGCGAGCCTAATAATACCTGCGGATACACAGTTTTAATCTGCGTATAGTCATGAGAGGTAATTTCATGGCTATTTCCGCTGTTATCTTTAAAATAAATTGAAAACGTAACGCCGTGATCAGCTAATACTGTTTTAATATTCAGGTGTTCAAAATGCTCAAGCCATGCAATAAATTGCTCCCCAGTGGCTAAAAAAGCAATGCCTTTACTACGTCCCTGTGCAGTAAATAACGCTAAACGCGTGGTAGCATTTGCATCTTCAAGGGTTAATGGCCCTTTGCCATCTTCATTCCAAAAGGCGAGCGCTTCAACCACACTAAAACCTAAAACACGCTCATACCATTTAACCGCTTGCGCTAAATCATCCACATTTAAATGACAATGATCAATCCCAGCTAGCTTAGGTATACTCACGCTGCTCTCCTATTTCAGACTTTAGTTGCTCTAAAAAGTCATGCATATACTCAGTGCGTCTTAGTGCTTCGGCCTTAGCCGAGGGAGTATTCATGCTTTGAGCTATGTGTAATAACTTAATAAAAAAGTGATCAAGCGTGTATTTTTTATCATCTGCTTCGCGTTGTAGGCAAAATGGGTCATCCGGGTTATATAGTAATCGACTTATTGAGCCACCTACTTTCATGCAGCGGCTTATACCAATCGCGCCTAGTGCATCCATTCTGTCTGCGTCTTGCACTATTTGTGCTTCTACTGAGTTCACTTTAATATTGGCGCTAAAGCTATGCGCCGCTATTGCATGATGAATTTGAGTAAATAATTGCGCGTCGTAATTAATAGAAGCTAAAAAAGCAATCGCTTTATCGGCGGCCATAGTAGAGGCTTTAGCCCTATCTGGGTGGTTTTTAGCCACGGCAACACAGTCGTGTAACCATGCAGCCGGGAGCACTACCTTCATATTAGCTTGCTCTGCATCGCACAATTTAATAGCAACCCGAACTACGCGTTCAATATGGGTTATATCATGCGCCACATCGGCATGAATTAGTGTGGTAATAAAGGCTCTGCACTGTAAATTGAGCTGCTGCAGCTCAGGGCTTAACATTATGTCTGTCACAACGTGTTCCAAATACCTAATTAACATATTGAATTAGCCATACTTTACCGCGATTTATGGGCTCCATGCAAAACATTCATTGTATGTTGCCCTTGCCTTGACTAAAATACAGCGCTTATTTATTACTACTGAGAAGCTTTATGACATCTGCCGTTTACCTGCAAGCTGGCCGCGATAAATCATTAAAAAGAAAACACCCTTGGTTATTTTCCAAAGCCATCAAAAAAATTAAAGGTAAACCAGGCCTAGGTGACACAGTTACTATTCACGACAGTGAAGGTAAATTTTTAGCAACAGCAGCTTATAGCCCACATTCACAAATTCGTGCCCGTGTTTGGAGCTTTGACGAAAAAGAAGTTATTGATCAACACTTTTTTGAACGCCGCCTACGCCGTGCACTAGAAGCCCGTAGCCAAGTAATCGAAGAAGGTTGTTTAACCGGCTTTAGACTCTGCGCCGCAGAATCTGATTTTTTACCCGGCGTTACCATAGATAAGTTTGACAACGTATTAGTGTGTCAATTACTAAGCGCGGGTGCTGAGCGTCATAAAGGTGAAATTGTTGGCGCGTTAATGGCTATATTCCCTGGTATGAGCATTTACGAGCGCTCAGACGTAGAAGTACGTACCAAAGAAGGCCTTGAGCCAATTAAAGGAGCATTATGGGGCAATGAACCAACTGCCCCAGTACTCATTGCAGAAAATGGCTTTAAAATTGAAGTTGATATTATTGATGGCCATAAAACCGGCTTTTATTTAGATCAACGCGATAGCCGCGCTGCACTTGAACGCTTTTCTAAGGATAAAACCGTATTAAACTGCTTTAGCTACACGGGTACATTTTCGTTGTATGCCCTGCGTGGCGGCTGTAAACACGTAACTAACGTAGATGTATCGCAGCCAGCTCTCGATACAGCTAAGCGCAATGTTGAGCATAACAATCTTGATTTAGATAAGGTTGATTTTGTGAAGCAAGATGTATTTAAGTTACTGCGTCAATACCGCGAAGACGGTGTATTGTTTGACACTATAGTAATGGATCCGCCAAAGTTTGCCGACAACAAAGCACAACTTACTGGTGCGTGTCGTGGCTATAAAGATATCAACATGATTGCTATGCAAATATTAAAACCAGGTGGCACCTTATTAACCTTCTCGTGTTCGGGCTTAATGGAGCAAAATTTGTTTCAAAAAGTGGTGGCTGATGCAGCCCTTGATGCTGGTAAAGACTTACTTATTATGGAGCGTTTAAACCAAGCTGCCGATCATCCTATTGCGGGTAGTTACCCTGAAGGTTTTTACTTAAAAGGCTTAATTTGTAAGGTTTACTAACGCCTAGGCCTTGATCAGTATTTATGCATGGTTATTACCTATTTTAATGGGTAATAACCATGCTGCCTAAGCTAAAAAGCTAATTAAACTGTATTATCTCAAGTCCAGCAGTTATTGTACCGTCATCTTCTTTGCTGGCGCGTATCACCTTAGCCGTTGCATCTAAAGGCGCAATACTCGGATGAGTTGAGTCTATATGTACCAATAAAATAGTGTTTGGCTCAAGTAGCTCATCTAAATGCAACGACAACCCAGTCGCACTCAAATCCACGCATTCGGCAGTATAATTTAAACCAGCAATCGGCTCTATTGTGGTTAGTTTTGCCGGAGTATTGATCTGCATACGTCGAAAATTTCGCTTATCATCTGTAAACATAATTTTTCCTATACTATTTTATTAATTTGCTCTAACAACAGTGGTACAGAAAACGGCTTAACCACATAAGCATCACAGCCTGCGTCAAACCCAGCTTGTTTTTCAAGCGGTGACTCCAGCCCAGACACCATAACAATAGGGATGTTTTTTGTCTCAGGTGTATGTTTAAGCATTCTACACGTATCGTAACCATCCAGCCCTGGCATACATACATCAAGCAAAATAATATCGGGTGGATTAGCAATAGCAGAGGCTAAACAGCTTGTTCCAGAATCGGCATAATTAACAGCAAACTTTGCGCTAAGTGCTGCTTTGAGTATTTCATAATTAAAATACTCGTCGTCTACCACTAGTAGTTGTTGTACTTTATGTTCTATTGATGAGGACATGGCTATGTCGTTTCCTTCTCAAAACAAAAAATAAGTTCTATTATTAAGCACTTAAGCTTAATAATAGATACACCTTTTACTCTATTTCTTTTATTGCATTTAACACACGTTTTGCCGAAATTGGATACGGAGTACCCAGGGTCTGTGCAAATAAAGACACTCTCAGCTCTTGCTGCATCCAAAATATAGCTTCTACTTCTTTTGGAATAGGCATCCCTTTAGGGGTTTTGTTTGCTTGCTTTTTATATTCTTGAGCCACTTTATCAAGCTCAAGTACACATAATCTATCGCGATTTGGATCTATGGGTAACTTTTCTAAACGTTTTTGAATCGCTTTTAAATAACGGATTAAGTCACTTAGCTTAGTTGCCCCATGTTGGCTTACAAAACCTTTAAAAACAAGAGACTCTAATTGCGATTTAATATCACCATGCGCAGTGATCATGGTTAAATCTACGCGTCCTTTCATTTTTTTATGTAAGGCATGGGCAATACTTAACACTTGCTCTACTTGCGTGGCAATTTCAACTACAGCGTCGCCAAGCTCACCCCGTATATGCTCTTTTACACTTTCAAATGCGTCGCTGGTGCGAATGTCACCGTACTTTAATAATAAGCTATCAACACCGGCGGCAATGCAGTCATCAATTAAATCGGCTATTTTACCAAAAGGATTAAAATACAATCCAAGCTTAGCCTTATTTGGTAAGTTTTGCTGCAAATACTTTATTGGTGAAGGCACATTTAATAATACTAATCGGCGCAGCCCTTGTTGATGGGCAACCTGTGCTTTTACTTCGTTATCGAAAAGCTCAATAGCAGCAGTAGATTTTTTATCCACCAGCGCCGGGTACGCTTTAATTTCGTATTGCCCTTGTTTTTTTACATATGAGTTAGGTAGCTCACCAAAATCCCACTGCGTTAAGTCTACTTTTTCTATGCCTTTATCGGCTACTTTGGATAATGTTTGCGTTACTTCGCCTTGTAGCTGTGCTTTAAGTTTGGCTAAATCTAGGCCACGCGCAAGTAACTTATTGTTATCGCCACGTACTTCAAACTGCAAACGTAAATGCGCTGCCAAGGCACTTAAATCCCAGGCATCAGGGTCAACTCGCACCCCTGTCATTTTTAATAGTCGATTACTAAGTGCGTCAATTAAACTCCCCTGCAATGGCTCAATGGCCGCCAAAACAGCATCGGCATAGTTAGGCGCAGGTACAAAGTTACGGCGCAGTGACTTAGGCAGGGATTTAATTAAACCACTTATTAACTCATGTCGAAACGCAGGTATATGCCAGTCAAAGCCACTTTCTTGTACTTGGTTTAATAGCGCAACCGGTATTTGTA
The DNA here is from genome assembly GCF_013414205.1 of Pseudoalteromonas sp. MIP2626. Taxonomy (NCBI): domain Bacteria; kingdom Pseudomonadati; phylum Pseudomonadota; class Gammaproteobacteria; order Alteromonadales; family Pseudoalteromonadaceae; genus Pseudoalteromonas; species Pseudoalteromonas sp. MIP2626. The sequence continues at coordinate 350,686 of NZ_JAATTW010000001.1, forward strand.
CTGCCACACCGTCAACCGCTTGACCGGGATCGAAATGATACGCTAAGGGCAAAATTAAATTATCTTGCTGCCAAGTATCTGGGTAGTCAAACTCAGTAATACTGCTTGCACCATGCTGCATTAAGTCATCGCGGCTCATTTGCAAATAGTGTTTATTTTGTTTTTTTTGCGTTTTATACCATTTTAAAAATGCTGCACGATTATTAATTTCTTTTGGAATTTTTTTATCGTAAAACTCAAATAAAGTTTGCTCATCAACTAAAATATCGCGCCTGCGCGACTTGTTTTCAAGCACTTGAATATCTTCAATCAGCTCGCGGTTAAACTCTAAAAAACTTTCGTTTAAACCCAGCTCTTGCTCAACTAATGCAGTGCGAATAAACAGCTCACGGCTCACTTTAGGATCAATATTGCTATACACACAGCGGCGTTTATTAACGATTAGCAGGCCGTACAAGGTTTGTTGCTCAAAGGCGATTACCGCACCGGGTTTTTTCTCCCAATGTGGCTCAGTATAACTGCGCTTAACCAAATGCTGCGCCAGTGGCTCAACCCAGTTAATGTCTATTTTAGCGTTAGTACGGGCATATAATTTGCTGGTTTCTACCAACTCTGCCGACATTAACCATTTTGGGCTCTTTTTAAATAACCCCGACCCCGGAAAAATATGAAACTGGCTATTACGCGCGCCTTTATAAATTTGTTTTTCATCTTTAAAGCCAATATGGCTAAGCATACCGCTCAGTAATGCTTTGTGAACTTGCTCACCGTCGGCAGCATTCGATGTGGCTTTCATACCCATTTCGTTACATACGGTACTTATTTGATAAACAATATCTTGCCACTCACGAAGGCGCATATAAGCGAGGAAGTCTTTTTGGCAAAGTTTTCTAAACTGGCTATTAGTCAGCTCGCTTTGCTGCTCTTCTAAGTAATTCCACAGATTTAAAAATGCAATAAAGTCTGAATCAGGATCATCAAAACGGCCGTGTTTTTCGTTTGCCGCAGCACGTTTTTCTTGCGGGCGTTCACGGGGGTCTTGAATAGACAGTGCCGCCACTATAATAATTACTTCGCGCAGCGCACCTAGCTTATGTGCGGTTAACACCATTTTAGCTAAACGCGGATCGACCGGTAAACGGCTTAATTCTCGCCCTGACTGGGTAAGCGCTGTTTTGTCGTTACGTTTAGTGGGATGTACGGCTTGAAGTTCCTCAAGCAAGGTTAAACCGTCGCTAATATTACGACTATCTGGAGCTTGTACAAATGGAAACTGCGCCATGTCGCCTAAACCCAGCGCTAACATTTGTAAAATAACCGAGGCTAAGTTAGTACGTAATATTTCAGGGTCGGTAAACTCAGGGCGCGATAAAAAGTCATCCTCGGCGTATAAACGAATACAAATACCCGCCTCTACCCGGCCACAACGCCCCATACGCTGATTTGCACTGGCTTGCGATATTGGCTCTATCGGCAGGCGTTGTACCTTGGTGCGGTAACTATAACGGCTAATACGCGCCGTACCCGGATCAATTACATAACGAATCCCCGGTACGGTTAACGATGTTTCGGCCACATTGGTCGATAAAATAATATGGCGGCGCGAGTGCGGTGCAAATATACGGTTTTGCTCGGCGCTTGATAAACGCGAATAAAGCGGCAATATATCAGTGTGTTTTAAATTACGTTTACTGAGAGCATCGGCGGTATCGCGTATTTCACGCTCACCATTTAAAAATATTAAAATGTCGCCGGGGCCTTCTGCACACAGCTCATCTACTGCATCAAAAATACCTTGCAGTTGGTCGCCTTCGGCTTCCATATCCTCTTTATTTATCTCAGTAACTGGGTTGTAACGTACATCAACCGGGAAGGTTCGCCCTGATACTTCTATAATTGGCGCATCATCAAAGTGCTTTGAAAAACGCTCCGGATCGATCGTTGCTGAGGTAATTATTATTTTTAAATCGGGGCGCTTAGGAAGTAAGTTTTTTAAATAACCTAAAATAAAGTCAATGTTTAAGCTACGTTCGTGCGCTTCATCAATAATAATGGTGTCGTATTGATTTAAAAATCGATCTTGTTGAATTTCGGCAAGTAAAATACCGTCGGTCATTAGCTTAATATAGGTATTATTCGAGACCTGATCACTAAAGCGTATTTTAAAACCAACTTGTTGGCCAAGTTCACACTGCATTTCTTCTGCAATACGATTCGCCACCGTTCGTGCTGCTAGTCGCCTTGGTTGAGTGTGGCCAATTAAGCCATCAACCCCACGCCCCAGCTCTAAACACATTTTAGGAATTTGCGTGGTTTTACCTGAACCTGTTTCACCTGCAATAATAACCACTTGGTTATTAGCAATGGCGTTTTTAATCACATCCTTTTTTTGACTCACCGGTAATTGCTCTGGGTAAGTCACTTTAGGCAGAGCGGCTAAACGCTGCGCGCGCAGTGCTTGGCTACGGGTAATGTCGGCCGCTATTTTTTCAAGCGCGTTGGCATGCTTATTCTCATCGGTTATTTTTTTTACGCCATGTAAGCGTTTTTTAAAAATGAATTGATCTTTTTTCAAGCACGTCTTTAGCTCGCCAAACAACTGACCTAGGTTTACCACCCGCATACCTTATAAAATTAGTAAAAGAGCCGCAATTGTAGCAAATTAAATGGCTGGGGTTAATCCTACAAAGTACATAACCCTTAGTAGTTTGTTATATAAGCCACCAGCCAAACAAATAAAGCGCTTATTCGCCTTTAAAAATGCCTACATAAGTGGCTTGGGTATTTGATTTACTGGCTCTGTACATACCTGAGGTATTAAACGGCAAACTAATATTACCTTTAGTATCCACTATAATAACACCGCCCGTACCGCCTATTGGTGCAAGTACCCCATTAATCACTTCGTCCCCTGCTTGCGTTATGGTTTTACCTTGGTATTTAACGCGCGCACAAATATCGCTGGCTACATTGTAACGAATAAAATACTCACCATGGCCGGTAGCCGATACCGCACACGATTCATTTTCCGCAAACGTTCCTGCACCAATTACCGGCGCATCACCAATACGGCCATAGCGTTTTGCGGTCATACCGCCGGTTGATGTACCAGCTGCTAAATTGCCATTTTTATCCAGTGCTACCGCACCAACCGTGCCCATTTTATAGTTATTAGGCAGAGCTTTATGCGCTGCTTGGTAATCTTTACTGGTTGCTTTGGCTTTATCTAATTTTTGCTTTGCTTTTAATAATGCTTTATAGCGGTGATCGGTATCAAATAAGTTATTTTCGATTAAGGGAATACCTTGCTCTTTAGCAAACTCTTCAGCGCCTTGGCCACTGAGCATGACGTGTACTGAATTATCCATAACCAAGCGCGCTAAATTAATTGGGCTCTCTACATGCTTAACACCTGCAACAGCGCCCGCCTGACGATTTCGACCATCCATAATTGATGCGTCTAGCTCATGGCTGCCATCGTAAGTATAAACCGCACCACGCCCGGCATTAAAATATGGTGACTGCTCCATCACTTGAATCGCTGCCGTTATGGCATCTAAGCTTTCGCCGCCTTGCTCAAGTACTTTATAACCGGCCTCTACCGCTTCGGTTAATTTAGCACGATAAGCTTGCTCTTCTTTGGGCGTAAATTTACTTTTTTCAATCGTGCCCGCACCGCCATGAATGGCAATAGCAAAAGGTACTTCTGCGCTTAAGGCGTTATTGCTTACGCTAATACAACTAGTGGCGATAAGCGCCATTAAAAGTGATTTTTTCATAATGAGCTCTTATAAACTTCAGTGAAACTAATGTGGATGGTCGCTAACTATTTATCAAGTAAAGTAAGTTTAAACACATAAAAAAAGCGCCCAAAGGCGCTTTTTTTGCTGGTTTTAATTATTACGCTTGTTGCGCTTTTAAACGAGCTAAACGTGCTACTTGATGCGTAGACGTTAAAAAAGAATATATTGGTGCTAAATAACCGCGTTTACGTAGCTCTAAAAAGTCAGCATCACTTAATTCATTAAGTTTTTTCTCATCGATAAGGTAAATACCGTTGATGTCTTTTTTCTCGCCTTTAATATCAACTGTTAGTGTTTGCGCTACTAAAAGCTCTTTATCTGCTAAAAACTTAGTAAAAGCATCTGTGATCTGAGAAAACTCAATAAACGATACTAAGGCTTCTTTACGACGCTTTAAGTAGTCAGTTTCTTCGCCGTTTTCAAACAACGCATTACCTTCTTCTTCGCCAACTAATGGGCTCGCTTCGTCAATAACAATACCGTATTGGTCTTGATCTGGGTGTTTTACTAAACCTAGTGGGTAGCGAGTCGTAGCCATTGGTGCAAATGCTGCCGTCCACTTATCGCCTTCAACAAACAAGTTTTCGCCTGGCTCAAGGCCAAACATAGCAACTGCTTGAAAAGTGCCTGTTTCGTTATTTTTAACGAAAGACATTGGAAATTCATTCGCTATACGCGCAAATTCATGTGCAACTACTGGCACTAAATGTTGCGTTTTCATAAATTCTACATTGATGCCGTTTTTAATTTTAGTATTGGCATGTTTTTCGTTGTGTAAAGGCTGTACTTGTTGCTCCGCCATGTTACTGCTCCGTTTATTTTTAATTTGTATGTTTCTTTGTTAATACCTTTAGGCTAATGCTTTTGAGCAAAAAAAGGAAGGGAAACTTTTATGACAACCGCTATGATAAAATAAAATTTAAATAAATCTGCATCTTGCCAAAAAACGTACACATAACAAAGGTAAAAGCTGCTTAAAAAGAATACGCCAAAAGACTATTTAACATACAGGCTTGTTTTTAATGTTAATCAGTTTTAACAAAACCATGTTACTAACTACGTTGTTTTGAGTGATATTTACACAAATAAAAAAAGCAGCTAGTTATAGCTGCCTTTTAATTTGTTTATTCGCACTCAATTAAAATTACGGCGCCCAATAAACCTCAATATTAATACTTGGGTGATTTAGCACTGCGCGTAGTGGCATGTCGTTTACATCTCCACCCGCTTTGGCTTGCTTGTACACAGCGAGCTTTTCATCACCGCTAATAAGTAGCTTCACCACTTTAGATTGCGCTATCGCGTTTAACGTAAGTGTCATACGCTCAGTAATACTGCCAGTTACATCACTTTCAATGGCATTAATTGCACACACCAGTTGATCCGAGCTTAGGCCAACGTCTAAACCCTCTGCATGTGGGAATAATGACGCAGTATGGCCATCAGGGCCCATACCTAAAATAGTCACATCATACGGGCGTTTTAGCGCAGCATAGGCAGCTTCACACACTGCAGTGCCTTGCTGCGCTGTCTCGGCGCTATTTTTCATCGTGACAAAGTTAGCCGCTGCACCATAATTTTGTAATAACGTGCTGCTAATAAATGCTTCGTTACTTTTTTCGTGGCTCGCATCTACCCAGCGCTCGTCAACCATAGCAACATCAATATGTTGCCAATTTAAATCAAGGGTTGATAAATGCTTATACGCCGCAGCAGGCGATGAGCCGCCCGATACCATTAATACTGCACGACCATCATTGCTTATGCCATCACGTAATGATTGTTCAAGTGTTGCCGACAACTCTGCTGTAAGCGCCTCTTTACTATCAAAAAACTTTTCAATTATAGTTGCCATTATGCTCCCTTATCACCGGTGTTAAACCATACATGGTTGTTCTCTGCTAATAATTCGTCTGCATCTTCTGGGCCCCAGCTACCTGCACGATAAAGCGCCGGTTTGCCTTTTTCTTGCCAGCGGTCGATGATTGGATCAATCCACTTCCATGCTTGGCGTACTTCATCACGATGGATAAATAACGAAGGATTATTAGCGGCTGCATCTAGCATTAAACGCTTATAGGCATCTGAGTGAAAACCATTGCTATAGGCTTGTGAAAGCTCAATATTCATCGTTACTGGCTCAAGCTGCATCTCAAGATTATCTAAGCGTTTAGACATCAAGGTTAACTGAATAGTTTCCTCTGGTTGCAGGCGAATAACCAAGCGGTTTGGCTCTATTTCGCCAACGCTGTCTTCGTACACATTGTGTGATACTTTTTTGTATTGCACTACAATTTCAGCACAGCGTTTAGCCATACGTTTACCCGTGCGCAAATAAAATGGCACACCTGCCCAACGCCAGTTATCAATATGCGCTCGAATACCCACAAAGGTTTCGGTTTTACTTGAACCTTCATTAAGCTCTTCTAAGTAACCTGGTACAATTTTACCGTTTAGGTCACCTGGTACATATTGACCACGAATAATATTTTTATCTACGTCGCTGCCAATAAGTGGACGCAGCGCTTCTAATACTTTGAGCTTTTCGTTGCGAATACTACTGGCATTAAGTTTATGCGGCGACTCCATTGCTACTAAACATAACAGCTGTAACAAGTGGTTTTGAACCATGTCACGCAGTGCACCGGCTTTGTCGTAAAAGCCTGCACGAGTTTCAAGGCCCACAGTCTCTGAAATGCTAATTTGAATATTATCGATTGATTTAGCATCCCACATGTTTTCAAACAACGAGTTTGAAAAACGCAGTGCCATTAAGTTTTGAACGGTTTCTTTACCTAAGTAATGATCAATTCGGAAAATTTGCTCTTCGCTAAAATACTCGGCGATTTTTCCATTAATAGCCTCGGCAGATTCTCCACAATAACCAATAGGTTTTTCAACCACTACACGTGAAGTAGGCGTTATTAAGTTTTTAACAGATAAAATTTCACAGCAAGTGCCGTATACAGCAGGTGGTAGTGATAAGTAAAATACGCGAGATTTAGTGCTGTCGTGCTCATCTAAAATACCTTTTAGCACATCCCAGTTATCGTCAGGGGCTGTTACATTGCTAACAACAGGTACTAAAAAAGTAGCAAAAGCTTTCCAATCTTTAGCATTAAACTCATCCTTTGCTAAAAATTCTTTTAAGGCCTTGTGTGCTGTTTCTATGTACTCAGCACGTTGGGTTTCTTCGCGTACCGTTGGCAAAATACGTGAGCCTTCAGGTAAATTACCTTCTTGATATGCTCGATACATTGCAGGTAGTAATTTGCGTAACGCAAGATCACCACCGCCCCCAAAAATTATAATATCAAAAGGATTAAGCATAGTTACTCTCTACGTTTGTGCTACCTGGCACTACCCGTTAGGTAATCAGATATAGCGGTTTATTGCTTGAATGATGTCGGTTTTTATAAATATATTTGCACAAAAACCTGCTTTGTTATGCTGTGATGATGATGTTTTTTATTTAACCGTACTGCTGGCTATTTATTTTTAATTTTATCATCTGCGCTTAAAAATGGGCCTTAGGGAACTGTAATTCCTCTCACAAAAATACAGTCCCTAAGTACACCAGCGCTACCCGTTCAAAGGTATTTGGTTGCTTATGTTACTAAGCTAATTTTTTACTGCGTACGATGTTGCTTATAATACGCCATTAAGCCATTAGTTGAACTATCATGAGCATATTTTACGCGCTCATCAACTAACTCTGCTTCTATTTTTGATGCTAACCCTTTACCTAGCTCAACACCCCATTGATCAAATGAGCAAATTTCTAAAATAATGCCTTGGCAAAAAATCTTATGCTCATACAACGCAATTAAGCGCCCTACCGTTTTAGCGTCTACGCTATCTAGTAACATAGAGGTAGTTGGGCGGTTGCCTTGATGAACTTTGTGCTTTAGTAACTCATCTATTTGCGCCTGAGATTTACCCTTAGCGGTTAAATCTGCGGTGATCTCTTGCTCATCTACGCCATTCATTAGTGCTTCTGTTTGCGCAAAAAAGTTCGATAATAAAATATCGTGATGCTTCTCAACGCTTACTTGCGGCTTAATTGAGGCAATAAAATCAGCCGGTACAATCACATTACCTTGATGCAAACATTGGTAAAATGCGTGTTGCCCGTTAATCCCGGTCATACCCCAAATAATTGGCACTGTTGTATAAGGCACAGTTTCACCGGCAAAGTTAACATGCTTGCCGTTACTTTCCATTTCGCCTTGTTGTAAGTACGCAGGCAACATGTGCAGCGCTTGGTCATAAGGTAAAATAGCTTGCGAGGTGTAACCTAAAAAGCTGGTATTCCACACGCTTAACAATGCCATAATAAGCGGAATATTTTGCTCTAATGGCGCGTTTTTAAAGTGCTCATCAACTTCGTATGCACCCTCTAAAATTGCTTCAAAAGCGTCATACCCTGCATATAATGCAATCGGTAAACCAATAGCGCTCCATAATGAAAAGCGACCACCAACCCAATCCCACATAGTAAATACGTTGTCGTTACTAATGCCAAACTCGGCTGTTTTTTCTAAATTAGTGCTCACCGCAACAAAATGCTTAGCAATAGCGGCGTTATCTTTAGCTGTTTGTAAAAACCAATCAACCGCTGTTTTAGCGTTGGTCATTGTCTCTGACGTGGTAAACGTTTTTGATGCAATAACAAACAAGGTTGTTTCTGCATCAATGTTTTTTAATACCGAGGCAATTTGTACCCCGTCAGCATTCGACACATAATGTACATTTAAGGTATCGTCACTTAACGCTTTTAATGCTTCGGTTGCCATTTGCGGGCCAAGGTTTGAACCACCTACACCTATACTTACTACATCTTTTACTGGCTTACCACTGTAACCTAACCACTTGCCACTGCGCACTTTTTCAACAAACAGTTTAATTTTAGCAAGTTCGTTATCAACCAACTCAGTTACATTTTCGCCATCAACAATAAGTGGCGTATGAGCGCGGTTACGTAATGCTGTGTGTAAAACGGCTCGGTTTTCGGTGATATTAATTTTTTCACCGTTAAACATTTTTTCACGCCAAGCGCTAATGTCACACTCTTTAGCCAATGCAATTAATTGTGTAAAAACATCTTTATCAATACGTTGTTTTGAGTAATCAAATAATAATCCAGGGATTTGCGTAGAAAACTGAGAAAAACGCGCGTCATCTTTAGCAAATAAATCCCTAAGATGGCTTTGTTTCATCTTGGTTGCACTTTTTTCAAGCGCTTGCCAACTTGCTAATTGCGAACGGTTAGTCATGTAAACATCCCCTAAAATATTAATCTATTGATTTAAATGTATTTATTATATAAAACTTAGTTAATTAACATATATAGCAAAGTTAAAAATGAGCTGTTTTTATATTTTATGCTGTGAATGATAACGTAATTTTTTGCTTTTGACACCGGTATCATAAAATTAATATATTAATTTAACAACCCATTCAGAGGCGACTCACTTAGCTTAATTTGGCAAATAAATAAAAAGGCCGACAAATGTCGGCCTTACTTATATTTATTTGCTGACTAATTTTAACTTCCCAGTGCCAAACCGCCATTTAAATTATAAACCGAGGTATAACCTAGCTCAATTAAATTAGCTGCTGCCAACTTTGAGCGGTTACCACTGCGGCACACTAAAATATATTGGTTATTTTTATCTAGCTGCTGCTCTACTATTGCATTTGCCATACGGCTTAGCGGAATATTTAAAGTTTTAGCTGTAGCAACATTTAACAACGATGAAATATTATTAGCGCCATGCTCATAGGGTTCGCGCGTATCAATTAAATATACATTGCCGTGGCTGAGCATCTCTTTTGCCTGTGAGTAGCTCAATTGCTGTGTATTTGTATCTGGTTGGGCATTTACATAACCACAAAGCTGGTTGTTATTAGCTGTTTGTTTTTGCTCATCGTGCTGCTGTTTTTTAGCAGCAAATTCATTTTTCGTTATTTGCTTAGATAACAACGCGCTCAATAAAGGAGTTTGCTGTTGCTGTACCGCCCAGTTCATGGCAAAACACTGTTGGTAATCGTGTCCTGAGCAAATAATCGCCTCCGGGGTTAACTGCTGCGCTAGTAATATTAACGAGTCAGCCATTTGCTCTGCACTACCACCAAGCAAGTGAGTATTACCAAGCCCCGCTGGTAAAATGAGATCACCACAAAAACAATAACGAACCTCACCCGAGGCTTCTTTTAATAAGTAACTCACGCTATCTTGGCTATGCCCAGGTGTGGCAAGTTTTTCTAGGCGCTGCCCATTTAAATTAATCACCGTTTGGTTAACTGGCCAACCTAATTGATCAACCTCTCCTGCTACTAAACGTGCTGCTAACACACTGCGTAATAAGGCAACTGCACTATTACGATCTTGGTGTACATGGGTGTCTAAAATAGCGGTTATGGTTAAATTTTGCGTATTGGCTATTTTTTCAAAGCGCGGTATTAACTCGATAATAGGGTCGATGATCACCGCTTGGTTATCACTATTAACATATAACCAGCTGCACGCGCCTTGGTGCCTAAATTGGGTTAAGCCAAGTGCACATAATTCCTGTGCAGGTGTAGCGCTGTCGGATACTACCAGGCAATTTGCTTGTAATACTTGCTTAAGGGCGCGAATTCGCTCACAGGCATGGTCAATGTCTTGCTGTGTGGCGGCAGGTCCAAACGATAAACGTATGGCGTTTTCACTTTGCCACTGACTTGCGCCCATTGCATCTAGTACAAAACTTTGTGAAGCGCCAGTGCTACACGCAGAGCCGCCGCTCACGCGTATGCCAGCAGCATCAAATAAATCAATAACTTCTTTACTGGTTAAGTCGTTAACCGCAAAATTAAGTGTGGTAGGTACAGAGTATGCAAAATCATGGTTAAAGGTAATGGCACCAAACGTGTCGCTTATTGCATTGTGTAATTGGCTGCGATATTGCGCAAGCACAGCAGTTGATTTAAACGTGTCATCGGTTTTATCTAATAACAAACTAAATAATTTATTAAGCCCTGCAATACCAGGAAGGTTTTCAGTACCTGAGCGCATACCACTTTCTTGCCCACCACCAGCTATAAATGCCGTATACGCACTGCCTTGGCGAATATATAATAAGCCAATGCCTTTGGGTGCGTAGAGTTTATGGCCCGAAAACGGTGCGTAATCTATTGTTGTTTCGCTCAACATAAGCTGCTGCTTACCTAATGCTTGAACGCAATCGACCATCCAAGACACGCTGCTATTGCGACTACGAATAACCTGCTCTATTGCCGCTAGATCTTGATATACACCGGTTTCATTATTAACCGCCATAGTGCAAATCATCAGCGCATCATCAACATGCTGAGCAATAAAATCTAAGTCTAAAATGCCGTTACTATCAACCGGAATGGCAAGTACTTGAGCGTTAATTTCTAGCACTTGGTTCCAATGTTTTAGGGTGTTTGGTACTGCTTTGTGCTCTGTAGCGCCATAAAGTAACACCGGATTTTTTTTATTATGGGTTTTAGCATTTATCAGCGTAGACACTACAGCCGTTTGAATACCTTCGGTTGCCCCAGAGGTAAATAAAATATCACCATTATTAGCGCCAATTACCGCGCGTGCTTTTTGTCGAGTTTGCTCCAATAAGTGCTTAGCTTGAATACCCGTTATGTGTGGGCTAGAAGGATTACCAAAACAGGTTTGCATTGCATGGCACACTACATCAACTATGCATGGCAACACAGGGGTCGTTGCATTTGCATCAAGGTAAACTTGTTTTACTGGCTCATCGGGTAATAAAAACTCAGACATTAAAAAACGCACCTTATTGCTAATAAATATATCTTATACCAATATTACATAGTTTTGGCGGTAATAGATAATAATCAATTAGTTTTAAAGATGCGTTTTCTATGCTTTTTTATACTTAAAGCGGTGCTAACTTTTAACTCAGCTCTTTAATAATTTCTTCTTGAGTAGATGACCACGCATTGATCAGCGCTTTGACTAATGACGCCAGCGGAATGGCAAAAAACACGCCCCAAAAACCCCACAAGCCTCCAAAAAACAATACCGCTACAATAATAAATACCGGATTTAAATCAACCGCTTCAGAGAACAACAAAGGCACGAGTACATTGCCATCAAGCGCTTGAATAATGCCGTAAATAATTAAAACGGTCCAAAATTGGGTTTCAATTCCAAACTGAAACAACGCCACTGCCGCCACCGGAATGGTTACCAAAGCCGCGCCCACAAAAGGGATCAACACCGAAAAGCCCACTAATACACCCAATAACGCTGCATAGCGTAAATCAAGTACCGTAAAGGCAATAAACGACACCGAGCCAACAATCAGTATTTCAAACACTTTACCGCGAATGTAGTTCATTATTTGCTGATTCATTTCATTCCACACCTGCATTATTAAGCGGCGTTGTTGTGGAATAAGTTTAGCAATACTGTGGCTAAGTTCTAGTTTGTCTTTAAGCATAAAAAACACTAACAAAGGCACTAAAATTAAGTAAATTAACCACGCAACCGCATCTTTTAAAGACGTGAGCGACACCGACAGCACCACTTGGCCAAATTCAATTACTTTAGCCTCTACTGTTAATACAATGGTTTGTACTTGTTCTGCAGTAATTAAACTAGGGTACTGCGCAGGCAAGGCCAATAAAAACGATTTGCCTTGCTCTACCATATGCGGTGTTTCTTGAAATAAATTACTGGTTTGCTGCCACAGCACAGGGCCAATAACTAAAATAAGTGTCAGCATAATACCTGTAAATATAAGCATAACAATTACTGTAGCGGTAAAACGCCTTAACCCAAAACGCTCTAAATGCAGCACCGGCCAATCGAGTAAATAGGCAATAATAAGTGCCACCAATACCGGCACTATCAAGGAGCCAATAAAATATAATAAGGCTACTAACGCCAATAATAAAAATAATAAAGTAACTGAATGAGGGTCAGAAAACTTTTTTTCGTACCAGGCTTTTATATATTCAAACACGTAATGGCTCCACTAATAACATTCCTTGGCGCTTATTTAAGGTATAACAATATGCATGTTTTTGTAAAAATCGTTCAATGTCGTTTATATTTTCTGCATTATTAAAACTAAAAGTAATACTTTGTTGTAACGACACGGCTTTACGCAGCCCAAGTTTAAATTGAATAAACTGCTGTGGGCATTTATAAGCTGATAAATTTTGCTCTAGCATACTCGTTTCACCTTGAGTTCACATCAATAATAAGTCCCATAGTCACCACCTAAAATGTATTAAGTGTGAACATGCATAACTTTTCCTTAAAACAACCTCGGCAATAGTTTATCCTTAGGGCATAATTAGCAGTAAGGATAGGTTAATGCCTGGCACGCATAATAAAGCGCAATTACCCAGTAATCCAACACTCAAAGAGATTAATTGGTATAAAAAACAAATAAATTGGGGCGAGTTACCACCTTTTTATCACCTTGTTGCCTCATCGGTCAGCGAAGCTGAAGGTATTTTAGAGCATGGGTTCGATAATGCAGTAAAAAGCCTTTTAGACAAACGTAATTGGAACCTTGATCTACTTGACGGCTACGAAAGCCAGCTAGGCGAAATTCACTGTAATAAAAAGCCACGCATTGCACTGCATCAAGTATTTACCGATCGTGGTTTTGAGCTTTGGGCTCAACCGTACGCTAAAGATGTTATTATTGATCAATACGTTAAAAACAATCGTTTTATGGAATTTAAAGTATGGGATCCACTTTCCATGAAGTGCTTAATTAGAATAAATCAATTACATACATTTATTGGCTTTTATTTTGAACGTGGAGACAAAGCCGATAAAGCTATTATTTTACACGCACACAAGGTAGTGCATAAAATTATTACTTTTTTACAAATACAATTGAACGTAGTAAAGCTAGATGGGGTCACAATAAAAGCGCTTTATCAATTATGTGAAAAAGACAGCCGTGCATGCAGTGACGAAATAAACATTGCCAAAATTGCTCTTGGTGAACCAATTAACAGGGAATAAAATGCAGCTAAAATCAGCCTTTATCACTTTATGTAGTGCCGCGCTTACATTTAGCCTATTAGTAAGTGAGCCTTTAAAGGCGCAAACAAACTTTAAATTGCCAGATTTAGGGACCTCAGCCTTACAAGTGCTGCCGCTCGAAAAAGAACAAGCGATTGGCGAAGTAATGATGATGCAAATTAGAGGATCGTCGCCAATAATTAACGACCCTGTGCTTGATGAGTACTTAACCACAGTGGGCCGCAAACTTGTAGCTAGCGCCAATGATGTGCGGTTTCCGTTTTCATTTTTTTGGTTAAATAACTCTGAAATAAACGCCTTTGCATTTTATGGCGGCCATGTTGGCGTACACACAGGATTAATTGCGCAAGCTGATGATGAAAGTCAATTTGCATCGGTACTTGGCCATGAAATTGCCCACGTTACCCAGCGCCATTTAGCACGGCGCTTACAGCAACAACAAGACAACAGCGCAATGACCATAGCCGGAATGATTGCCGGTATTTTAGCCGCTGTAGTCGTGCCCGATGCTGGTATTGCTATTATTTCAGCAAGCCAAACACAATCGGCTTTTAGCCAACTAACGCATAGCCGCTCAGCAGAGCAAGAAGCCGACCGTATTGGTATGCAAACGCTTAATAATGCGGGCTTTGATCCTCGCGCATCAAGTGAGTTTTTAACTAAGCTAGCTGCGCAAATTCGTTATAAATATAAACCACCTGCGTTTTTACTTACTCACCCGCTTCCTGAAAGTCGTGTGTCTGATGTAAGATTACGCGCGCAGCAATACCCTAAACGCCAAGTAAACCCGAGCCTTGAGTTTAACTTAGCAAAAAGTCGCGTGCTGGCAAGATACGACAATAAACCAGAAGCAGCAGAATCACTGTTTAGAAAGTTAATTCGCGAAAATAGCTACAATAATGCTGCCCTAAAATATGGCTTAGGCATTAGTTTACTGGATCAAAAAAAGCTTGATGAAGCGCAGCCAATTTTAGATGAACTATTAAAAAGCGACCCTAAAAATTTATTTTATATAGATACCTATACCGATTTATTAATAGCGCAAAAAAAGGCCGCTGAAGCCGTTACCTATTTAGCAGAATTAAACAATTATCGTCCTAATAATCAGGTAATTACACTAAACTATGCCAACGCAGCACTAGAAGCAAAGCAATACGAGCTTGCCGAAAACATCTTAAAAAGCTTTTTACTAGAAAAACCAGATCACAGCTTAGGTAAGCAACTATTAACCGACGCCTATAAAAAGCAAGAAAAACTCGCCGCCTATCACGAAGCCAATGCCGATGTATTATCGCAATACGGCGCTTATTTAAAAGCTGCCGACGAAATACAAAAAGCACTTAACTTTATTGAGCCAAACGAGCTAGTTAAACAACAAAGGTTAAAAGCACTACTTACACAATACCGACTTTTACAAAAAGAGCTTGCTAGGCTTTAAGTCTACAAGCGCTTGGCCTAAAATGGCCGCAACTCATTTATTGGAACCATTTTATGTCTGTTACTATTTATCATAATCCGCGCTGCTCTAAATCACGCGAAACCTTAGCTTTATTACAAAGCAAAGCTATTGAGCCAAGTATAGTTGAATACTTAAATACGCCTTTAAGTAGCGAGCAGCTAACTACATTAGTTAAGCAGCTGGGTTTTACATCTGCACGCAAGTTAATGCGTACCAAAGAAGACATTTACAAAACGCTAAACTTAAAAGATGAAACCAGTGAAGCTGCACTTATTAATGCTATGGTACAAAATCCAAAACTAATCGAGCGCCCTATTGTGGTTAACAATGGCAAAGCTGCTGTTGGTCGCCCACCAGAAAACGTATTAAGCGTTTTATAATGAGCACAACCATAGTGGTGCTTTACCATTCAAGCCATGGCTCAGTTGAAGCTATGGCCCATGAAATTGCCGAGTCTATAGAGCAACAAGGGGCGAGCGCCCTGTTGCGTACTTTTGTAGCTAAAAACCCACATGACATTATTATCACTAAAGACGATTTAATAAACTGTGATGGTCTTGCCTTTGGCACACCTACTCGCTTTGGTATGATGGCCTCTCAAGCAAAAATGTTTTGGGAAACCACCAGCGAATTATGGTTAAAAGGGCAATTAATTGACAAACCAGCCTGTGTTTTTTCGTCGTCAAGCAGTATGCATGGCGGCAACGAAGCTACATTACTTAACTTATCGCTGCCGTTACTGCACCATGGCATGATGTTACTTGGTGTGCCTTACGATGTACCCGAATTGCTAGCAACACAAACCGGTGGCACACCCTATGGTGCAACACATGTTGCTGGTAGTAGTAATAGTACTGAATTAAGTAAAGACGAAATTAAAATATGCCAAAGTGTTGGCAAACGCCTCACTCAAATTGCGAGAAAACTTCAATGAAAACAGCTGAAATTCCAGCTAAAAAGCCAATTACTGTTAAATTTCAACGTACCGCGATTTTTGGTTATGTCGGTTTATTAATTTTAATGCCGTTATGGATGTTTGTATATGCACCGAGAGAAGGCCACAGCAATGGCTTTATTTTTGCTGTGTACATACTGCCATTATTATTTCCTCTTAAAGGCATAATTCAAGACAAAGCATATACGTATGCATGGGCAAACTTTATTGTTATGCTTTATTTTATTCATGGCCTTACATTGCTTTGGGTAGCGCAAGATGAGCTAATATGGGTATTGTTAGAGCTGTTATTTGCCTCTGCTATGTTTATTGGCTGTACCTACTATGCTAGGCATCGTGGGCAAGAACTTGGCTTAAAAATTCGTAAATTAAAAGACGATCTCGCCGAAGAAAAAGCAGCGCACGAGCACGAAAAAATAGATTAAATTATAATTTAAATACAAAAAACGCGCTAATTAGCGCGTTTTTTATTTATGTTAATCATTAAACTAAAGAGCTTAATGCAGCAAGGGTTACAATAGCGGCTAAACCTAACTGCCCTACTAGGCTAACTAAAGAAAAGCCCCTTAATACAAATAATCCCCACGGGTGTTTAATGTGCGGGTATAGCGCACAGCGCTTTAAAGTAGCCGCAAAAAAGAAACACACCGCGGCAATCATAGTCAGAGTTAATGTTAACTCGCTTTTTATGGTTATTGTTTCATCAAAAAAGAAAAACAATTGCACCGGCAATAATAAAGTAACCAGAGCATGTAGCGCATGCACTTTTTTAATGCGATCAAACTGCCCTTCAGGCGACAACTCTTTAATACCAAAGTCACGCTCAAGGCACTTTACTAAGTTACTCGCTTTTATGCTCACCGCTAAACGATAACAGCTAAGCCCTTCGTTATTACGTACTCTAAAGTCATACCCCGCCTTAAGCAGCAATACCATTAGCGATTCGTTTTTAGAGAGCACAGCATAGTGCAGCGCAGTATTACCCTTATCATCAACTGCTTTTTTATCTTGTTGGCTCAGCAGGGTTTCAACTACATTAACGTAGCCTTTTTCAGCAGCCCACATAAAGGCCGTTTTATTGTGCTCATCGGCAAGCGTACCGGTTGCGCCTTGCTCAATAAAGCGCATGGCCATCATTTGCTTAGCGGTTTTTTTATTTAAATGAGCAAGCAAAGCTTTTTCAAGTAACACCACAGAGTCTACATCCGGCGATACTTGAGTGAGTAAAGTAAAGTAGTCTTTGCCTTTAGCCACTTTTTCACTTGCCAGTTCAGTTAAATGCTCAATATCGGCAATTGAACCAGGAATATAAGCACTTAAACGCTCTCTAAAATCAACTTCTTGCCACAAAGCTAGCGTGTCAACCGCCGATAATTTACTGCGATTATTTAACGCATGCTCAATTAAAGTAAAGTAGCGTTTAGCAAAAAATAAACTAAATAACGACTGCGGTGTATCAATCTCATTTTGCGCCGATACATTCGCGTATTTTTCGAGCCGTTGGCAAAGCATAAGTACTAAGCTTTCGGGGGTATATTCGTTATCAAAATAATGTTCTTTTACCGCGCTTATATACGTTTGTGCACTTTCATCATACTCGCAAATATGTTGAAAATAACACTCTTCAAAAGGCTCTAGCGGAGTAAACCACGCTAAATAAAATATGGGCGGTAAAACAGTAGTACATACACCATCATCTTCATGGGTAGAACGACAGGCAGGCCAAGCTTCTAAAGCATCTAAAATAAAGGCACCATTTTGTTCTACAAGTCCTTTGATAAGTAATGGGTATTCCTTTGGCCAAATCAGTACATTTTCCATTAAAACAACACAACTCCAGTGTAGCTTGGGACAGTGGTCAGTTATAGCAGCTTTTAGCTGACACCACGCTTAATCGACGAGCCGATATTCTAGCACACCTTGATCGCCACGCTAGCGCAAAGTACCGCAATACTTATAAAATAAAAAAGCAGCCAACTACATAACTAGTTGGCTGCTTATTTGGTTGGAGCTGGACTTAATCAGGGTCACATAATGTACTATTAGTTGCTTTTTAATTCGCTAATAACGCTCTCTATACCTACATCAGAAATACGTTGTATAATTTCTTTTTGCTTGGCGCTGAGCAATGAAATACCTTCTGCAACTATATCGTATACTTTCCATTGTTCATCTTTCCCTAAGCGCAATTTAAAATGTAAATTTATAGTAGGCGCATTTGCTTCTATTATCTGGGTTTTAACCGTTGCGTACTGTGAGTCGCTCAAAGCGTTATCTTGCTCAAAAACTACTTTTTGCCCTGTGTACTTCATTAATGCGCCGGCATAAGTACCTGTTAAATAATGATCTACTGCACCAATAAAGTTAACTGCTTGCTCGCGCTCAATGCCCTTTATATGTTTGCCTAATAATTTAAATGCTACAAACTTTATATCAATATGCGGCATTAAGCGCTGCTCAACAATGTTAAACATGTCTTCTTTACTTGCATCGCCTTTGGCATTAACTTGGGCTATATCGGCAAATAAAGTATCGGCTACGCTTTTCAGGAGTTGTTGTGGAGATTGTTGCGCTTGAGCAAAAAGTGAGCTGCTAAAAAATACAGCTACAACGAGAAACAGTTTTAAAAACTTCATAATAAATTATTGTCTGTGTGATTAAGATGACGCTAATTTACGCGATAATTACACCTTTAAATAGACTTAAATAAGCAACTTATTAATGCCAATTTAGCACCAATAAAACAAAGTAAATAAATTCAATTAGTTAATCAACCTCGGTTAACACCCTATATACAAGCGTATTTTTGTCCCATTGAAAACACCCATGTTGCGCCCTTACTATTTAGTCACTATTTAACTCAAGCGCAGCACTGACACCTATGAAAACGTCATTTTTATCATTATTTATATTTGTTTTATTATTTACGAGTCAACATGCATTCGCACAATCGCAGCACGGCTACGCAATTGATCTGCTCAAGGGCGAAAGAGGCGTAAATGGCTTTAAGCTAGCCCATCAATATTATCCTACTGGGTTGCAGTCATTACTTGGCGATACGCGCTTTTATTTCGAAACCAGTGTAAACCTTTGGCAATATAACCATGGCGATAAAACACAGTCTAATGTAGTGCTTGCCATGTCGCCTGTGCTGTTGTTCCCAGCATTTAGCATTAACAATACCCCCATATATGTAGAGGCGGGTATTGGTATTTCATTGGTTGATGAAATCTATTTTGCGGGTAAAAACATTAGCACTCACTATCAGTTTGAAGACAGAATTGGCTTAGTTGCTGACTTTGGTAAAACTAATGTGGCGCTAAGAATTATTCATTACTCTAATGCGGGCTTTAAAGATCCCAACCCTGGGCTAAACTTTTTAACTCTATCGGTAGCAAAGCGCTTTTAAATACAACATAAGCGCCACTTTTTAAGTCACTTTGTTGCTGTTTTAAACTAAAACATTCACACTTATACTTTGCTTATAATTAACGGACGTTGCTATGCAAACTTGGCACATGGTTGTTATTGTTATCATTGTATTTGCTATTATTATTGGTAATCTTGCACTGCTAAAGCACTCGGCAAATTTACCCTTTAAAAAAACAAAGCCCGATAAAACTAACTCTACAGATACAAAAAAGCCCTGAATATCAGGGCTTTTTACTGCTTAATCTTTATAACTCACTAACCAGCTAACCAACTAACCAGTGCGCCATTAGGGCAATAACCGGTAAAGTGATTAAGGTTCTAAGAATAAAAATAATAAACAATTCAAAAATATTTACCGGTATTTTACTACCTAGTAAAAGTGCGCCCACTTCCGACATATAAATAAGTTGCGTTACACTCATTGCTGCAATAATGAAGCGAGTTACGTCGCTCTCAATTGTGCCTGCTGCTAATATTGAAGGAATAAACATATCAGCAAAACCAACCATAATCGTTTGTGAAGCAAGCTCAGCTTCTGGTATTCGTAGCAACTCTAAAAATGGAATAAACGGCATACCCAAATACTGAAAAATGGGCGTGTACGTGGCAATAATTAACGCAAAGGTACCTACCGCCATTACGACAGGTAATACAGCAAACACCATATCAAATGCATTGTGTAAGCCTTCTTTTAACGTGCCTTTAAACCCTGGCGATCTATGCGCTTTAGCTAACGCAACATCTAAAGAATGGCCAAACAAGGTTTTACCACTTGGTACAGACTCAGCATGCTCATCGCGTTTACTGCCATCTATAAAGCTATCTTTTTTGAAGCGTAACGGCGGTAAGCGCGGCACAATAATTGCTGCAACCACACCGGCTAAACACACTGTTAAATAAAACGGTGCAAAGTGACTCTCTAAGCCCACTTGTTCAATAACCACTAAGCTAAAGGTAATCGAAACTGCCGAAAAAGTAGTACCAATTATGGCCGCTTCTCGCTCAGTGTAATGTTTTTCTTCGTACTGGCGCGCGGTCATTAAAATACCTACGCTACCATCACCTAACCACGACGCCGCACAGTCAACTGCACTGCGCCCTGGCACACCAAATAATGGACGCATAAGTTTAGTAAACAAGGTGCCCACTAGCTCTAATAACCCAAAATTTAATAACAGCGGCAGTAATAAACCTGCTAAAACAAATACCGAAAACAAAATAGGCAATAAGTCGTTTAAAACCAAGCCGCCCGTATCTGCCGAAGTAATGGCATTAAATACCGGTAATAAAAACGCAGGAAGCACCGAGCTTACGTCTGCGCCGGTTTGACTAATAAAGGTCAAAACAATAAACAGCATACCCAGTAAACGAATACCTAGCCAAAGCCAGTTAACATCAAATAAGTGTTTTAGTATAAAAGACTTTTTAATAAAGCTAGGCTTAACAACTTTAGCTAATAGCGAGAGCACACCCGTTACACAAATAATGAATGTAAGTAGCTCAATCATAATAGAGCTAATTCCCTCTTTAATTGCTTTAGCCATTAATGCAATGGGAATGGTCATGCCATCAGCAATAGGGATTGGTGTCATAAATAAAAACAAACCAATTAGCGAAGGAACTAAAAAGGTAAGCCAAGTGCGCATATCATACTGCGACGAAGTGGGTAACTGAGACATATTTTTAACCTATAAAAACCACAAAAAGAGCAAAGTGCTCTTTTTGTGGTAAAAGTTTATTATTATTAAATATTAATACCGCGCTGAATGAGTGCAGCCACTAATGCTTGCTGTAAACCATTCATAGTACCTGGCTCAAGCGTATCGCCTTGTTCATCCATCCAGGTTAGGCTAGTGCCGCCTTGTTTGGTTTTACTTACTAATATTTGATATTGACCTTCATCAATAGGTAATTGGGTTACTTCGTCACCCCAAATAGAATCCCATACACTTGACTCTGGTTTTTTGTAATCTGCGGTAATTAAGCCTGTATCTTGGTTAATTTCTACGATAGTGAACGACAAGCGTTCTAAAAACCCTGAAAAACGGTCAAATACAGCTTCATACGACTGCTCAGTTACAAGTGCTGCATTACCTTTGTTATCAAAGCCCATCTCTAAAGAAATAATACCTTGGCGTTTGCGCATATCAACTTCAAGTTGACGATAGCGATAATCAAACTCGCTAATAACTTGGTTAAGTGCACGTACTTCTAACTGTTGCTTAAATAAATCACTTAAAGGCTGATCACCTTTAAAGTCAATAAGTTCAGCACTTAATGAAGCCGTACGCTGATGCGATTTTTCTTCAATTGTAAATTTAAAGCGTTCTAAATCAACACTCTCACCGCTATCCCATAACCAGCTTTCTTCAGGTTTAATAATAGCGTACCAATCTGTTTCTATAATGCCTAATAGCTTGTCTGCTTTCGTCGCTTGCGTGTTATTGTCGGCTAAAACCGCATTAATAGACTCCCAAATAAACTCATCTAGGTCATCAATGCCATCGTTTTTATCAAAATAAACACGGGCGTTTTTATCTGTTTCTTCAACCCAACTACCCTTTGCTACTGTAAGTACCTGAGCCGGCGGACGGTAATTTGTAGCATCTGGATTATTACTATATTGGCCTACATCCATTTTATATGTTGGATCTTGAGCGGGTTGTGATAACGATGCAGGCACTTTAACTGCTTCATGAGCGCGATAATTACGCTCGTCATGTGCATCATTAGTAAATACACTACATCCTGATAAACTTACCAATACACTTACTGTTAGTGCTTTTGGGATCCAATACTGCACAGATATTTCTCCTTAGCATACCCTTTAATTGTTTTAACAAGTATATGAGTGGGTAATGCCGATTTGGTTCAGTGTAAAATCAATATTAACTTTACAGTTATAATTTGGTTGTCTGGTTGCTTAATACTCACCTCTGTTAACAAAAGTAAGCAACAAATAGACACATTTGGGCTATGGTACTTTCCCATGCTTGTAAAAACAAGAAACACTGTACTTTTAAACTGCTAAATTAGCAGCCTGTGTAGTTTAAACGCGTTTTTGTGTTAAACTTCGCCGCCACGCAACTTTATGTGTTTACTTTTTGTGTTGCCAACTGCGCTGTTGTAATTCAAGTAACTTAGGTATTTAAACCCATGACTGCACACTCAAATCATCAAATTGTTTTAACAGCTATTGGCGAAGACAGGTCTGGCATAGTTAGTGAGTTAACTCAGCTAGTAAGCGATTGCCACTGTAATATAATAGATAGCCGCATTGCTATTTTAGGTAACGAATTTACATTTATCATGCTACTTAGCGGTGATATGTCGGCCATTAGCCGCATAGAACACACCCTACCTACTAAAGCGATGGAACTGGGTTTGCTCACTATGATGAAGCGCACAGCAAGTCATAACCAAGGAACATTTCGCGCCGGTTATACACTAGAATACACAGGCACCGACACACCCGGTACTTTGAGTAAAGTTACGCGCTTTTTTGCAGACAACAATATTATTATTTGCTCATTAAAGTCAGACACTTATGATGACGAAGAAGCAGTAATGAGAATGCGTTGTGAACTAGAGTTTAATATTCCTGTTGAAGTAGATGTAGACCAATTTAAAATTAGTTTTGAAAAACTTTCTCACCTTCTCAATGTAGACTATATATTTAGACGTATTCGTTAAATTAAGGAGCAAGTATGAACAAAATCAGCCCATTACAAGCCGGCGATAACGCCCCCGCTTTTAGCTTACAAAACCAAAACGACGAAACAATTACTTTAAGCGAGTTGTTAAAACAGCAACAGGTACTGGTTTACTTTTACCCTAAGGCGTCAACACCTGGCTGTACCGTACAAGCCGAAAACCTACGCGACCAGCAAGCAGAGCTGGCAAAATTTAACACCCGCGTAGTAGGCATAAGCCCAGATCCAATTAAACGCCTTAAAAACTTCGAAACTAAAAAAGAACTTAACTTCGATTTACTCTCAGATGAAGATCATGCCATTGCAGACGCATTTGGGATTTGGGGCTACAAAAAATTTATGGGTAAAGAATACGATGGTATTCACCGCCTGACATTTTTAATCGGTCAAGACGGCAAAATTAAACACCTGTTTGATAAGTTTAAAACCAAAGATCACCATCAAGTAGTGTTGGATTATCTCGCGGCAGAGTAAGTTACTCGCTGTTAGAAATTAGACACAAAAAAGCGTTGCTCAAGGGCAACGCTTTTTTGTACGTGTTAATTAAATTATATTTTTCATCGAAAGGCGAACTCACAGCAACTATTAGCCGCCTGAGCGGTGCGCTATATTTGCT
Organism: Pseudoalteromonas sp. MIP2626; assembly: GCF_013414205.1. Taxonomy (NCBI): domain Bacteria; kingdom Pseudomonadati; phylum Pseudomonadota; class Gammaproteobacteria; order Alteromonadales; family Pseudoalteromonadaceae; genus Pseudoalteromonas; species Pseudoalteromonas sp. MIP2626. The sequence continues at coordinate 374,721 of NZ_JAATTW010000001.1, forward strand.
ACGCTCATGATCGACATATTTATTATCTGATAACTACAATAACTTTTTACTCAGCGACGTTTGATAAAAGTAAATTTAAATCATCGATGACTTGAGTCCACATGCTGTTTTTATCCCATTCCTCTTGGAGAAACGTGCGTTGGCTATCATTCCAAATTTTAGATTCTTTTAATGATTCGCCCGCTGCCAATTGGTTTTTTTCGATAAACTCATTAATGGCGTCATCCGAACTGTCTAATCCTAATTGCGCAAACAAGTTATTCATCGTATATTCTGATTCTGCTAACATTTTGTTTCCCCTACAATTATTTTAATTTTGACCTTAGCATATTAGCGCAGGTAAGTATACTCAGCCTGGGTAAGCCGCGGGGTTATTCAGTGTTATGGCCCATTAATAAATACCCACATCAAGCCCGGCAGCTATGGTCATACCTAACTCTTCGCATTGGTCAATAAACGCTGGTTGCCAGTCGCCACGGCACACTAAGGGCGGATGAGCCCAGTGCCAACGCAAGCCGTTACAGATTGATTCAACTGCTCGGCAAGTACCAGTGCCATCGTTACCAGCACGAACAAATAATGCACAAGGCAAACTCTGTTTTACATCTAAGCAAGGATAATAACAGCGGTCAAAAAAATCTTTCAATGCACCACTCATATAGCCGAGGTTTTCTGTCGTGCCCATAATTATCGCATCGCAAGCTAATACATCTTCAGGTGTAGCGTTTAATGGTGATACCCAGCGGGCTTGTACTTGCTCAATATCAGGGTGCTGCGCCCCTCTCAAAACAGCATTAACCATTAACTGGGTATTTTTAGAGGGCGCATGGGCAACAATTAACAGTGTTTTCATAGTTTTCCTGCTTTTGTGTTTTAGCGGCAACTGTTTTTCGCCAGCTGTTTTACTGCCGATAGAGTAGAATTTTTATACTATAAGATAAAGCCATTGATAAGTTAATACTATGCATTAGATAAAATATCGGCACAAATTGCCACCGCTCAGCAAGGCCACGTGAAAAAATGCCGCCTGTGGAGACAAAGCAAACAGACAAAGGGAAAGGAGTCAAATTTGGACTTCAGACATCACGATAAATTAATAACGACTGTTCTCCAATCGTACGACAATGCTAAATGCTGATAATAATTGGTAAGGTATTTTGCTGTGTCGGATGGCGCTTCGCTTATCCGACCTACGTTTTCAAATATATAATGCGGGTTTATTAGGGGAGGTGCGTATTCGTTGGGTTTCGCTGCGCTCTACCCAACCAACGTCGTTTGTCTTAAATTTTTACGCAAACAAAAATAGCATTGCCCGAATTGCCATTCCACGGGGTTATTTGCTCATAGTTATGCTCAAACATATGGATTTCGAAATAAGGCTGCAAGACTGCTTTTAGCTCAGTGAAGCTAAGCGCCACCATAGGGTGCTCATCGTTCCAGATGAATGTTTCAGCGCTTGTGACTTTTTCAATACGCAGTTTTAGCGACTGTTTTTCGCCCGCGCCACTGTAATGCCAACCAGAGCTGAAGGTAAATAAACTATTTTCGCTAGTCGCTGTATGTTTTACAAATGAATCGTTATTTATAGTATTTTTATCAACCGCGTTAAAACACAACATACCACCGGTTTTTAGTGCGTTATGTGCGCTAATGATACATGCTTTTAATTTTTCAATACCATCGCAATAGTGAATTGAATACAAAAAACAGGTAATTAAATTTTGCTGCTGCGCTACGGTAAACTCGCTCATATTTTGCAATGTAAATTGCGCTTCTGGGCAGCGAATAGCGGCTCTATCTAGCATAGGTTGATTAATGTCGAGGCCACTGCTTATATAGCCAAAATCAATAAAATGCCTTACATGCGGGCCTGTGCCGCACGCTAAATCTAGGTGTGTATTTGCGCCATTACCAAAAATTTGGTGTAACCGTTTAATAAAATGGCTTTGGGCTTGATAATCTATATCAGCGCACATTAAATCATAGTAACCAGAGAGATCTGTGTATAAAGCATTTGCGGACATATTAGCCTAGCTATTAAAGGGTAAGTAATTTGGGTGGCGCATAGTAAACTAATAAGCACTATTAGCGAAGTAAGCTTTAGGGTAGATGTAATTAAGGGTTGTCGGATAGCGTTTCGCTTATCCGACCTACGTAATATAGCTTTATGTGGAGCAGGTATTAACTAATCCCTAAATACTTATGTACTTGAATTGATAAGCGCCAGTTTTTAGCAATACAGGTTTTAATAGCCAATTTAGTTGCAGACTCTTTTTGGCTAATAGGCTGTAAATAAACCAATTTAGGATTAACACCTGTTTTAGCAAACAGCTCTTCTAGCTCCTCAACATGCTTTTGCATGGCAATAGGGTGTTTAATTTCGTCGGCGCGCTGCATGGCGGTTGTAAGTACCTCAAAACCGCCGCGCATATTAATTTTTGGCGATACTGTAACCCATGTTTGCGCTGGGGCAAGTATTTCAAAGGTGCCGCTGGTTTCTATTTGCGTGCTAAAACCGTTTTCGTGCAATAAATTACACACTGGGTTTAAGTCGTACATGCAAGGCTCGCCACCTGTGATCACCACATGCTTTGCGGTATAACCACGTGATTGAAATAACGCTAATATGTTTGCTGCACTGGCTTGTGCCCAATGATCTGAGTCGGCCTTTTTTTCTACTGTTTCGTCAAGCGACACTTTGTACACATTATCAACATCCCATGTTTGTTTTGTATCGCACCAAGAGCACCCTACTGGGCAACCTTGCAAACGCAAAAATATAGACGGTGTACCAGTAAAACTAGCTTCACCTTGGATGGTTTCAAACACTTCATTTATTTTGTACAAAAGAGAACTCACTTACGATCAAGCAGCAAAATTGCTACCATTAAGGACTAAATAGCGCAGCGCAAAAATTGTTATTTATGCCGTGGGCATGTAGTATATCGTGCCCTGATATAAACCTCTATTAAAACTAAAGAGCAAAACCAGATATGACGCAAAAAGTAGTAGTTATTTATTCCGGCGGTATGGATTCATTTACCGTATTAAATAAGGCCCTGCAACAAGGACATGATGTTTATGCCTTATCGTTTGACTATGGTCAGCGTCATGTAAAAGAACTTAAAGTGGCAGCCCAGGTATGTAAGCAATTAAATGTGCCACACAAAATTGTTGATATTTCGGCTATTAATCAAATTATTGGCGGCTCATCTTTAACTGATGATATTGAAGTACCCGAAGGTCATTACGAAGAAGACAGTATGAAAAGCACAATAGTGCCAAACCGTAATATGATTTTACTGTCTTTAGCGGTAGGTTATGCAGTGTCGCTTAAAGCGAGCCAAGTTTATTATGGTGCCCACTCTGGGGATCATGCTATTTACCCTGATTGTCGTCCTGAATTTGTGCAAAAAATGGATGATGTGTGCCGCATTGCCAACTACGATGCCGTAGAAATTTTTAGCCCGTATTTAAACAATACAAAAATTGATATTTTAACCGATGGTATTGCAATGGGCTTAGATTACAGCCAAACATGGACCTGTTATAACGGCCGTGAAAAAGCCTGTGGTAAATGTGGAGCATGCCAAGAGCGCTTAGAAGCATTTGCGGTAAATAACTTAACCGACCCGTTAGAATACGAATAAACAGTTTATTAAGGCTATCATCGATAGCCTTTTTTATGGGTGCTTGTTTATTTAGTTATTATTTATAGCCAGCGTTTTACTTTGTTTTTGTATTGGGTGTAATCCTCACCAAAGAGCTTAGTAAGCGCTCGCTCTTCAGGAATAATTTGAAATAGTGTTAAGTAGGCAATAAACCCCGCCACACACAAAAGTGCCCATAACGAGCTTAACCAAATACCCCACCCTAGTAGTATAAATACAAAACCCACATACATAGGGTTACGAGAAAACCTATAAACGCCACTGGTAACTAAATTTGTTGCTTGTTCTGGTTTACTTGGGTTTACTGTGGTGCTTGCCAAACGAAAACTAACCAATCCGGCAATACAAAACACGCAGCCTATAGTTACTAAACTCACCGTTAAATATAAAATAAAGGCACTAAAATCAATCACACTATAATGTGCAATTAAGGCCATTATTAATGCAAAAAAAAGCACAACAACAAGTGGGGGAATTTTATTATTTAACATAGCAGCTCACTTAATTAGTTAATACAAGGGGCAAACTCTTTGCTTAATCATTACACAATATAGCCAATGTATAAACTACCAGCACACCGGCAATCAACATTTAGAAAAATAAAGTTACAATTAGGCGCTTTATCGTAAATGTATTACGGTTATACTTTAACCAAAGTAATTAATAGGAAGCGGTTATGTCGGGCACTACCATGATTGTATTAATTGTACTTATATCTGTTGGCTCTGGAGTCATATACGATATGTACAAAAAACATTTAGAATTTAAACACCGTATGCAAAATAATAATAGCGATGCTAATAAGCACCTTGCTGAAGTAAGTGCACAAGTTCAAGCATTAAAAGAGCGTGTGCAAACTCTTGAAACCATAGTTACCGATTCAAGTTTTGACGTAAAACAAGAAATAAATAAGTTATAAATAATTTTCATATAAATGAGCGTTTTCTGGCTGCTCAATACCGTGGGCAGCTAAAAAACCACCAATAACCTGACCGCAGCCTTGTGGTGCTCGGGTGCTATCTATTTCAAAGTTTAATTGGTTAGCGTGCTGCTTGCCCATAGAGCACAAGCCTACCGCGTCTGGCGAACGTATAGCTATACTTAATTCCCCTATTTGCTCGGCTATTACCTGTTTGCTAAAGCGTGCAAAATTTTTATATTTAAAGTGCTCACTTACATACTCATTGCTAATGGCTACCAGCGCTGTAATAAAGCCATGTAAAAAGCTATTTGCCGACGTATCGGTTGTTAAAAATGCTATGGTTTTATTATTAAACTCATTTAATTGGCAATCACTACAGTTAAGCTCAAGCGTATATAAATGCTGCTCACTGGTTATTACTTGATGGTTTTTAAGCTCTATACCCATACCAGCAAATATTAGCCGTTTAGCTACTGATTGAGCGCTCGCTTGATCACTATTATTACTTACCAGCTCAGGGTTTTGCGCCATTAATGACAAGTCGTGGTGGTTATTAAATGGCGTACTTGTTGCCCCTTTATGCGTTAACTGCAACAGCTCTCGCACTTCGTGTTCCCGTGCTATTTTAAGTGCTAAAAATGCAGTTTGAATAAGCTCTGAAGTCGGTAGGTTTTTTTCTACTAGCCAGCGCCTGCCAAATAATAATTTTTTTGCCCGAGTATTATTTGATTCACTGTTTGATTCGCTGGTTGAATTATTTGAATAATTGTCTGGGCTAAGCACTGCCACTTGTAAGTAAAGCTGTTCATTTTGCTGAGCAGCAACCACTCTGAAGTGCGCCGAAAAGTCGATATTTTCAAGCACCGTGTTAACACTTTCAAGTGTGTGTTGGTAGCGTAAAAAATGCTGTGGAACAACCCAATTATTATTTTTTAATTGCACTAAAGGGGCATACGATATTGGCTGCTCGTAACTGTATTGCCATTTTTTATTATTGACGAAAGGTATAGAGTGGGTGTTTTTATTTGGCATAAATTGGTTCGCACATGGCAATGTATTGTCTGTAGCTATTTACGTTATTAACGATGATATTAGATCACTTTTATGTGCAATTCTAAGTGGCTAATATTTAATTAATTAAGCTCTGTGTTTGTGATGATCGGGTGCAGGAATGCCTGCCTTAAAAATAAAACTACCCACTTCCCTCATAAACGCTGTTTTAGGGTAAATAACGCCTTAGTAATAAAAATGGCGCATGTATTAAACATTGCGCCACGGCTCATTTTTTACTGGTAACTATTAACTAAAAACTGGTTATTAATTAATAGTCACAATTTAAGTTAGGCTGCTGTTTGCGACGTTTTATAAACAAGTGCTTTTAAGCTTCTGTCACGGTCTACTTCAATAAAACGCTCTGTAGCAGCTAAACGCTCAACAAACTCAATAGCGCCCTCTGTGTGCTCTGTAATTAAGGCTTTAAAAGCCTCTTCACTAAGCTCTGGGCTGTTAGCGCAAAGTAATAGCTGCGTTGTATCGCTTAATAGCTCAGGTAACCTGCGCAGCACTTTTTGATAGTCTTTCGTTAAAATAAAGCTGCCTTTTTGAAAGCTTGGCGGATCAACAATAATGAGATCAAACGGTGCTGCTTTTTTTAATTTACCAAACGACTTTAAAATATCATGCGGTAAAAAGCTCACCCCTTTATCAAAGCCATTGAGCTGATGATTTTGTTTACCCACTCTAAGCACGCCTTTGCTCATATCCATGTTCATTACATGATCGGCTCCGCCTTGCATTGCCGCCAGCGAAAACCCACAGGTATACGAAAATAAGTTAAGCACTTTTGCCTGTTTACTGTTTGCTTGCACAAACTCACGTCCGCTGCGCATATCAGGAAATATTCCGGTATTTTGGCGGCTGGTTAAATCAACTAAAAAGCCAATACCGTTTTCTTTTACCACATGCTGGCTAGGCAATTGCCCATAAACCAGAGTGTTTTGGCTTTGTACACCCGCGCGTTGCTGATACACAAGAGCAGTAATAAGCTCAGGGTGATGCTGCTGCCCCCATTGCCACAGCACACTGGTTAGTTCGCTCAGCGTTGGCTCATCTATTTCATCATAAGAGACTAAAAACAAACTAGGTGGGTAAAAGTCTAAGTTAATATGGCTCAGCGCTGCTACGCTATGGCCGCGGCCATGAAACACGCGGCACAGCTCGTTTTTTAATAAAGGGGCATTGGCTAATGCGTCAATAAGTGGAGTAAAATTAGGGGTCATAATTAATTTATCAACTGTTGTTGGAGTTCGTGTATTTCATCACGCACTGAGGCTGCTTTTTCAAATTCTAGATCACTGGCGTAAGCGTGCATTTTACTGTCGAGTTGCTTAATTTGCACTGTGATTTCTTTAGCACTAAGTACTTTTTTAGACTCTTTACGAATGAGTCTAAGGTTATCTTTTGACCCTGCTTCTTCGCCTACGTCCATCGAATCTAGAATCTTTTTGGCTAACGAATGTGGTTCAATACCGTGTTCAATATTATAAGCATGTTGAATTTCGCGCCTACGTGCGGTTTCGTCCATCGCCTTAGCCATCGATTTTGTAATTCGGTCACCGTATAAAATTGCGCGCCCTTCTAAATGACGTGCGGCGCGGCCTACGGTTTGAATAATGGAACGCGCTGAGCGTAAAAAGCCTTCTTTATCGGCATCAAGTATTGCTACTAGTGCTACCTCAGGCATATCGAGGCCTTCACGTAGTAAGTTAATACCTACTAACACATCAAACACTCCAGCGCGTAAATCGCGAATAATTTCGACTCGCTCTACGGTGTCTATGTCTGAGTGGAGGTAGCGCACTTTTACATTGTGCTCACTTAAGTAGTCGGTTAAATCCTCCGACATACGTTTGGTTAGCGTGGTAACCAGTACGCGTTCACCTTTTTCAACACTTTTATAAATTTCTGAAAGCAAGTCGTCAACCTGGTCCCCCACTGGGCGCACTTCAATAAGTGGATCAAGCAGTCCTGTTGGACGAATTACTTGCTCTGCAATTGCGCCTACGCAACGATCTAATTCAAAGTCGCCCGGGGTTGCCGATACATAAATTGTTTGTGGCGAAATAGCTTCAAATTCTTCAAAGCGCAGTGGCCGATTATCCATGGCCGATGGCATTCTAAAACCATATTCAACCAGGTTTTCTTTACGGCTTCTGTCGCCTTTGTACATAGCGCCGATTTGCGACACAGTTACATGCGATTCATCAATAATCATTAATGCATCGTCGGGTAAATAATCAAGTAAAGTTGGCGGCGGGTCGCCCGGTGTACGCCCCGATAAGTAACGGCTGTAGTTTTCTATACCCGAGCAATAACCTAGCTCGCGCATCATTTCAATGTCGTACTGCGTACGCTGCGTTACGCGTTGCTCTTCTACTAATTTGTTAGCACTTAATAGCTGCGCTCGGCGATCTTTTAACTCTTCTTGTATTTTTTCGATAGCCCCAAGAATTTTTTCACGCGGGGTTACATAGTGTGTTTTAGGGTAAATAGTGGTGCGCACTATGTGTTTTTCAATTGCGCCAGTAAGGGGGTCAAAAATACTTAAGCGTTCTATTTCGTCATCAAACATCTCTACACGTATTGCAAATGTGCTTGATTCTGCAGGAAATATATCAACCACTTCGCCACGTACTCGGTATGTGCCGCGGCTAAAGTCTACATCGTTACGGGTATATTGTATTTCGGCTAAGCGGCGTAGCATGTCGCGCTGATCCACTTTTTCGCCCACTTTTAAAAGTAGCATCATTTTCATGTATGATTTTGGATCGCCCAAACCATAAATGGCCGACACTGAGGCTACAATAATAGTATCGCGGCGCTCAAGCAGCGCTTTTGTAGCACTTAAACGCATTTGCTCAATGTGCTCGTTAATGGATGCGTCTTTTTCTATAAACGTATCACTAGAAACCACATAGGCTTCTGGCTGGTAATAATCATAATAAGAAACAAAATATTCAACTGCGTTTTTAGGAAAAAACTCTTTCATTTCCCCATAAAGTTGCGCGGCTAAGGTTTTGTTATGTGCCATTATTATGGTTGGACGGTTTAAGTCGTTAATAATGTTAGCCATGGTAAAGGTTTTACCTGTACCGGTAGCACCTAGCAAGGTTTGATGAGCAAGCCCGGCTTCAAGCCCTTCGCATAACTGCGCAATCGCGGTAGGCTGATCTCCCGCAGGCTTAAAGTGTGACTTTAGTTGAAAATGATCGCTCAATGACTGCACTCCTGTAACGATTGACTACTTAATGTTTCAAGCTCTTTCATAAACCATTTATAGGCTACCAAAGCGGTAAATAAGTTACCCACAGCAGCGCCAATAAATAACCCCAATAAGCCAGCAAGTTCGTTGCCTATATACGCAAAGGGTAAATAAAAAATAAATAAGCGAATAACACTTAAAAACAACGCATTCATCGGTTTATGCAAAGCATTAAACGATGAGTTTGATAATATGATCACCCCTTGTAAGCCGTAACTTAATGGGATGGTGTAAATAAATAGTTTTATAACATCAATAACGGCTTGTTCTTTACCAAATAACTGGCTTAACACGCCTGCACTAGCAATTAGTAATATATAAATAATAAACTGCCATACCATTACAAATTTTAATGTACCAATATAAGCGTCTTTCACTCTTGATAATTTACTGGCACCAAAGTTTTGGCTTATAAATGGCGGTAATGTCATCGACAGCGCCAATACCAACAAGCTGGCAATAGATTCTATTTTGCTCCCTACCCCAAATGCAGCAACCGCTTCGGGTCCATGGTGAGCTACTAATGCGGTCATTACCGCCATTGCAACTGGCGTAAGCATATTTGCCCCTGCTGCTGGCAACCCAATTTTTAATATTTTACTAATAGCGCCAATAACCGTTTGCTTACCTGCTTTTAAGCTCAATAAACGTTTTTTTAGTAATATATATAAAATAACGACTACCGCTACCGACCAGGCAATAACACTAGAAATAGCCGCGCCTTCAATACCTAATGCCGGAATTGGTCCAAAGCCAAAAATAAGTATGGGATCGCAAATGGCATTTATTAGCCCTGCCCCACCCATAACTAAGCTAGGGGTTTTAGTGTCGCCGCTGGCACGTAATACCGAGTTGCCAATCATAGGTGTTATTAAACACACGCTGCCTAAAAACCATATATTCATATACTGGTGTATTAGCGGTAATACGTTTTCACCGGCCCCTAATAAGGTAAATATGGGGTCAATAAACACATAACCAAAAAAAGATAATATAAGTACCAAAACCACAGCTACTAATAAAGAAACACTGGCATCAAAACGTGCTTCATTTACTTTGTGGCTGCCCAAGGCTTTTGCTATAACCGCAGAAGTGCCTATGCCCAAGCCAATGGCTAAGCTTATTACCATAAAAGTAACCGGAAATGTAAAGCTCACAGCTGCTAATGGCTCTGTTCCTAATAAGCTAATAAAAAACGTATCAACAATGTTAAACATCATCAAAGACACCAAACCAAATATCATTGGAATGGTCATTTTTTTTAGTGTTGGCGAGATAGGATCATTGAGTAAATCAGGGCGAGTATGTTTTTCTGAAATTACGCGCATAGAATAAGTTGGCCTCTTTTTACTGAGCTAAACATTTTAAAGCATCTGGGCAATTCAAGCCATGCTTTATTGAGTATAGAGAACTAAATACCCAACCAAGGAGTAAAGCTTGATTTTTAAGCCTTAGCGTATAAATTCACCCTGAGAGCGCCAAAAAACAAATATAGATCATTTAAATTACTTTTATAACATTTAATGCTTCATAAATGGTGCATTATCACACAACATATTTTTTTACTTTATCGTCACGAAAAGTTTTACTTATCGTTAGAGTCGCTTTCAGCATCAATTTGTAACGCACTGTTTTTTAATGATTTAAAAAAACATTTTTAAAGACTTGAAATCGTTGCAGCCCCCTAAAATACTGGGGGTACTGAAGTTCATAAAGTTTAATAAACAGAGTTATCCACAGAAACCGTGGATAACTCATTCAAAGCCGCATTTATAAAGGGGTTACGGGGGATCAAATAAAATGCCGTATTAAACTTATCCACGTTACCAATATGAAAACTTTCTTGGGCTTTAATGTAAAGCTTGCTGCTAGCTGCAATCACTGCATTTTTAAGTAACCTAAAGGTGTAAATAATATTATTTAAGCTATTGATTGTGTTGTTTTTGTACAAACCTTTACGGTTGGCTAATTATTAGCTAATACGTAATTAAATAAAGATGTTTTTAATTTTTGCCGTATTCGTTTGTTATAAAATTTAAGTATTAAATCGATTTTAAGCGTTAAATTTTAAAAACCACACTGCCTGTGTAAGCACTTTACGGTAATGTTTTTATAATATTGAGCACTATTTTTAGGTGTAATGGCTGTTTTTTGTATTTTAAATTAAGTAAATACGCCCTTTAATTTAATAATTTTAAAAAACAAAAGTGCTTTTTCATAAAAATCACGCGCTTTAATTTTGGCATTTGTGCTATAAAACGTGCAGATCGAACACAAAAACAACGAATAGAGTTCTTTTTTGTATTTATGATCTTTTATGTGTTGACACTTTGCGGCTGGATCATTAATATTTCGCCCCGTTGAAAGGCAAGACGCTTCCCCCTTAGCTCAGTTGGTTAGAGCGACGGACTGTTAATCCGCAGGTCCCCCGTTCGAGTCGGGGAGGGGGAGCCAAGTTTTTTACGATTCCCCCTTAGCTCAGTTGGTTAGAGCGACGGACTGTTAATCCGCAGGTCCCCCGTTCGAGTCGGGGAGGGGGAGCCAAGTTTATCATAGTAGTTCCCCCTTAGCTCAGTTGGTTAGAGCGACGGACTGTTAATCCGCAGGTCCCCCGTTCGAGTCGGGGAGGGGGAGCCAAGTTTATGTTTATGATAGTAGTTCCCCCTTAGCTCAGTTGGTTAGAGCGACGGACTGTTAATCCGCAGGTCCCCCGTTCGAGTCGGGGAGGGGGAGCCAATAGCTAATAATTCCATAGACATTCCTCTCAATATCTACTACCCTTTCTGATTAATAACTATAGTATATTCACTCAATTTTCGTGTTACGATTAGTTTATAAATCAAGGATTTGATTCCTTCCCTTTCTGACAATTAAAAGATTGAAAAAATGGCAGGCTTTAAAAAACTCATATTAATACAAATACTCTCTTGGTTAGCATGTGTTGCCGTTGGTAGTTATTTTATAGCTATTAGCTTTAATTACACAGTTAACGAAGCGCAAAAGAATGCACAAGCTACAGTTCAAAACTATATAGATGGTTTAACTTTATCTGATATATCAACAAACAATTTTAAACGCGCTATTACTAATAACGATACTTTTGCAAACTTCATCCTTAGAGACAATCAAGGAACTGAAGTATTTAAAGTAACGCACTCCCCTGCACTGCCTTTTATTGCCGAATTTGTACAAACAAACTTTAACTCGGTACGTCCTCAGTTTGTAAGCGGTAGTAATACTGATATAAAAGTAGAATTTACACTTAATGTGCAACGCTTTGCACACTTATTACAAAGCGCGTTTTTTATTATTGTGCTTGTTAGTACTTTTTTAGTCCTTATTCCTATGGCGTTAATGAAGAGCCTTTCTCATAGAGTAAATCAAAGAGTTAGTATGGACGTGGCTGATGTTATCGATGTTTATATAAATCAAAACCAGCTAGATCATGACCTAGAAGTAAGCCTTGACACAAGCAGGCTCAAAAACCAAGGAAAGGGCTTAGTTCCTAGCTTTAATCGCTTATCGCACTTTTTGAAAAGTAAAAATGAAGACCTTCAAAATGCAGCACTCACAATAAAACATCAAGCCTATAAAGACGGCGTAACCGATTTAGGCAATCGGAATATGTTTGTTGAGTATTATGAAAAAAATATAGAAAACAGCGAAAAAAGCACTTTTGGTACACTCGCTTTAATTAGATGTAGTGAACTGCAATCGATTAACCAAACCCGCGGTTATCAAAAAGGTGATGAATACATTAAAGGTGTGGCTGATATTATTAAGCACATTAGTGGCACCTATACTGGTAGCCAAGTATTTAGACTTAACAGCTCTGATTTTGTAGCTATATTACCTAATATACCGCTAAAAGAAGCCGAACGTTTTGGTGAAAACTTACAATCTCGCTTTACTCAGTATCAACAAACCCAAGAGCTTAGCTCAGTAGCTAATACTGGTATTGTTGCTTACGAAAAAGCAAAACCACTTGGTGAACTGCTCTCGGTAGTAGATAACGCCATGAGTATGGCGCAATCAAAACATGCTAACGCTTGGCATGTACAACGCGAAAGCGATTTAATTAATAATGTAAGTGCTGGATTTGGTAATCAAAATTGGCGCAAAGTTATAAATGAAGTAATTGAAGCAAAACGTGTGCATTTAGTAATGCAAAATATTATGCCTTTGGGAAAAAATATTAAAGCGTATGCTGAAATTCAGGTGCGATTTAAAACCGAAGATAATCAAATGCTGCCTACAGCCTCATTTTTAGCCATGGCCGAAAAGCTCGACATGGCTATAGAAATCGACAGGCTAATTATTGACTCTTCACTTGAAAAAATAAAAAGCAGAAACCTTTCAGAAAAGTTTTTTGGTTTAAATGTTACGCCTTCAAGTGCGCACAACGACCAGTTTGTAATTTGGTTAGAACGCCGATTATTAAAAGACACCCATATTGCATCAAAACTTGTTTTTGAAGTAAGCGAGTTTGGACTCCAGCAAAACATTAAAGCGAGTAAACGCTTTATTGACATGATTCATCGCGTTGGTGCTCGCATAACCGTTGAACGCTTTGGTGTTGGCTTAACGTCGTTTAAGTTTTTCCGCGATTTAAAACCAGACTTTATTAAAATGGATGCCAGTTATACCCGCGGCTTAGAAGATGATAAAAACAATCAATATTTTATGCGCTTAATGGTCGACTTAGCACACAGAATTGGTGTGAGTGTTTTTGCTGAAGGGGTCGAAAGCCAAGAAGAAAAGCACATTATAGAAACCCTGTGCTTAGATGGTGTACAAGGTTATTACATAGAAAAACCTAAAGACATTTGATCTAAGGCAGTAGTTAACAAAGTTTAGGTTATTTAATTAATAAAAAGAGCACTTGTTGCTCTTTTTTGCTTTATTTTCACTACCGCCTAGTACTTTAAACCCATACTAAAACCATAACGTTAAGTAAACTCTACAAACAAATTACAGTAATTTTACATCTTCATTATGCGTTAATTATTTTACCTTATTTATTTGACTGATAACTACTCCACATGTTGTTTATCTCGGCAGAAAAATGGATAATGCATTGGATTTTAATAGCGCGAGGCACACATGACAGAATATGTATTGTTATTGATTGGCACTGTTCTGGTTAATAACTTTGTATTGGTACAATTTTTAGGCTTGTGCCCGTTTATGGGGGTGTCGAGTAAACTTGACACGGCTATAGGTATGTCTTTGGCTACCACTTTTGTGCTTACCCTTGCCTCTGTAACCAGCTATTTAGTTAACCAATATATTTTAATACCGCTGGATATTACCTATTTACGCACCATGAGCTTTATTTTAGTAATCGCCGTGGTAGTACAATTTACTGAAATGGTAGTACGTAAAACAAGCCCTACTTTATATCGCTTACTGGGTATATTTTTACCCCTTATAACCACAAACTGTGCTGTATTAGGCGTTGCATTACTTAATATTAAAGAAGATCATTCCTTTTTACAGTCGGCGGTTTATGGTTTTGGTGCCGCAGTTGGTTTTTCGTTAGTACTTGTATTGTTTGCTGCCCTGCGAGAGCGCCTTGCAGCGGCCGATGTTCCTACCCCCTTTAAAGGTGCCTCTATTGCCTTAATTACCGCAGGCTTAATGTCGATGGCGTTTATGGGATTTACCGGATTAGTGAAGTTTTAATATGACCTTGTTTTATGCATTAATAGCACTAGGCTCACTGGCATTAGTCTTTGGCCTAATTTTAGGGTTTGCCGCTATTCGCTTTAGGGTAGAAAGTAACCCTATTGTTGAACAAATTGATACCATTTTACCGCAAACTCAATGCGGCCAATGTGGCTACCCTGGCTGTAGACCATACGCCGAAGCGATTGCCAATGGCGACGAAATAAACAAATGCCCTCCTGGCGGCGAAGCCACCATGAAAAAGCTCGCCGATTTAATGGGCGTTGACCCCAAGCCATTAGCTGGCGGAGAGCAAGCTGAACCAATTAAAACGGTGGCTTATATTCGCGAAGACGAATGCATTGGCTGTACCAAGTGTATACAAGCATGCCCGGTTGACGCCATTGTTGGTGCAACTCGACAAATGCATACTGTATTAATTGATGAATGTACTGGCTGCGATTTATGCGTAGAGCCCTGCCCTGTAGATTGCATTGATATGCTCCCTGTAGCCGAAACTAAACAAAACTGGAAATGGCAGTTAAATGCAATTCCCGTTACACAAATAGATTAGAGGTTTGAGTGGATAAGTTACTTGAACAAATAAAAAAAGGGGTCGTTTGGCCATTCCCTGGCGGCGTTCACCCACCACAACAAAAATCACTCTCTAATAGTGCCAGTATTACTCGCTTGCCACTACCCGACAAACTCGTAGTTGCACTTAAACAGCACATAGGCGCAAACGGTAAACTTATTGTTGAAAAAGGCCAGCACGTTTTAAAAGGCCAAGCTTTAACCATACCTACTGCTAACTGGTCGGTGCCTATGCATGCGCCAACCTCAGGCACAATAACCGACATAAAGTTAATGCCTTCGGCGCACCCTTCTGCCCTGCCTGAGCTGAGTGTAATTATTGAACCCGATGGTAAAGATTTATGGTGCGAGCTTAACCCAATTAAAAACCCAGCAACGCTAAGCCACGATGAACTTATTAATATTATTCATCAAGCGGGCATTAGTGGTATGGGGGGCGCTGGTTTTCCAACTTATGTTAAAGCCGATACCAAGCAACCTATCGAATTTTTAATTATTAATGCGGTTGAGTGTGAACCTTATATAACAGCTGATGACATGCTAATGCGCGAGCATGCCAAGCAAATTGTGCAAGGTATTGAGCTAATGCAACAACTGCTCAATCCTACGTTATGCCTAGTGGGAATAGAGGACAACAAACCAGAAGCGATTGCTGCAATGATACAAGCAGCGGAGCATAACAGCTTAATATTGGTGCAAAAAGTGCCCACTATTTACCCCTCTGGTGGCGAAAAACAGCTTATTAAACTGCTTACTAATCGCGAAGTGCCTAATAATGGTATTCCGGCAGATGTTGGTATACTGGTACATAACACCGGTACTTTATTTGCTATACAACAAGCCGTTTATGAAGGTAAACCCTTAATTGAGCGCGTAGTCACAGTAACGGGTAATACTATTCATAAACCTGGGAATGTATGGGCTTTATTAGGCAGCGAAATAAAGCACTTGCTCGATTGCCAAGGTTTTTCACCTGTACCACAACAACAAGTAATTATGGGCGGCCCAATGATGGGCTTTACCCTGCCAACAATTCGTATTGGCGTGGTAAAAACCACTAACTGTATACTTGCGCCCGATCATAAAGAGCTTGCAGAGCCCGGTCCAGAAAAAGCCTGTATACGCTGTAGCGCCTGTGCAGATGCTTGCCCTGCTTCTTTATTACCTCAGCAATTACAATGGTTTGCTAAGTCAAAAGAATACGACAAACTACAAGAACATAATTTATTTGACTGCATAGAATGCGGTGCATGTGCCTACGTTTGCCCAAGTGAAATACCACTAGTGCAGTATTACCGGGTAGC
Source organism: Pseudoalteromonas sp. MIP2626 (assembly GCF_013414205.1). Classification (NCBI taxonomy): domain Bacteria; kingdom Pseudomonadati; phylum Pseudomonadota; class Gammaproteobacteria; order Alteromonadales; family Pseudoalteromonadaceae; genus Pseudoalteromonas; species Pseudoalteromonas sp. MIP2626. The sequence continues at coordinate 391,200 of NZ_JAATTW010000001.1, forward strand.
CAAAGTAGAAATAAAAGAGCAGCAGGCAGAAAAAATTAAAGCAGATCGTGCTAAAGAGCGTTTTGATGCGCGAAAAGAGCGCCTTGATCGCGAACAAGCTGAGCGACAAAATCGCCATAAACGTAAACCTGCAGTTAAAACACCAGACGAAAAACAAAAAGTAGCCGATGCTTTAGCAAGAGTTAAAAGCAAATCAGCTAATAGCGATGAAAAATCAGCCGTAGCCGCTGCTATTGCACGTGCTAAAGCTAAAAAGCAACAAGGCGATGCACTTGAACCTGATAATAGCGAAGTAGCAAAAGAACGCGCATTGCGTAAAGAACAAGCTCGACAATATAAAGAGCAAAAAGCACAAAGTGATGAGCCAGCAAGCCCTGATGATAAAAAATCAGCCGTAGCTGCTGCTATTGCTCGCGCTAAAGCGAAAAAAGCCGCACAACTAGCAGACGCTGAAAATGCCACTGACGATGCGCCGCAAAACAATGCACCTGTTGATGACAAAAAAGCAGCTGTAGCCGCTGCCATAGCTCGCGCTAAAGCGAAAAAAGCCGCGCAACTAGCAGACGCTGAAAATACCACTGACGATACACCGCAAAACGATGCCCCTGTTGATGACAAAAAAGCTGCTGTAGCCGCAGCCATTGCTCGCGCCAAAGCGAAAAAAGCCGCTAAAGCATTAGCCGATGCTGAAAATACAACTGACGATGCGCCGCAAAACGATGCACCCGTTGATGACAAAAAAGCAGCTGTAGCCGCTGCCATTGCTCGCGCTAAAGCGAAAAAGGCCGCTAAAGCGTTAGCCGATGCTGAAAGTACAACTGACGATACACCGCAAAACGATGCGCCCGTAGATGACAAAAAAGCTGCTGTAGCCGCAGCCATTGCTCGCGCCAAAGCGAAAAAGGCCGCTAAAGCGTTAGCCGATGCTGAAAATACAACTGATGATGCGCAAGTAACGAGCGCTGTTGAGAATAACGACGCCGCATCTAGCCCTAAAGCCGACGAGCCTAAAGCGAACGATGACAAGAAAAAAGCCGCAGTAGCTGCTGCTATTGCCCGCACAAAAGCCAAAAAGTCTCAAAAAGAAGGAAATGATCAGTCGTGAAATTAACCATGGCCAGTTCGCCTCACAGCCATAGCCATAAATCGTTAACCCGATTAATGCTTTGCGTTATTGCTGCGTGTATTCCTGGGCTAATTGCTCAGCTCATCTTTTTTGGTACAGGTGTGCTTATTCAGCTCATATTAGCGCTGATTGCTGTAAGTGTATTTGAAGCTGCAGTAATGCTACTTCGCAAACGCCCCGTTTGGCCTGCGTTAAGTGATGGCAGTGCGTGGCTTAGCGCAGTACTACTTGCATTAAGTATTCCGCCATTAGCTCCTTGGTGGATAGTTATTATTGGCTGTTTATTTGCCATCGTTATAGTTAAACAGCTCTATGGTGGTTTAGGGTTTAATTTATTTAACCCTGCTATGGCCGCTTATGTATTATTATTAATTTCGTTTCCGGTACAAATGACCGCGTGGATGCCAATTACCGAGTTATTAAATACTCCGATTGGTTTTACCGAGCAGCTTAAGGTTGTTTTTACCGACTTTACTGCCACCGGTTTTAGTTTAGATCAAGTACGTGCAGGTATAGATGGCATTACTATGGCAACCCCACTGGACACTATTAAAACAGATATTGCTCATGGTTTAACCGTAACCGAAAGCATGCAAAAGCCGATATTTAATGAGTGGGCTGGACATGGATGGGTGTGGGTTAACTTAGGCTTTTTAGCCGGTGGTTTATACCTTTTAAAAGAAAAAATAATTAACTGGCATATCCCAGTAAGTTTTATTGCAAGCTTAGCACTGTGCAGTGGCATAGGTTATATAGCGGCGCCCGGTACAGAGCCCGGTATAATATTTCATCTATTAAGTGGTGCCACTATGATGGCTGCATTTTTTATTGCTACCGATCCGGTGTCGGCTGCCACAACCAATAAAGGGCGCTTAATTTATGGCGCAGCAATTGGCTTATTAGTGTATTTAATTCGCACTTTTGGTGGTTTCCCCGATGCTGTTGCTTTTAGTGTATTACTGCTCAATATTGCTGTTCCCTTAATTGACTACTACACACAGCCGCGCACTTATGGCCACGGAGCAGCAAAATGATACTATCCTCTATGGCTAAAAACGGCGCTATTTTAACTGCTTTTGCATTAGTGACCACAGGGCTGGTTGCCTCTATTAATATGCTTACCGCCGATAAAATAGCAGAGCAAGAGCTATTGCACCTTACTTCGCAATTACAAGAAGTGCTCGACCCGAGTACTTACGACAACGAGCTATCAACAGATTGCGTTATTATTTCAGATGAACGACTAGGCCCTTACGCTAATCAAATAGTTTACCGTGCCCGTAAAAATAATGAACCTGTAGCACTTATTGTAAGGCACGTAACGCCAAGTGGTTACAGTGGTGATATTAACTTACTAACCGCGGTTTTAAGTGACGGTAGTATTGCCGGTGTGCGTACCACTAAGCACGAAGAAACCCCTGGGCTTGGCGATAAAGTAGAAGTTAAAAAATCACCGTGGATCACTACCTTTAAAACGTTAACTGTACAAAGCAGTAGCGATGCACGTTGGGCGGTTAAAAAAGACGGTGGCCAGTTTGATCAATTTACCGGTGCAACCATTACACCTCGCGCTGTGGTTGGCTCGGTAAAAAATGCCGTATTATTTGCTCAAAGTGAATTTGATGCTATTTTTGCAGCACCTAATGCCGAATGTGTAGAGGTAACTAAATGAGTGAATTAAAAACACTATATAAAGACGGTATGTGGGTCAACAACCCTGCCCTAGTACAGCTATTAGGCCTTTGCCCACTGCTTGCTGTTACGTCTACAATTACTAACGCACTTGGCTTAGGGCTGGCTACACTGCTTGTTTTAGTAGGTTCTAACATTAGTGTATCAATAGTGCGAAACTGGGTACCTAAAGATATTCGTATACCGGTATTTGTTATGATTATTGCTGGCTTTGTAACTATAGTGCAGCTATTAATGAACGCTTATACCTATGGCCTTTATCAATCGTTAGGTATTTTTATTCCGTTAATTGTTACTAACTGCGCCATTATTGGTCGCGCTGAAGCATACGCGTCTAAAAACCCAGTTCACTTATCAGCGTTTGATGGGCTAATGATGGGTTTGGGCTTTATGATTGTGCTTGTTGTTTTAGGCGCAATGCGAGAGCTAATTGGGCAAGGCACTTTATTTGATGCCGCCGACTTGTTACTTGGCCCTTGGGCGCAAAGCCTGCGCATTGAAGTATTTAGCTTTGATAATCAATTTTTACTCGCAATTTTACCACCGGGTGCCTTTTTAGGTCTTGGGCTACTTATTGCCGCTAAAAATGTAATTGACGCACAAATAAAGTCAAAACAAGTTACCCCACCAGAGCCTGAAAAAGGCCCTCGTGCTCGTGTTACTAGCTTAACTTAATAGGAAAAGCGCACATTAATAAGGTGTGCGCTTAAGTAATATGAATAAAGAAAAACGCCACCAAATTCTTACTCGCTTACGCGATGATAACCCGCACCCAGAAACCGAGCTTGAATACTCAAGCCCGTTTGAGTTACTTGTCGCTGTAACGCTCTCAGCGCAAGCAACCGATGTAGGCGTTAATAAAGCCACTCGAAAGCTGTTCCCTGTGGCTAACACACCACAAGCCATTTTAGATTTAGGGCACGATACACTTCGAGATTATATAAAAACCATCGGCTTATTTAATTCTAAAGCGGCAAACGTTTATAAAATGTGCCAAATTTTGGTGGATGAACACAACAGCATAGTTCCCGAAAACCGAGAAGCACTAGAAGCCCTACCTGGCGTTGGCCGAAAAACCGCAAACGTAGTACTCAACACAGCCTTTGGCTGGCCTGTAATCGCCGTAGACACGCATATATTTCGTGTTTCTAACCGTACTAAACTCGCCATGGGTAAAGATGTTGTAGCCGTTGAGCAAAAGCTTGAAAAAGTAGTCCCTAAAGAATTTAAGGTTGATGTACACCACTGGCTTATATTGCACGGGCGTTATACTTGCGTGGCGCGCAAACCTAAGTGTGGCAGTTGTATCATCGAAGATTTATGTGAATTTAAAGAAAAGACCGAAGAATAAAAAGCAGCTAATAAGACTCGATTAAATCTGACAGTCCCATGTGTGCCATTAACGGGCCTTCAAGGCGTGAATCTGAAACTTTGTTGGGTGGCGCCTTCGGCTTAACCAACCTACCTTTTAACGTTACTGTACAGGGTAGCCGGATAAGTAGCGAAGCCACGCCATCCGAAAAAAATGATGAGTTTACTAGAAACAGCCCGACTTACCGCGTTATTCATCATTCAGATAGAGGGTTACAATATTGTTCACAGGTTTATCAAACAGTGTTGGATAATAGTGGTATTACCCTCAGCTGATGATTGCTATCAAAATGCACTGGCAGAGAGAATTAATGGTATATTGAAACAAGAATGTTTATTGTATAAATGTCGTAATATTGAAGATTTAAAGCAACTCGTTGTAGAATCGATATTCATATACAATGGAATACGACCACATTTAAGTTTGGGAATGAAAACCCCAAGCAAAGTGCACAAAAAAGGCCAGGAGCAAAAACTACTAGTCTTTAATTAAAACCGTCAACCTATTTCAGGTCGGAACAGAAGCAACTTCCATAATTTATTTTAGCTTATTATATTCTGGTCAATTCGAATAGATCTATTTAATATACATTAAATGTAAGCGCTTTCATCGTGCGATATTTAGCGCCGATTCATGTACTAAATTGATTAGCTCAATGTTTTCACGCAAAGTAAAAAATGGAATTATATATTGTCAAAAGGGATAAGAATATGATAAGCAATCTTGAAATCTACTCAGCTTTATCGGAACGAAAATTTATACTTAAATTATTCGCCATTGTTGGGCTTATAACAACAGCTTTAATGTCGGTTATCGCTTTTTTAAATACAGAATATTTATTATTTTTTATTCTTCTAATATCGTCTTTGTTTTTTGCCTCTTCCTTGCTATTTATTTCTCCGTTGTTTACTCCTGAAAAAGAACAAGTATCCGCTGCAATAATTTTATACACCCTCTATATTTTAATGTTTTATTTGGTTGTTACAGGTGGAGTTGATGGAACAGGCCCTATTTGGATATTTATTGTTTCACCGGTAACTTTTTTCATCAGTGGATTAAGGGTAGGCATAATTAATATTATTGTGTTTATCATTGGTGTCATACTTGCTTTTACTTTAAATAGTTATTTGGATTTTTATGACTATAGCTCACCTAAATATGTATTAAGAATTACCTTTTCTTTTGCCATAGTGGCATTGTTAAGTGGCTTTTATGAATTATTTAGAGAAACACATATCAAAAAATTAACTTTATTAGCTAAAAAAAATGAAGAACTAGCAACAACAGACCCTTTAACAAATTTACCTAACCGACGACACGCTATGAAAGAACTAGCTTCTAAAAGCGCTATTGCGAAAAATGATAAGGATGGTGTTGCAATCATTCTTGTTGATATTGATGACTTTAAAAAAACAAACGATCAGTATGGGCATCAGGTCGGCGATGAAGCACTTAAATATATAGCTAATATTTTCAATAAAACGTGTCGTAGCAGCGATATAGTTTCACGTTGGGGCGGTGAAGAGTTTTTAATTGTTTTAGAGAACACAAATAAAGAGGGCGCGTTCAAATTGGTTGAAAAAATTCATAATACACTGAAGTCATCACCGATGGTTATTGATAATAAAACAGTATATTTTACGATTAGTGCCGGTATTAAAGAAATATTAATAACGGAAACACTGGATGCTGCCATCAAGGAGGCTGATATGAATTTATATAAAGCAAAAGGTAACGGAAAAAACCAAACCGTTTATTAAGAATAAGGTTCTGATATTGTAAATGAAACTACCTTACTTTAGTAAAAAGCACATAACGCTTTGCTCACCGGTAAATTGGGAGCGAAGCGAGTAATTTATCCGAGTGGAGTGACTTGTTATACGGCTCTTACACTATTTACAATAATTTAATTCATGGGTTTTTGTTAGGAAAAACCACAGTGTCCTGAAAATCAATGTGACCAATGGGGGGCAAATCTTGAATTCATACATCATAAATTTATCACTGTCCGCTTCTCGCTCATAGCTGTAAGTCAGATATGAGCTACTTCAACTCAATAATTAATGCGCATTCCAGTATTACTTTTTGTTTATTAAAGTAGGTGCCTGACTTTAGTCACCTTTGATTTTTCATACCTTGTAAGTCAATTTAAATAAAATCTATTTATTCGTGATTTTGCGTAATTATTGGCGCATTTTCAAACTATTAATTTCACAAGTATCAATCCTTTGGTTATGCTACTAAACATTATGAAATTTTATTGCGAAAACGCCTATGTTACCTTTACTTCGTATCTTGTTAATTGAACAAGACCCTATCATCTTGCAAGAGCTTTCTACGAATCTGTCGAAAACGATCCCTAACTTTGAGCGAAATGATGTTCATATCGACATAATTGAATGTCTTGATCTGAAGCAAGCGTTGGAATATGTAGAGGAAGATGGTGATATTCAAGCTGTTGTTCTCAGTTGGGATGTACACAACAAGGGCGAGCGAACATATAGTCGCTTTATCGAGCAGTTAAAAGGGATCCGTATCGAGTTGCCTGTATATGTTATCGGCGACGACACTAAAGGGTTAGAAATAGTCAACGAGTCGGGGGAAATTGAGTCTTTCTTTTTTAAAGATGAGGTGATTTCTGACCCTGAAGCAATTTTAGGTTATATGATCAACGACTTCGATGATCGAGGAGAAACCCCATTCTGGACGGCATATCGCCGTTATGTTGGCGAAGCAAACGATTCATGGCACACGCCTGGCCATAGCGGCGGTTCTAGCTTTAGAAACTCTCCTTATATCAAAGATTTTTATCAGTTTTATGGCCGCAATGTATTTGTTGGCGACCTGTCGGTTTCAGTCGATTCGTTAGGTTCATTGTCAGACAGTACCAATACCATTGGCCGTGCTCAAGAATCAGCAGCGGCAACGTTTGAAGTTAAGCATACCTATTTCGTTACGAACGGTTCATCTACCTCAAATAAAATCATTTTACAGACCCTGCTGCGCAAGGGCGATAAAGTAATCATCGATCGAAATTGTCATAAGTCTGTGCACTATGGCATATTGCAATCAGCTAGTTTTCCTATTTATTTATCGAGTATTTTAAATCCTAAATATGGGATTTTTGCGCCACCTTCGTTGGCCGACATAAAGCAGGCGATCGAGCAAAATACCGATGCAAAATTGCTGGTTCTCACTGGTTGCACTTACGATGGCTTACTTAGCGATCTGAAACAAGTGGTAGCTTTTGCCCATCAACATGGTATTAAAGTGTTTATTGACGAAGCGTGGTTTGCTTACTCCCTTTTTCATCCCAGCTTACGCTATTATTCTGCCATTCATGCTGGGGCTGACTATATCACCCATTCTGCGCATAAAGTGGTATCGGCGTTTTCTCAGGCGTCTTATATTCATATTAACGATCCTGATTTTGATGCCGATTTTTTTCGAGAGATTTACAGTATTTACGCCAGCACATCGCCGAAGTATCAGCTTATAGCGTCGCTTGACGTGTGCCAAAAGCAGTTAGAAATGGAAGGCTATAAGCTGCTCAATGCCTTGTTAAAACATGTGGAAGAATTTAAACAACAAATGGCCTCGCTCAACCATATTAAAGTGCTTGGTAAGCAAGACTTTATGGAAATATTCCCGCATTTTAGCGGAGACAATATGGGCCATGATCCACTAAAAATTCTCATCGATATTAGTCAATTGCCTTATTCATTAAAGGATATTCATAAATTCCTGCTGGATGAAATTGGGCTAGAAATAGAAAAATACACCCACAGCACTATCTTGGTTTTACTTACGCTTGGAGGCACACGCTCGAAGATCATTCGTCTGTACAATGCATTAAAAAAACTCGACAGCGGTAAGGTGAAGCTCTCAACATCGACGCGTCGCTCCCGCTTGCCGGAGAATTTGCCTGCCATTGACCTAGCTTGTATTCCAAGCGATGCTTTTTATGGTGAGCGTGAATCTGTGCCTATTAGCAAAAGCAACAACCGCATTTGTGCCGGTTTAGTTACGCCATATCCACCTGGCATCCCACTGTTGGTTCCGGGGCAGCATATCACTGAAGATCATATTGAGTATCTCAAAGAGTTAGCGGGACAAGGATTGACGATTCAGGGAAGCTTCGATGGCGAGATCTATGTTCTTAAAGGCAAGGTTAAGAAGTAAGGCATTTTTTGGTTATAGTCTTTATACTGGGCAGCAGTGTCGCTAGGCATTGCTGCTGTATAAAGCGTTATTGAGATAATTTTTGAATTACTATTTTAATGCTTAGCTGTATTTTATTTAGCGAGTAAATAATTTAGCCATAGAAAATAGTGTTATTAATATTAAAAGGCTCAACAGATCTGTTGAGCCTAAAACACCTGGTAACTCTGCTTAGCTTACTAACAAGCTATTTTTATGAGCTGTACCGATTTACACAATTTAGATCGTTAAAACACTGCTCTAGTCTTGCAGCCATATGTTGCTCTGTATGACGAAGCCATACGCGAGGGTCATAATATTTTTTATTAGGCTTGTCGTCCCCATCTGGGTTACCAATTTGCCCTTGTAAATACGCTTGTTTGTCTTGGTAATAACTTAAAATACCGTTCCAACACGCCCACTGCGTATCTGTATCGATATTCATTTTTACTACGCCGTATGTTAACGACTCTGCAATTTTATCGTACTCAGAGCCACTACCGCCATGAAACACAAAATTGATTGCGTTATGCTCTAAGCCAAATTGTTTTGCTACATAGGCCTGTGAGTCTTTTAATATAGTAGGAGTAAGCACAACATTACCCGGTTTATATACCCCATGAACATTGCCAAATGACGCCGCTATAATAAAGTTTGGACTAATACGACTTAAGCGCTCGTAAGCGTAAGCTACATCTTCTGGTTGAGTATAAAGCGCAGAGCTATCGAGATGTGAGTTATCTACCCCGTCTTCTTCACCACCGGTACACCCTAGTTCAATTTCCAGGGTCATGCCTATTTTTGCCATGCGCGCTAAGTAACGTTCACATATTTCAATGTTTTCTTCTAAAGATTCTTCTGAAAGATCGATCATGTGCGAACTAAAAAGCGGCTTGCCAGTAAGTGCAAAATGCTGCTCGCCTTCATCTAATAAACCATCAATCCAAGGTAGTAATTTTTTTGAAGCATGATCGGTATGCAGCATAACCGCTACACCATAATGCTTAGCAACAGAATGAACATACTTAGCAGCACTAACCGCGCCAAGTACAGCCCCTTGGTGCTCAGGTAGCGACAGGCCCTTACCACAAAAAAACTGCGCTCCACCATTTGAAAGTTGAATGATAACCGGTGACTTCATTGTTTGCGCGGCTTCAAGAGTTGCATTTATAGACGAGGTACTAACAACGTTAACTGCAGGTAATGCATATTGATTTGTACGGGCATGCTTATATACCGCACTAACTTCATCGCCAACTATAACGCCGGGTTGAATAGTTGTAGCTAAATAATTCATTATTGGTTCCTTACTGTTTTAAAGCTTTTATACAAGCATCTGTAATTGCTCGCCAGTTTTGTTGCTCTACTCACCCTTTTTAGCAACGCCTGTTACGGCAAAAACTAACAGAGCAAAAAAATACAGCCGATAAAAAATCAATACCATCACACAAAGATGGCGCAAAGTGTTTTTGCTCATCAAAGCTGTATTTTAACGCCATAATATCACGGTATTAAAAACATCGGGTAATACAGGCACATTACAGTTAACAAGTTCGCTGAGTGATTTTGGTTAAGTAGCAGTTGTACCTATAAAATCGGTACCCACTGCACATACTTGCTCTAGTATAGCTGTATTTATGACTGTACCTGTACCTACTTTAAGCTTCACCAGGTGTTTTTATTGCTTTTAATACCTCAACTAAGCTTGCGCCTTAGTAGAAACAGAGCAATTAGATTCTGCACGCTAAATAAATGCCATAGTGAAGTTGTTTAAGAGGTTGTGCAACCTAGATGTATTGCAAATCTATATGAAAGCCATAGAATGTGCATCAAGACTTACTACTGTTATATTTTGAGGCCTGCGCTGAATACACAATTATATTTTGAGTCTCAAATTGCAGTGCTTTACTTTGTGTATTGCCAAAGTAGTTGCTAAGCAAACAGGAGATATATTATAAAAATGAGTTTTAGCTTACTTTTATAATAAGCGCTATTTTGCGCAGCCTTAGCCATGTTGTAACAGTATTTTTAAATTTAAAGACAATCCAAGGGTGCTTAAATGCGTTTATTACACACTATGTTACGTGTTGCTGATTTAGAAAAATCAATCGAATTTTATACCAAAGTACTTGGGATGAAAGAGTTACGCCGTGCAGATAACGAAGAATATCGTTATACCTTAGCCTTTGTTGGTTACGGAGACGAAAAAGACAATACGGTATTAGAGCTAACCTATAACTGGGATCAAGACAGTTACGACTTAGGCAATGCTTATGGACATATTGCAATTGAGTTTGACGATATTTACCAAACCTGCGCCGATATTAAAGCAGCCGGTGGTAATGTGAGTCGTGAGCCTGGCCCGGTAAAAGGCGGCAGCACTGAAATTGCTTTTGTAAAAGACCCCGATGGCTATGCAATTGAGCTTATTCAGAAAAAAGAAGATATGACTCGTTTTTAAATTTGTATCTAAACAAGTATTTTTAAATTAAAAAAGGTGCTTTAGCACCTTTTTTAGCGCAGTTGACTGTCTTTACTACCTCGGCGATTAAAAGCTCCTGCTGTTGCGCTCTTACCTTCTATTGCTTGCTGGCATGTAACGCAATAGCGAACACCGGGTAACGCCAATCTACGCGCTTGAGGGATAGCAGCATCACATTCTTCGCACAACTCAGCACTTGAGCCTGAAGCCAAATTACTGCGAGCGTACTGAACAGCATCGTTAACACTTGCGTCTATTTGATCTTGAACTGCACCTTCTCGTGCCCATCCACTTGCCATATATAACCTCCTAATGAGTTGGACGTTTATATTTATAATAGCTATTAACAGCTTTATTGGCACTGAATAGAACAAAAAAGCCGCTTTTAGCGGCTTTTTGTTTTTAATCGATTAATCTTAACAGTTATAAACTGTAATCAATCACCTGCATGCCTAACTTTTCAAGCTCAGGGCGCAATGTTTTGGCATCACCAACAACTAAATAAACCATCTCTTTAGTGTTTAAATGTTTTTTAGCTAAGGCGTTAACTTCTCCTTTGCTGATACTACTAACAATTTCATTTCTTTCTTTTACAAAGCTAGGTTTTAAATCAAACTCTAATATTTGTGCTAAAAAGCCAAGTTTTGCATTAGGTGTTTCGTATTTAAGCGCATCTTTTTGATTAATAGCTTTGCGCATAAACATAAGCTCTTCGTCTGTTACACCATTTTGAGCATAATTATTAAGCTCGTTGGTAAACTCTGTAATAGACGCAGCAGTCGAATCTGCTCTTACTGCTGCAGAGGCAGTAAAGCCACCAGATATTTTATCACCCCAAAAATGAGAGCGAGCACCATAAGTGTAGCCTTTATCTTCGCGTAAATTTAGATTAATACGACTGTTAAACGTGCCACCCAGTGCAAAGTTCATTAAATTAGCTTTAAAAAACTCACCGGTAATATCTTCAACCATGCCACGCTTACCAATACGAATTTCTGATTGCGGTGCGCCAGGTTTATCTACAAGATAAATTACGTTTGTTTGTACTTTTGGCTCAGAAAAATCCAAATCAACGCTTGAACCTTTGCCCTGCCAGTTTGTAAGTGCCGCTTTAATTTTAGGTTCAATTGTTGATTCTTTTAAATCAGAAACAATAATAACTTGAGCACCCTGCGGTTTAAAATTTGCATTATAAAAAGCTTTAACATCATCGAGCGTAATGGCTTCTATACTTTCAACAGTACCACTACCTGGTAGTGAAGCTATGTTATTTCCGTATAGTAATTTGCTATACGTATTAGAGGCTAAATACCCAGCATCCTTCATTGAATGTTGAATATTTTGAATGATTTGCTTTTTATTACGCTCAAAGTCATCTGCATTAAATGCCGGTTTAAATAACTTTTCTTCTACAAGCTTTAATGTTGCATCTAGATTTTTAGTTAAGCTAGAAACATATACATTTGTATGTGTTTTATCAGTGTATATGCTTACTTGGCTACCCAACTTTTCAAGCGCGTTACTCATTTGCTCTGTGGTGTAGTTTTGCGTAGCCTCACTCATTAACGATGCGGTCATTGACGATAAACCCACTTTACTCGCTTGTTCATTATACAAGCCACCCGGAACTTTAATGAAAATAGCAGTCGTTGGCGTTTCTGTACTTTGAGTACCTAATATTTTAATACCGTTTGCAGTATTAGCTTGCCAAAGTGCAGGCACATCCACAGCAGGATTTGTACCTGCTACTGGATGTACACTTCGATCAAACGTATCAACAGCTCTTCTCGCTACTAAATCATCAGCAGAGGTTGTAGACGGGCCACCAAAATCATGCGTTTTAGGTGTGAAATTATCTGGAGCTGCTATTAGCTGAGTTTGCCCTTCTGGCACAACACTCATAATAACGGCAGGTTTACCTTTGATATATTGATTAAAAACACGCATAACATCGGCTTTTGTAACCTTGTTATAACGTGTAATTTCATCTTTAGCTGAGTTTGGGTTACCTGTAAACGTTTCAGATGCGGCTAGTTGAGAGACTTTTCCTGATACACTTTGCAGACCAAAAATAGCACCTGATTCTATTTTAGCTTTTACTTTATCTAAATCGTCTTGTGTAACACCACGTTTTTCAAATTCTACAAATGAATCACGAATGATTTTTTCCATATCAGCTAACGTTTTTCCTGCTGTTGGATTAGGTAAAGCATAAATACTAATTGAACACGCTAACTCTTGGCATGGATGGTTTGCACTTGCTTGAACTGCAAGCTGGTTTTTAACTAGATTTTTGTATAGTAATGAATTGTTCCCCCCACCTAATATTTCTGCAAGTATATCCAGTGGTGCTTCATCTTCAGAGCGAGCGTAAGTAGTTGGGAAACTCATACTTAATAAAGGTAAATGTACCTTATCTTCCATTGAAATATATCTATCAGCATTGAGTGTTACAGCTGTTTTTTCTACTGTAGGGATTTCAGGGCCTTTTGGAATTGGTGCAAAGTATTTAGTAACTAATGGCAGTATTTCATTAGCGTTGATATCGCCACCAATAGTAAGCGTTGCATTATTAGGACCATACCACTTTAAAAAGAATGCTTTTAAGTCATTCACGTTTACGCGATTTAAATCATCCATAAAACCAATTACAGGCCAAGAATACGGATGCCCATCTGGGTACATTGCTTGTGCTATACGCTCACCTAAGCGACCATAGGGACGATTATCAACACGTTGACCGCGCTCATTTTTTACCGTTTCGCGTTGTACTTCAAATTTTTCTTGGGTTACAGCATCGAGTAAAAAGCCCATTCGATCGGCTTCTAGCCACAACATTTTTTCTAGTTGATTTACTGGTACTGTTTCAAAATAATTTGTTCTATCTGAGTTAGTTGTACCATTTAAAGTACCACCTGCTTCAGAGATTATTTTAAAATGCTCTTCATCAGCAACATTCTCTGAGCCTTGAAACATCATATGCTCAAAAAAGTGAGCAAAGCCTGACTTACCCAACTCTTCGCGTGCAGAACCAACATGGTAAGTTACATCTACATGTACTAAGGGATCTGAATGATCCTCATGCACAATTACAGTTAAACCGTTATCTAGTTTATATTTTTTATACGGTATGTTGATTTCACCTGCGTTTGATTTCACTAATTCAATAAGTGTAACGCCTGGGATTGATGCTTCTGTAATAATATTTTTATCAACAGCTTGAGTTGAGCTATTACATGCAACTAACCCTGATGCAAGTAAAACAGCAAGTGCAATTTTTGTGAGTTTCATTTTTTAGTCCATATTTAAATTAACTCAATGAGTTTAAAGACTAATTAAAAGTACAACAAGGAATATGGAGCGATTATAGGTTTGGTTTTGTAACTAAGTGTAAATAGATTGATATAAAAATGAAGTATGAAATGAGGATATTAATTTGTAGCTTTATTCTGATAACACTGCACTCCCTATTAAAATAAGTAAGTGGCGTCCCCAAGGGGATTCGAACCCCTGTTACCGCCGTGAAAGGGCGGTGTCCTAGGCCTCTAGACGATGGGGACACATAAATGTGTCACTAGGACAACTGAATTTTTAGACTTGTTTCAGGCAAGCTTTCTTAATAACACTGCACTTCCCTATTAAAAATAAGTAAGTGGCGTCCCCAAGGGGATTCGAACCCCTGTTACCGCCGTGAAAGGGCGGTGTCCTAGGCCTCTAG